>JAKQEQ010000186.1 GCA_029556545.1 Candidatus Hydrogenedentota bacterium
CCCCTCGTGTTTGGCCTTTTACTAGTTGAGCGCCAGAGATGTGCATTTTGCGCTTGATTTTCCTTGCAAATCATGACCTAGTATATATACTAGTTGCAGAAAGGAGAATCATCATGGGATATCCAACCAAGGTTCAGCACATCAAACGCGCAAGAGGCGTTGATCAGTGGTACATCGGTTTCCCCACCCCCATCGCCGAGGCCATGGATTTTCAAAAGTCGGAGGTCGTCGAATGGACCATCTCGGACAAGCGCCATCTGGTGCTCTCGCGACGCGACGTCCCGCCAGATCCCGTCGATATCAAAAAAAAACGGCGTCAGTCCTGAGCGCCTTCGACGATATCTGGCAGCAATGCACCGGCGCTTTCACCCAGCGCCGCGTGGCCGAGCGCGCGCGGCGTCTGGCCCTCAGCCATCTGGCGTGCCTGGGACGCCACACCGTGACGGGCCTGCTGTGCGCCGCCGGGCGTCAGTTTCAGGACTGGAGCGCCGACTACCGGCTCCTGGAGCGCGAGCGGGTGGACGAAGAGGCGCTCTTCACGGCGCTTCAGAGGGAACTGGAAAACTCTCTGGCGCCCGACCAGCCGCTGGTGGCGGCCATGGATGACTCGATTTTGCGGAAGCGAGGGCGCCGAGTCAGCGGCGTCGGCTGGCGCAAGGACCCCCTCGGCCCGGCTTTTCACGTCAACTTCGCCCTGGGCCAGCGCGTCCTGCAGATCAGCGCCGCCCTGCCCCTGAACGAGCATAAGGCGCGCATGGTTCCCATTGACTTCCAGCATGCGCCCCCCGCCGTCAAGCCCCGTAGCAACGCCTCGGACGAGGAGTGGCAACAATATCGCGAGGCGGCCGGGCAGGCGCAGATCAACGTCCGGGGCGTCGAGCGCCTCAGACGCCTGCGCGAGCGCACGCCGGCCGGGCGGCCTTTGTGGGTTCTCGTGGACGGTCGCTTCACCAACCGCACGGTGCTCAGGAACCTGCCGCCCGACACGGTGCTGATCGGGCGCATCCGCAAGGACGCCAAGCTCCACGAGCGCCCCGGCGCCTCGCCCGGGGGGCGCGGAAGGCGGCGCGTCTACGGCGATCGCCTGCCAACGCCGGACGATCTGCGCAGGGACGAGTCCGTGCCCTGGCAGGCGGTGCCGGTCTTTGCATGTGGCGAACACTTCCAGTTTCACGTCAAGACGCTCGCGCCGGCGCGCTGGAGTGGCGCGGGCGCCCGGGACCTGCGCCTGGTCGTGATCCGGCCGCTCGGCTATCGCAAAACCCGCCTCGGAAAACTCCTGTATCGCCGCCCTGGCTTCCTGATCTGCACCGATCCCGAACTTCCCATCGAGAAGATTCTACAGGCCTACGTCTGGCGCTGGGACATCGAGGTCAACTTCCGCGACGAGAAAACCCTGCTGGGCGTGGGCCAGGCGCAGGTGCGAACCCCCGTGGCGGTCCAGAAGGCCCCCGCCATGGGCGTTGCCGCCTACAGCCTCCTGCTGCTGGCCGCCGCCCGCGCCTTCGGCGCCGCCGGACGGCCCGACCAATTGCCGCCCCCCAAGTGGCGAGCCCCCCGATGCGACCGGCGCGCCTCGACAGCCGAACTCATCAACCAACTGCGATTCGAGATGTGGGGCGAGGCCATTGCCCCCGACAATTTCTCCGGCTTCTCCCCCCCCGCCTCACCCCCTACCCAGAAGCCCCCAAAAATCCCCGGCCCCCTCGAATCCGCAATCTTCTACGCCATGAACTGAAACAAAAAGGGCCAAACACGAGGGGCGCGTTGCAACGCGCCTCTACTGGATGCGGGTGGCGGTTCAGCGCGCTTCCAGCCACGCCGCCCGCACATCCTCGACTCGCCGTATCCCGTTCTTGAGGCATTCCGCGAAAAAAAGCGCGATGTCGCGCTCGCGCTCGGTCGGTTCGTTCTTTGCATCCCACGCGCGCCAGCGCCCGCCGTCGTGGTAATCCATGCGCTCGACCCGCCGCCGCGTCCCCAATCCGCCACGCTTCACCGATACCCCCACAAAGATTCCCAGCGCGTCGAATCCCTCGGGCGCAGCCCCGCATTCATGGACGATCTGATGGCGCGCCTCATCGAGCGTGTCGGCGTGCAGGTT
>JAKQEQ010000192.1 GCA_029556545.1 Candidatus Hydrogenedentota bacterium
ACCGCCCCCGCGACCGTAGGGGCTGCGGCCACCGCCGCCACCACCGCCGTAGCCGCCGCCCGCGCCACCACCACCGCCGTAGCCGCCGCGACCACCACCGCCGCCACTACCGCCGTAGCCGCCGCCGCGACCGCCGCCGGCAGGCTTCGGCCGGGCTTCATTGACGGTAATCGTGCGTCCGCCCATTTCCTTGCCGTTAAGGCCTTCGATGGCGGCCGTTGCCTCATCGCGACTCGGCATTTCCACGAAGCCGAAGCCCTTCGAGCGGCCGCTGTCACGGTCGGTGATGACCTTCGCGGACTCGACTTCGCCAAATTCCTGGAACATGGTTTCGAGGTCGTGGTCGGAGGTCTGGTACGAGAGATTGCCTACATAGATCTTCATCAGGTTCTTCCTTGGCACGCCATATGGGTTACACTTAGATCGAAAGGCCTGTTCATGGCGCGGAACATTCTTCGATGACACCTCTTTCGGGGCAGGTGTCTTCCCTCACTCCTCAATCCGTCTCCTTGTCGACGGGCACTTGAGCTTACGGCATGCCAACAAGACAGCAGGCCTACTTTCTCAAGGATAGCACAAGGGATGTGCCATTCGCAAACGGGGTGGGGTGGGAAACGAGGGGGGGGGTACAGCGGGGGCGGGAACCAGATCATGGTTGTCCACTGCGCCATGCCCTGCCGTCAGAGGATTTGGGCCAACTGGCGCAACTTGATAAAATGGCGTTGCCCATAGTCGGCACCCCGGAAGAGGAATCTCATGCCGCATACGACCTTCACGACGACCACTCGGGGGCTTCGGCGGGACACGCCGCCGATGCTGCTCTTCGAGCGGGCGAAGAGATTCGGGGTTTGGAACCCGAGCGACCTCGATCTTTCCCAAGACAAGGCGGACTGGGCCAAGCTCTCTCCTGAAGAAAAGGACATCATATTGCGCCTGACGTCGATGTTCGTCGCGGGCGAGGAGGCGGTCACGCTGGACTTGCTCCCGTTGATCCGCGTCGTCGCGAACGAGGGCAGGACGGAAGAGGAGTTGTACCTGACCACGTTCCTGTGGGAAGAGGCAAAGCACGTGGATTTTTTCAGCCGCGTGTTGACCGAGGTGTGTGAAGCGCCCGCAGACCTGACCGTTTACCAGTCGCCGAATTACCGGAGAATTGTGTACGAGGCGCTGCCGGAGGCGCTTTGCGCGCTCGAGGCGGATTCGTCGCCTCGGGTGCAGGCGCGCGCGTCGGCGGTCTACAACATGATTGTCGAAGGCATGCTGGCGGAGACGGGGTACCATGCCTATTTCACCATCATGGACCGGTTCGGCATGATGCCGGGTACGCGCGAGGGCGTCAGCAAGCTCAAGCTGGATGAATCGCGGCATATCGCTTACGGGGTCTACCTGTTGAGCCGCCTGATGGCGGAAGACCCGTCCGTGTGGCCCACGGTCGAGGCTACGATGAACGACCTGTTTCCGGTCGGCCTGGGAGTGGTCACGGACATCTTCTCCCACTATGATCCGCCGCCCTTTGGTGTAACCCAGGACGAGTTCCTCGGGTACGCGGCGTCCCAGTTCCAGAAGCGGTTTCAGCGTATCCAGCGCGCGCGGGACTTGAGCCTGGAGCAGGTGAATGAGGAAACGCGCGCAATCCTGGACGCGAACGATGCGTGATCTGGGTGGAAAAACCCGGCCAAGACAGCCTGAAGGCTGCACTACGAACGTGTTCGCTCATTTGGCGGCGGGGACGAGCATGAGAACGGCGAGAGGAGGGTCGCCATGAATGCGCAGTGGGCCTTCTTTCTCATTGCATTTGTTGGCGTGGGCAGTTGGGTCTACGAGGCGGCGGCGCAAGACAATCGCATGGCCATCGCCGACACCATGCCTGACGGTTTTCCGCGCGTGGCGGCGGTGCACGCATTAACGCAGGGTCCGAAGGTCCACTTCTGCAACTACTATGGCATATTCCCGTGGGACGCGACGGGGCGCTACGTCGTCTGTATCGAATCAGACTTCGACGGGCGCGAAGTGCGCGCGGAGGATACGGCGCGGGTGTGCCTGGTGGACACCGAGACCGGGGAATTGCGCGCTCTCGCCGTTACGCGCGCTTGGAATTTCCAGCAGGGCGCGCTCGCCCATTGGCTGGGCACGGCGCCGGACCGCGAGATCATCTACAACGACTGCGTGGACGGCGCGGCGCGGTCCGTGATCCTCGATGTGCACTCGGGCGAACGGCGGGAACTGCCGCGGGCGGTATCGGCCGTCGCGCACGATGGCAAGCTGGCCGCGTGCATCAGTTACGCCCGGCTCAACAAGACACGGCCCGGCTACGGCTACCCCGGCGTTCACGAGGCAACGACGGATGACCCGCATCCGGACAACGACGGCCTGTACGTGATGGACCTCGCATCCGGGGAAAGCCGCCTCATCGTAACGATTGATCGGGTCTTTCGCGATCGACCGCCGCCGGAAGGCCGCGCGGACGACGTGATGTGGTTCAATCATGTGCTGTTCAACCGCGACGACACGCGCATCTTCTTCCTGGCACGCTTCAAGAGTCCGGTCGGCAGCCTCCTCTCGGCGGCGTACACGGTGAACCCCGACGGAAGCGACCTGCGCTGCGTGGTGCCTTATGAATGGAATAACTCGCATTACGACTGGCGCGACGCGAAGCAGTTGATGGTGACCTCGCGCTTTCAAGGGGGGTCGAAGTGGCTGCATGTCCTGTTCACGGACGGCGCGACGGACCACCGCCCCATCGCGCCCGACGTGCTTGACCGCGACGGACACTGCCACTTCTCGCCCGATGGGCGCTGGCTGGTCAGCGACAGCTATCCACAGGGGCCGGAGCGTATGCAGCGGTTGTTCATCGGCGACATGGAAACCGAGCAGGTACGCGAGGTCGCGCGATTCCACCAGCCGGACACGTTCAAGCGCGACTGGCGCTGCGACCTGCACCCGCGCTGGAGCCGCGACGGGAAGCGGCTCTGTATCGATTCGACGCACGAGGGCACGCGACAGGTGTACCTCGTGGAATTGGCTTGGCCGGAATCGTAGAAAAGGAGACCGCGGATGGAATTGAGTTGGCAGACGGTGAAGGCGATCCTGCGCGAGGTGCTCGAAGAGGAACTGGGCATGGGCCGGTACGAAATCGCGCCGAAGTGGTCCGGCGGCACACTGGTGCTAAGACCTGCGGACGCGGCCCTCAAGGAGAAGGACGTTCCCATTGAGGCTTTCTTCAAGAAGATCACTTCTGTGCGCGAGAAATTGCGCGTGCTGGAGCAAAAGATCAACAATCATCCGGGGTTGAGCCACGAGGACCGGCTCGAATTCCAGAAGATCATCACCCGCGCTTACGGAAGCCTTACGACCTTCAACGTGCTTTTCCGGGATGAGGAAGACCGCTTCCACGGCGCGGGCGAATAAGACGAGGCACGGCGAATCATGCACGGTGAAAACGCGACGGTCTCAGGCGCGGCGTTGCTCGCGCACACACACGCGACGGGCGTGATCGGCGCGATCGGCAACACGCCGCTGATCGAGTTGCACCGGATGAGTCCGAACCCGCGGGCACGGATCCTGGCGAAGTTCGAGGGGGCGAATCCCGGCGGATCGGTGAAGGACCGCACGGCGTGGTACATGGTCAAGCAGGCGGAGGAATCCGGGGAACTGCACCCGGGAAAGACGATCCTCGAACCTACCTCGGGCAATACGGGCATCGCGCTGGCGATGATCGGCGCGCTGAAGGGGTATCACGTGAAGCTGATGCTGCCGGGCTGCGTGAGCGAGGAGCGGCGGCGCGTGCTGGAGGCGTTCGGGGCGGAGGTCGAGATTACCTGTGCGCGGGAAGGCACCGACGGCGCACGGCGGCGCGCGCACGAGGAATTTATCGAAGAACCTGACAAGTATTACCTGCCGAACCAATTCGCGAACGAAAGCAACGTGCTGGCTCATTACGAAACGACCGGACCCGAGATATACGCCCAGACGGGCGGCCAGCTTGATGCTTTCGTGGCCGGCATGGGAACGACCGGCACGTTGATGGGCGTGTCTATGTGTCTCAAGGAGCGGTCCCCGCGCATCCAGGTAGTCGGCGTCGAGCCGACGCTCGGCCACGCCATCCAGGGACTCAAGAACCTGCAAGAATCTCTCGTGCCGGAGATTTACGACCCGGCTCGCCTCGACGACAAGATCACGATCCTGGATGACGACGCCTTCGAGACCACGCGGCGGCTCGCGATGCAGGAGGGCCTGTTCGTGGGCATATCGAGCGGCGCGTCGGTCGCGGGGGCGATTCAACTCGCGGCGCACATGGACCACGGCACGATTGTGACGCTGTTGCCTGACCGGGGTGACCGCTACCTCAGCACGGCGCTGTTTAGGTCGGTGTGCGCGAAATGCCCCCCCTGATCCGGGGGCGCGCTGCAATATAGGAGAAGTCATGGACGCATCATCAAAGGGAAACCAGCCCAAGCGCCGCGTATCGCGGTGGAGCAGCTTCTGGATGGGGTTGGGACTGCTCTGCTGGGCGGGTTTGGCGCTCTGGTTTCTTCTCCCGCCGCCAAAGGCGTTTGTCGAAGGATTCTATACGCGTTTCGTGTATCGCGTCATCGTGGCCGGCGTGGCCCCCTTGACGAATCAGGCGTCGTTCTCCGTGGCGCTGGCGCTGATGGTCGCCCTCGTCGCGGGATTCCCGCTGTTGTGGGCGGCGAATTGGATATACCTGCGCGCGATCAAGGGGCGCTCGCATTGGCGCGGGTTCTTCTGGGGCTTCCAATGGGCCTTCTTCATTGCGCCCATTATTGCTGTGTGGTTCCTTGTGTTCTGGGCGGCGGGCTATCAACGCCTCGCGGTCGAGGAGCGACTGAAGCTGGATACGGAAGCGATAGGGGATGAGCAGGCCGCCCTACTGCGCGATCAACTGATCGAGGTTATCCTTCGCGATCAGCCCGAGACGCCGGAGGACCGCGACACGGACCGCGCGCTGGCCGCGGTCGCGGCGGCGATGAAAGACACGATCAAGGAGTGGGACGGCCACGCCATCTGGCTGCCGTCGGGCGTGAAGGCGACGCCAAAGGGCCTCCTGCTCGCGAACGGAACCTCCGGCATCTGCACGCCGTATACGCTCGAGCCGCACGTGGACGGCGGTATGCCGGACACGGCGTTCGTGTCCACGGGCGCGCATGAACTCGGCCATATCGCGGGCATGTGCACGGAGGCCGAGGCCACGCTCATCGGGTTCGTGGCGGGAATGCGCGCCGACGACGCGTACGCGCGCTACGCCGTCGCGTTGGACATGTACACGGACCTTGTCCGCCAGTTGCCGCGCGAGGAGCAGCAGGCCGCCATGGAGCGGCTGCCCGACGTGGCGCGGGAAGATCTGAAGGCGGCGCGGGAAGCGGCGGCCCGTTATCGCATCGAGTGGTTCCAACGATCCAGTTGGAAGGTCTACGACAAGTATCTTCAGGCGCAGGGCATCAAGGAAGGCGTGAAGAATTACGGCCGCGGCATCAGCCTGTTCGTGTATCTCTGGCGCGACGGGCGCATGGCCGATGCGGGCCTCGCACCTCCGGAACAGCCGGTCCCGGAGGCAGCGCCGGATTCGGAATCCGCCGCCACCTCCGAAACCTAGTTCCGAGACGTATCGACTACTCCAGCACTTTGAGGAGTTCTACATCGAAGAGGAGCGTCGCGTTCGGCGGGATGCCAGGGGTGCCGCGTTCGCCGTAGGCCAGATTCGAGGGAATGACCAACTGGTACTTCGCGCCTTCTTTCATGAGTTGCAGCGCTTCAGTCCAACCCGGGATTACGCCGTTGACCGGGAATTCCGCCGGCTCGCCACGGCCGTAGGAGCTGTCGAATTCCTCGCCGTTGATCAGCGTGCCGCGATAGTGCACACGCACCCGGTCGGTGACTTTGGGTGTGGCGCCCGAGCCCTCTTCGACGACCTTGTATTGAAGGCCGCTTTCAGTGACTGTAACCCCCTCGGCGGTTGCATTCTTCTCCAAGAAGGCGGCGGATTCCTCCTCGAGGGCCTTGCCCTTGTCCCTAGTGGCCTGCATCGATTTTTCCTGGAAATCCATAATAGCCTGTTCCTGTTCCTCGGGGCTTACCCGCAGTTCCTTGCCCGCGGCGGCGTCCTGCACGCCCTGCACGAACGCGGCCAGATTCAGCGCGTAGGGGCTCTTCTTAATCTGCGCGCCGAGTTGCGCGCCCATGGCGTAGCTGATCCGTTCCTGGTCGTCCGCAAAGGGCGTGGCGGTTTCCTGCGCGCGCGCCATCGGCGCGGCAAGAACGACGAAAGCCAAGAGCAGAGGACATAAGACGTTTCGCATGATTTGGTTTCCTTATGCGTGGGTTACAGCCGAGGGGATATCCGTGCGGCAAGGCAAGCTTACTCCTCGAAAGCCGGCGGACGCAACACGCGGGCAATCGCGGCAGCCATGAGGGGTACCAGATGGACTGAATGGACGATATGGACAGAATGCCCGATAATCGCGGCTATTCCTCGCGCCCAAGCCAGGTCCGCAACACATACGCAAGCCGCCGCGACGCCTTGGCCGCCACATCAAGCACATGTTCGTGGCTGAGCGGCGCGACGGCGCAACAATTGTTCGTGATACAGGAGACGACTGCCGCGCGCACGCCCAATTCGCGGCAGCGGGCGAGTTCCGGCGCGGCGCTCATGCCGACTGTCGCGGCGCGGGCGCACTGGAGCGCGTGAATTTCGGCGCGCGTCTCGTAGCAGGGGCCGTGCATCCAGGCGTGGGTCCCGGCGTGATCGCAGCCCGGCACGGCAAAGTCCGTCGGGATCGTGTCCGGGAGGACGAAGCGGCGGAACGGCCACGCGACCACTTCTGTGGCGGCGGCGAGTTGGCCGGGTTCCATCTCGGGCCGCAGGCCACCCGCTGCGTTGGTGAAGACGATGGCGCGAACGCCCATCGCGTACAGCGCGTCAATCGGGCGGACCAGCCTGTCCAGGTTGAAGCCTTCGTAGGCGTGAAAGCGGCCCTGCTGCACAATTACATCGCGCAGGCCGCATCGGCCCCGCACAAATACGCAAGGATGCCCAGGCGGTCCGTCGCCCGTCTCCCGAAACGGGACGGGATCGTCGGTGTCGTCGAGCAGGCCCGTCAGATCGATGCCGGAGCCGGCAACCACCGCGACCATGCCGCGCCCGCTCATGACACCCAGGGAGACGGCAGCATCCGCCGCTCGTACAACTGCAGCGCGTACTCGTCGGTCATCCCGGCGACGAAGTCGACGGTGCGCCGTTCGAGCGATTCCTCGGTGTCGCCAGCAAGGATTTCGGGCGTCGGTTTTTCGACCAGGTCGAAGTACAACGCCCGCAGCAGCGATTTCGCCTTGCGGATGGCCCCGTCGATGGCCGGGCATGGGTACACCTCGCGATAGAGATAGTCGCGAAGCGCGTTTATCGGGTCGAGTATCTCCGGAACAACGCGTATCGTCCCGTCCGTGCTCCCTTCGATTAGTCCAGAAACCATACGGTCGAGCCGGGCCGAGGTGGCGCGACCGAGCGTGGCCACCGCGTCCCGCGGCAAGTCCTCGATCGTAATCAACCCGGCCCGAACTGCGTCGTCGATGTCGTGACTGATGTAGGCGATGGCGTCGCAGATGCTGAGCACGCGCCCCTCGAGCGTCGCCGGCCCGGCGGGTTCCTTGCCGAACAGGATCGCCTTACCGTGCGAGTGCCAGAGGATGCCGTCCAGCACTTCCCAGGTCAGATTCAGGCCGGGGCCGTCTCCGCGGGATTCGAGCTTATCGACGACGCGGTGACTTTGCTCAAAATGACGGAATCCTTCGGCGAACACCTCGTTGAGTACCGCCTCGCCCGCGTGGCCGAACGGCGTATGACCGAGGTCGTGTCCCAGCGCGATCGCCTCGACGAGATCTTCGTTCAGGAACAGCGCCCTCGCGACCGTTCGCGCGATCTGGGCCACTTCGAGGGTGTGCGTGAGCCGCGTGCGATAGTGGTCGCCCTGCGGCGCTAGAAACACCTGCGTTTTCCGCTTAAGCCGCCGGAACGCCTTCGTGTGGAGGATACGATCCCGGTCCCGCTGGTACGCTGTGCGGTACGGATGCTCCCGCTCCGGGTCCTTCCGCCCCCGCGATTCCGCGGCCCGCGCCGCATGCGGCGACAGCGTTTGCCGCTCCCGATCCTCGATCTGTTCCCGAATCGTCATGGCTTCTTCCCGTATCGGATCAAGACATCGAAGCATATCACGGCGAAACGCGCGGAAGCGCGAAGCAAGCATCGCGATTACGCCGCCCTGGCGGCCACACCCCGGAACCCCCCGGAAAGCGATGCGCGCCGCGGCGCTATCCTGTTGGTGGACGGCGAATCCGCCTTCGGGTATAGTAGCGCCTTTGTCAACAGCCTTGGGGAGAAGCGCCATGACCCGTTTTGTACTATGTTGCGTCGTTTTGTTGACCGCGTCGTGGGGGACCATCGCGGAGATGGAGACCCCTATGCCCGCGTTCGCCACGCCAAACCCCGAGTTTTCGCCCGTCCCCATCTGGTGGTGGAGCGGCGACCCGATTACGCGCGAGGGCATCAGCGCGCAACTCGAGCGCATGGCCGCGGGCGGCATCTACAACGCGATTATTCTCAACCTCGCGCCGTCGGGACCGCTCTACGGCAGCGCGCCGGACGAACCGCCGTTCCTTACAGAGGAATGGTGGGACCTTTTCGAGTTCGCGCTCGAGGAGGCGAAGAAGAACGGCATTCGACTCTGGTTCTATGACCAGTTGGGGTTTTCCGGCGCGGGGTTACAGGCGCGCGTGGTGCGGGACCATCCGGAGTTTCGCGGCGTCGTCTTGCAGCGCGCATTCCAGGACGTGGAGGGGCCGACCGAGGTCGAACTCCGCATCCCGGCGTCGGGCGCGTTCGTCGCCGCGTTCACGGCGGAACTCGCGCCCGCCGAGGCGCGCCCGCAGGAGGCGCAGTGGGTTTGGGCGCCGAACACGCCCGAGGGCAAGCTAAAGCGCTGGTTCCGCCGTGCGTTTACCCTGGACACCGCCCCCGCCAAGGCGCGCATCAACATCAGTTGCGACAACGGCTATGTGCTGTATCTCAACGGCGAAAAACTCGGCGAGGAAAGCATCTACGGCGAGGAGGGCTGGGGCCGGGCCGAACGCTTTGACGCCGCGCCGTATCTGCGCGCGGGCGACAACGTCATCGCGGTCGAGGCGGAGAACCTGGGCGGGATCGGCGGGCTCATCCTCGAACTGATTTGGGAAACGCCGGACGGCGCGCGGCGCGCGATCGTGAGCGACGGCGCGTTTCGCGCGGCGGAAGCGCCCGAGGAAGGTTGGACCCGGCCGGGCTTCCACGATGGCGGCTGGAACGCCGCCGAGGTGATCGGCCCGGTCGCGCAGTCGCCGTGGCCTACGGCGCAGGGCTTGGAGACGACGGCGGACACGGGACTTGGCGTGCCGCTGCGCAACGTGCGGCGCGTGAGCGCGACGCCGCAGGACGGCGTGGTCCGTGTACAGGCGCCGGACGGCCCGCAGCGGGTGCAGGTCTTCTTCACGACACCGGGCGGGTTCGACTACCAAAACCCGGCGGCGGGCGCGGCGCTGCTCGATATCGTTCACGGCAAGATGGAGCGGCGGTTCCTGCATGAACTGGGCACGGGCATCGCGGGGTCGTTCCAGGACGAATTCCCGGCGGTTCCGCGCTACTCCCAGCGGATGCCGGAGGAGTTCCTGAAACGCAAGGGTTATGACCTCATCGAGCGCCTGCCGGCCCTCTATGACGACGTAACCGACCGGTTCGGCGCGGCGGACGGGCCGGGCACGGTCCAGATTCGCTGCGACGCGAACGACGTGGCGGCGGCCCTCAACGAGGAGGCGTTCTTCATTCCCCTCTACGAATGGCACGAGCGTTTCGGCATGTTGTGCGGTTACGATCAGACGGTGCGCAACGCGGACCCGATTCGCGGTGAACAGTACTATGTGGACTATTTCCGGACGCAACGCCATTATTCCGCGCCGGGCAACGACATGGACGGCGACTGTAAGCCGCATCAGTCCATCGCGGACCTGTACAGCCGCCCGCGCGTGTGGATGGAGGCGTTCCACTCGAGCGGGTGGGGGCAGACCCTCGAGGAGATCGCCGTGCTCCTGCACCCGTGGCTGGCAAACGGCGCGACGCTCTTCGACCCGCACGCGATTTACTACTCGATTCACGGGTCGTTCTACGAGTGGGCGCCGCCGGACACGGGCTGGCGGCAGCCGTACTTCGCGCACTACAGGATGCTGGCGGATTACGTGTCGCGCTTGTGCGAGGTCTTGTCGAAGGGCCGCCACGTGGTGCGCGTGGGCGTGCTGCATCCAGCGAAGACCGTGCACGCCTATACGGGATTCGGCAACCCCGGCGGGCCAGCGCAACAGGCGAGCCAAGCCTATTGGGCGGTCCAGCGGGCGCTCCAGCAGGCGCGCATCGACTACATCATTGTGGATGAGGACTCGCTGGCGCGGATGACGTCGCAGGACGGCGCGCTGGCCCTCGACGGCCTGCGCTTGGAAAGCATGGTGCTGCCCGCGACGCACGTGCTCGGCGCGGAGTCGGTGCGACAGTTGTACGCCTTCGCGGCGGGCGGCGGGCAAGTAATCATGATCGGCCCGGGCCCGGAGTACACGGCGAATCACGAGACCGATGAAGCGACATTCGCGGCATTCGCCGAGCGGCTAATCGCGAGGAGCATCCGCCTCGACGACACCGCGCGGGTCGCCGAGACCGTTGAAGGCAAGGTAGGCCGTGACACCAAGGAGCCCGTCATTAGCTTGCGCCGTCGTATCGGCGACCGCGACTTCTTCTTCTTGCTGTCGGACGACGGTACGCCCGCGACGAGCCAAGCGCGGTTCGAAATCAACAAGCGGGCCTTGTATGAGACTGCGGCGGCACGGGGGCAGCGGATGGCTGTGACATTCGCCGTGGACGGTGTTCCCGAGTTCTGGGACGCTCTCAGCGGCAAGACGCGGCCTCTCCTAAACTATCGTCGCGACGGGAATGCGACGCGCGTCGAGATCGATCTCGCGACGACGCCCGCGCCGCTGATCGCGTTTCGCGCGGCGGACAGCGCCGATCCAATCGCGGTCGAGTCGGACCTCGATGTGCTCGACTTGACGCGCGACGGGGACGCGGTCCGCGTCGAGGCTGCGGCGCGGCTTGATGCCGGGGACTCGGAGCATCGCGTGCGCGTCGCCTACGGCGACAAGTCCTTCGTGGGGCGCTGCCGCGCGGCTGGAACGTCGCGCACCGCCGTCGAAGGGCCGCTTACGTGCCGTCTCGAACCGACGTGCGATAACTGGGACGGCAGTTTCGCCTGGCCGCCTTCGGACGGCCCCATTCCGGTTGAGGCGCGCGCCTTCCGATTCAAGCCGGAAACACCGGGCTCGGAAGCGGCGGCATGGGCGCGGCCAGACCTCGATGACGGGGATTGGCCGGTAGTGATCGCGTCTTTCGGGCCGCGCGCGCTGATGAGCCCAGCGATGACGGCGAAGGTGGGCCGCGACTTCGAGGCGATTGCCGGGATACCGGACAACCTCGGCGAACTGCGCCCGGCGGTGTATTCGCTGCGCCTGGGCATCAACGAAGACCCGGTGTTTTCGAGCGCGCTCGGCGGGAAGGGCCGCATCCCAGAGGAATTCATCGACTTTGGCGACGTGGTCGCGGGGCACGTCTACGTCGCCCGCGCGACGATCATCGTGCCGGAGGACGTCACAGGAAAAGGGCTCGACGCGGTTCTGCGCATCGGCGGCGCTGCGAAGAAGCGCGCGTTCCTCAACGGCGTCGAAGTAACCTTCGGCGAACCGGTGAACGCGCGGGCGCGGCATGGCGCGGTAAAGCTGCGGCCAGGCCCGAATCGACTTGACTTGCTGGCCGCACGCGAGGCGAACGGCCGTCTGCGCCTGTTCTATCACTTCCTCGCGCAAGGGACGGAAGTCCACGCGCCGGAATGGATATGGAACGCGGAACGGAGCCGGAGCGAGAAGACACGCTTCGTCAAGCGGTTCCACGTGGACGGCAAGGTGAAAAGCGCCGCTATGGTCGTGGCGCTGGGCGACCTGCATCAGATTCGCGTCAACGGCGCGCTCGTGGCGGACCAGGGGAACTTCGATCCGTATTTTACGAGCCGCGCAGAGCGCTACGACATTGCGAACGTCGTGCGTGAGGGAGACAACGAGATCGAGATTCTGGCCCGAGACTCGGGAACGCCGGTCGGGTTGCTGGTGGACGGATTGGTTGCGCTCGAGACCGGCGCGGGGGTTTTCTTCGTCTCCGACACCACGTGGACGGCGGCGGATGCGCCCGAGGGTCAAGAGGCCGCGACGCGGATTCTGCCCGGCCCGGCCCACGGCTATATGGGCGACCCGGCGTGCCTGCTGCTGCGCCCGCGCCCGCATCCGCTCCCCTACGCGGGCTGGCTCGTCGACGAGCCGCCGCCCGCCGCACCGTTTGACCGACTGGTCCACGCGACGGGAACCGAAACGCCGCCTCCGGGTTGGTATCGCTTCCGGCTACCGCCGGGCGCAACCAAGATGCGCCTGCGGACACCGGGGCAGGTCCGGCTTTTCGTGGACGGCGAGGAAACCGCGCTCGAACGCGACGGCGATGCCTACGCCGCCGCGCTGCCCGCGCCGGACGCCCCCGAGCGCATCGCCGCGCTGCGGATCGCATCCGTTCCGGGTTTCGAAGAGGGCGCGGCCATCGAAGCGCCCATCACCTTCGAGACGGGCGAGGGGCGGATTCCCTTCGGCTCATGGGACGAACTCGGCCTGCCCCACTACTCCGGCGGCGTGGTATACACCGCTTCCGTCAATCTCGCCGCGGAATCGGGCAAGCGCGTGACGCTCGACCTGGGCCGCGTGCGCGGCGCGGTGGATGTGCGCGTGAACGGCAAGGACTGCGGCGCCCGCATCTGGCACCCGTATCGCTTTGACATCACAGAGGCGGTGAAAGACGGCGTGAACGCCATCGAGATGCGGGTCTTCAACACCCTCGGACCCCACTTCGGCGTCGGGCACCCGAGCCACCACGTCTTCGAGGGGCACACGAAGTCCGGAATCTATGGGCCGGTCAGAGTTGACGTGTCTGAGACTTGTACGTTCGACTTGACACCTGAGTAGTTGCAAGATGGACCGAACGCCGGAAGGATTCCGTTATCACAGGCGGGTTCGACCCATGACCGATGATTGTTGTCAGCCGAACATGGGTTTTTCGAAGAGTTGGCCGCAGTAGAGGCACTTGGCGTGTTTCGAGTTCGAGACGCGGCCACAGGTCGGGCAACGGACGGCGTGGGCGGTGATTTTGCCGTCCGCCTTGCCATCGCGCATGTCCACCTCGTAGGCCACCCGTTCGAGGTCGGCGTCGGTCACGCCGAGTCGGTCGCGAAGCAATTCCCAGAGGGCCTGATTGAGGAGACACAGGCGGTCCACCTCGTCCTGCATGTCCCGGAGCGCGGTGCGCATCTCGTTGGCCGCCTGCGCCGTGCGTTGCGTTGCGCTGCTTGCCGCAATCGTCTCACCAGCCATGCGCGCCTGCATCCCGGCCATCCACAATCCGGACATGGCTTGTCCTCCCTTGCTGCATGCGGTTTCGTGTGCCCGCACACCGCAGTGTAATACAATCCGGGCCTTTGGTCCATTCGGTCGGATCGGACGGATCGGTCGGATCGGTCGGATCAAACGGATCAGACGGAACAACCGGCGGCGCCGAGGCAGTATGAAAACCACACGGGCCGAAGAAGAGACCTTAGCCGCGCTGTTGCGCGAGGTGCGCGCGTGCCGCATTTGCGAGGCGCGTCTGCCGCTCGGGCCGCGCCCCGTGCTGCGCGCGAAGGCCTCGGCGCGCATCCTGATCGCGGGGCAGGCCCCGGGGCTGCGCGTACACAACACAGGCATCCCGTGGAACGACCCAAGCGGCGACCGGCTCCGCGCGTGGATGGCCATCGACCGCGAGACGTTCTACGACGAGGCGCGCATCGCGATCATTCCGTCGGGCTTCTGTTATCCGGGCCGCGACCCGCGCGGGGGCGACCTGCCGCCGCGGCCCGAGTGCGCCGAGCGCTGGCTCGCGCCGCTGCTCGAGCGTCTACCGCGCATCGAGTTCACCATTCTCGCTGGAAGTTACGCCCAGCGGCTGCATCTCGGCGAGGGCGTCAAGCCATCGTTGACGGAGACGGTGCGCGCGTGGCGCGCGTACACGCCGCGGTGCCTGCCCCTCCCCCACCCCAGCTTCCGCAACAACCAGTGGCTCGCGCGCAACCCGTGGTTCGAGGAGGAAGTGCTGCCGTATCTGCGCAAGCGCGTGCGGGCGATTCTGCGGTGAGGCGGCTTTTCTGGTAGGCTGGGTGCGCGTCGAGGCGCAGCCGTATGCAAAAACACATCGCGATATTCCTGGGGCATCCCGACAGCGAGAGCTTCTGCGGGAGTCTTGCGCGCATCTACGCGCGCGCGGCGGAGAAGAGCGGCGCATGGGTGCGCTATACCGAACTGGGCGCCCTCCGTTTCGATCCGGTTCTCCACAAAGGCTACAAGGGGTTTCAGCCCTTCGAGAAGGACCTGAAGATAGCCCAGCGCGACATCTCGTGGGCGGACCATCTCGTGTTTGTTTACCCGCTCTGGTGGGGATCGATGCCCGCGCTGATGAAGGGCTTCATCGATCGGGTCTTCCATCCGGGGTTTGGCTTCCAATTCGACGATGAGCGAACCTACTTCTGGCATCGGCTGCTGGCGGGGCGGTCCGCGCGGCTGATTATCACGATGGACGGCCCGCCGGCGATCATAAGCCTGCTCTATCAGAGCCCCGGCATTCAGATGCTGAAGGGCATGACCCTCGAATTCTGCGGGATAAGCCCGGTTCGAGTAACCCAATTCGGCTCGGTGAAACGGGCGACCCGCGCCCGTCGCCTGCTCTGGAAGATGGAAGTGGAAGACCTCGGTCTGGCGCAGCGCTGACGTCCGTGAGATTGAGCGCTCCGTCATTGCGTGCTACTATAACGCCTCTTCGGCGGCGCGCTCGGGTGCCGCGCCGCCTCCCGGAACGACCAAACGGAGTCTATCGGCGTGAAAACGATTACCGTCGAAGTGCGCGACGACCACCTCGAAACGCTGGCGCGCACGAAGCCCATGAACGCCCTCGCGGAACTGGTCTGGAACGCGCTGGACGCGGAAGCCACCGTGATCCGCGTCGAATTCGTCGAGAACAACATGGGCGGCATCGAGACGGTCCGGGTCTCGGACGACGGATACGGACTCCATTATGACGACGCCTTCATCGTCTTCCGCAACCTGGGCGGCTCGTGGAAGCGCGAAGGACTGCGCACCCATCGGCGTAAGCGCATTCTGCATGGGCGCTACGGGCGCGGGCGGTTCCGCGCGTTCTCGCTCGGCAACCACGTTGAGTGGCGGACGGTGTACGAGGAAGCCGGCGACCGATACGGCTACGGCATCACCGGGCGGGCGGCGCGGCTCGGCGAATTCGAGATCAGCGACGCGCGCGGGTGTCCGGGGAAGCCGACAGGGCTTACGGTGACTGTTTCGGCCCTTTCGCAGGGCGTCGAACTGCTGCGCGGCGTGAAGGCGCTCGCGGAAGTCACGGACATCTTCGCGCCGTACATGCGACAGTATCCCGACGTGAAGATCATCTATGACGGCGTGCCGCTCGATCCGGCGAACGCCGAGGATTGCGCGCGCGACTACCTTCTCCCCGAGTTGGTGATGCAGAACGGCGAGCGCGTGCGCGCGGTGCTGACCGTCGTCGAGTGGAACACGCCGGGGAAACGCGGCGTGTTTCTGTGCAATGAAAGCGGCTTCATGCTGCATCACGCGCTCCCCCGGCTCTATTTCCGCGGGTTCAGTTACTCGGCCTACCTGAAGTCCGCGCACCTCGCCGCGCTGGACGAACAAGGGCTGCTCCAGGTCGAGGAACTATCGCCGGACCTGCGCCAGTTGCTCGATGCGACGCGGGCCAAGCTGCGCGAGCATTTCACCTTTCGCGAGGTCGAGCGCGCACAGGACACGCTGGCTTACTGGCGCGAACTGGGCATCTACCCCTACGAGGGCGTCTCGACGTCGTCCGCCGAGGAAAACGAGCGCCGCATCTTCGAAATCTACGCGACGCACTTGAACCAGATTTTCGCCGACTTCGCGGAATCGAGCCTGCGCAACAAGCGTCTTACGCTACGCCTCATCCAGGAACTCGTCCGCAGCGAGCCCACGCGCATGGCCCGCATCCTCGACGAACTCCTCGATTTCCCGGAGGATAAAGAGAACGAAATCCTGGAGCTCACGGGCGAGACACGCTGAAGCGTGTACTACGAACGGGTTTGTAGTGCAGCCTTCAGGCTGTCTTGAAGACACGCTGAAGCGTATACTGCGAACTGCAGAGTTTGTACTACAAACGCGCGCGTATGCTATAGTCCCGCGCGATTCCTTGTTTTCCACGCAGACGCCTCACGGGAGTGTTTCATCTGATGTCGAACGGCGGTTATGACCACAAAGCCATCGAGCGGAAGTGGCAGGAATTCTGGCTGAAGAACAAGACGTTCAAGGCGGAAATCGACCACAACAAGCCGAAGTATTACGTGCTCGATATGTTTCCGTATCCGAGCGGGGACGGCCTTCACGTCGGCCACCCGGAAGGGTACACGGCGACGGATATTCTCGCGCGGTACAAGCGCATGAAGGGTTTCAACGTCCTGCATCCGATGGGCTGGGACGCCTTCGGCCTACCGGCCGAGCGCCACGCCATGCGCACGGGCGAACACCCGGCGGTGGTGACGAATAAGAACTGCGACGTGTTCCGGCGGCAAATCCAGGCACTCGGGCTTTCTTATGACTGGGACCGCGAGATCAATACGACGGACCCGGCCTACTATAAGTGGACGCAGTGGATCTTCACCGTGCTTTTCGAGCGCGGCCTCGCCTATGAGGTCGAGGCGCCGGTCAACTGGTGCCCGGCGCTGAACACGGTGCTCGCGAACGAGGAAGTGAAGGACGGCAAGTACGTCGAGACGGGCGACCCGGTCGAGAAGCGCATGCTGCGCCAGTGGATGCTGAGGATCACGGCCTATGCGGAGAAACTGCTCGAGGACCTCGACGGTCTGGACTGGCCCGAGGGCATCAAGGCGATGCAGCGCGAGTGGATCGGCCGGAGCGAGGGCGCGGACGCGCTGTTCAAGGTCGCGGGATCGGGCGAGGAGTTCTGGGTCTTCACCACGCGGCCCGACACGCTTTTCGGCGCCACGTATTGCGTGCTCGCGCCGGAGCATCCGCTCGTCGCGCGGATCACCACGGACGCCCAGCGCGCGGCGGTGCAGACCTACGTCGAGGCGGCGTCCCACAAGAGCGCGCAGGAGCGCATGGCCGACGAGCGCGACAAGACGGGGGTGTTCACGGGCGCGCACGCGATCAATCCGGTGAACAACGCCGAAGTCCCGATCTGGGTCGCGGATTACGTGCTCGCGGAATACGGCTATGGCGCGATCATGGCCGTACCCGCCCATGATACCCGCGACTACGCCTTCGCGAAGAAGTTTGAACTGCCGATCATCGAGGTGGTCTCGGGCGGCGACATCTCCGAAGCGGCCTATACCGGCGATGGCGTGATGGTGAATTCGCACATCATCGACGGGCTGCCGGTGCCGGAAGCGAAGCGGAAGATCACGGCATGGCTCGAGGAGCGCGGCCTCGGCAAGGCCACCGTAAATTATAAGCTGCGCGACTGGTTGTTCTCGCGACAGCGCTATTGGGGCGAACCGTTCCCGGTGCTCCGCCTCGAAGACGGCACGGTGAAGACGGTCCCAATGAAGGACCTGCCGGTGCTGCTGCCGGACCTCGACGAGTATAAGCCGACGCCGGACGGGCAGCCGCCGCTGGCGCGCGCGGACGCCTGGGTCCACACGATCGATCCGGAAACGGGCCGGCCCGCGACGCGCGAGACGAACACCATGCCGCAATGGGCGGGGTCATGCTGGTATTTCCTGCGTTTCGTGGACGCGCAGAACAACCAGGCCGCATGGTCGCCCGAGGCGGAGCAATACTGGATGCCCGTGGACCTCTACGTCGGCGGCGCGGAACACGCCGTGCTGCATCTGCTGTACTCGCGCTTCTGGCACAAGGTGCTCTACGACGCGGGGCACGTCACGTCGAAGGAGCCGTTTCTCAAACTTTTCAATCAGGGAATGATCCTGGCGTATTCGTATCGCGACAAACAGGGGAAGTATTACTATCCAAAACAGGTCGAAAAGCGCGGCGACATGTGGTACGTCAAGGAGACGGACGTCGAAGTCGAGACGCAAATCGAGAAGATGAGCAAGTCGCGCTACAACGTGGTGAACCCGGACGAAGTCATCGAGGAATACGGCGCGGACGCGATGCGGCTATACGAGATGTTCATGGGGCCTCTCGATCGCGAGAAGCCGTGGACGGATGAGGGCATTCAAGGCGTATTCCGCTTTATCCGGCGTGTCTGGGCACTCTTTATAGCCGAGGACGGCGGCCTGCACTCCCGCATCGTGGCCTCGGGCGACGACCCCGCGATATGCAAACTGTTGCACAAAACGATCAAGGCGGTCACCCACGACATCGAGCATCTGCTCTTCAACACGGCCATCGCGCGCATGATGGAGTTCGTCAACGCGGCCTATAAGGCCGAGGCCGTCAACCGACGGGTAATGGAGCAATTCGCGCTCATACTTTCGCCCTTCGCGCCGCACATGGGCGAGGAATTGTGGGAGCGGCTCGGCCACGCCGATACCCTGGCCTATGAGCCGTGGCCCGAGCACGACGAAGCGCTGCTCGTCGAGGACACGATCGAGATTCCGGTCCAGATTCAAGGCAAGATGCGCGGGGTAATCGCGGTCGCCGCGGACGCGGAAAAGGACGCTATTCTCGCGGCGGCCAAGTCGGACGAGAAGATCGCGAAACACCTCGAAGGCAAGACGGTGGTGAAGGAGATTTACGTGCCGGGCCGGATGGTGAATCTGATCGTGAAGTAAGGACGGGGATGCGACGGGTCTTGAAACGTCCGACGCGCGAATTAGCCATGGTAACATATATATAGTATTGGTATAATATTATATCCTGGATTCCCGCTTTTGCGGGAATGACGGGTTGTTGACGATGCGCCGCCTTGGCCCGTCATTCCCGCAAAAGCGGGAATCCAGGGCCATATTACAGTGTGCGAGGACAATGGTCACGTATCGAACCGCCAGAGGCCGGCGGCGCGCGCGGCGGCGTGGGCGGCGGCCATCTCCTCGGCGGACGCACGCCGGTTGATGCGTTCATAGCGGCGTTGCGCGCCGACGCGGTTGGCGGGCCGGTACTGCCTCATGATATTGATGAACGTGTCGGCGGAGAGCGCCTCCGCGATCCACCGGAAAATGGCCGCGGACTGATCGACTTGCCCGGGCATGACCAGGTGGCGGATCAACACGCCGCGCCGCGCGACGCCGTCGGGCCCGAAGCGTAGCACGCCGACCTGCCGGTGCATCTCGCTGATAGCGGCGCGGGCGCGTTCCGGGTAATCATGGGCCTTGCTGAGATCGCGCGCCGTCTCGTCGTCCCAGTACTTGAAATCGGGCATGTAGATATCCACGAGCCCGTCAAGGAGCCGCAGCGATTCCACGGAGTCGTAGGCGCTCGTGTTGTACACAATCGGAACATCGAGTCCCTTGGGAATAGCCGCCGCCACGGCCTCGATGATCTGCGGCACGACGTGGCTCGGCGTGACGAAGTTGACGTTGTGGCAGCCGTAGCGTTGCAGTTCGAGCATGAGGTCCGCCAGTAGTTCCGCGGGGTATTCCGCGCCGACCCGCCGCTGGCTGATGTCCCAGTTCTGGCAGAACACGCAACGCAGATTGCAGGGCGTGAAGAAGATGGTCCCCGATCCGCGCGAGCCGCGCAAGCAGTCTTCTTCCCCGAAGTGCGGGAACGCACTCGCCACGCGGGCATGCCGCCCTGTCCAGCACAGGCCCTCCTCGCCGCCGTTGCGATTGACGCCGCACCCGCGCGGGCACGCCCGGCACGCATCGAGGTTCCTCAGTGCGGTGTGCGCGCGGGATTGCGCCTCGTGCACGCCCAACGCGAGATAGGCCGGCGTGAAAGGATCGAGCAAGAAACGGTCCTTGGCGATCATGACGGCATTGTACCCGCCCCTTGCGGCGCGGCGTTACTGCACGTCGTTCCCGCGGATGCCGTTGATGGTGAGATTGGGATTGGGCAGGCCGTCGTTGCCGATGCGAACGTCTTTCCAATCGAGGTACTCGACGTGGTAATCCGCGAACAGGAAGAGCCGCTTTCCGCCGGTTGCGAACCAGCCCGCGTCGTTGCCCCAGGCGGAGTGATTCGAGAACCACTCGCCGACCAGAATCTTGCGGGAGGGGTTCATCACCGTCGCATGCCGCTGCGGGATGGTCGGGAGCGGGTTCGCGTAGTTGTCGCTCACGTCGTCCAGCGAATCGATCTGGTCCGGCGAATGATAGAACGCCATCGAATACGCATACGAGGTGCGCTCGAAGACATCGACGCTGCGCTCGCGGGAGTCCGAGAGACAATAGAAGACGCCTGGCCGCTCCTTGTCGCCGGGGATATACGGCGCGAGCAGTTGCCGCCAGCCCCGGCCCATCCACAGCCAGTATCCGGGCGGCTCGCTCAACGGCAGGTCCTGCCTCGCGGGGTACGTTTCGTCGTGTTCCAGGAGGTAGCACTCGAACGCGATGCCGATCTGACGAAGATTGCTCGCGCAGGACGCGCGTTTCGCGCTTTCGCGCGCCCGCGACAGGGCGGGCAGCAGCAGGGCGGCTAGAATGCCGATGATGGCGATAACGACGAGCAGTTCGACGAGCGTCAGCCCGCTGCGCGACGACTGCGAGGGATGTTCAAGAATTCGTGGGTGCATGGCTAGCTACATTTCAGAAGAACATGGTCGCGCGCGGCTTTCTTCCCGCGAAACGAAGCAAGTGGGCCGTTTGGACGTCGCTGTGGCCGGTCTCCCGCTTGCCCGCCGAAGTCACGCGCCGCGCGTGACAAAGGCCGGCACCGCGCCACTGCCGCGACCGAAGGTCTCCCACTCCCTGCCTCATCCGCCCGTCACGCCTCCTTGCGCCCGAGCACGCGGCCCAGGCTGGCGATGGCCACGTTCGTGAAGATGCGGATGCTCGGCAAGGTCGAGACCTGCCGCATGCGTCGCTCGACCTCGGCGAGAAACTCGGCGCGGACTTCTTCCTCCGGCGCTTCGCCCTCCTCCCGAACGGCCAGAAGCCGGTGCAGCGCATAAAGCCCGAATATGAACGCCAGGATAAACAGAAAATCCAAGCCGTGCAGTTCGAGCGGCGGCGGGCCGAAAGCCACCGGCGCGTCGCCGCCCTTGTAGACGCTCTGCACGCTCAGCACGATGTTCCAGTACTCGAGCCGGTCCGCAAGCACGCCCGCGATAATCGGCGCAATGGTGGACGCGGCGCCCTGCGCGAGGACGTTCAGCGCCATGTAGGGCGTCGCCTTGCCCTTGGGCGCGGTCTTGTAGGTGAGGTTGTTCGCGGCAAGGGCGATGCCCGCCCCGGTGATGCCCGCCAGCACGTGGAACAGGGTCATGACGACGACGGTCACCCACAGGCTGTTCAGCGAGGTGAGCGGCCACAGCAGGAGCGACAGCACAAACACCGGCGCGGCGACCACGAGCACGGATTTGTTGCTGAACCGCTGGGCCAGTTGCCCCCACACCGGGAAGAATAAGATGTTCATGAGTTGGCTGAGCACAGAAAACGCGAGGATCCAGGTAATCGAGAGCCCCTGTCGCCGCAGCATGTACGCGGCGAAGAAAGGGCCGCAGAGATTCATGGCAAAGCTCCACGTCGCCAGGAACACGGTCAGCGCGCGGAAATTGGCGTCGCGAAGCGGCTCGGAAAGCACCTTGATCGCGTGATGCTCGGTCGGGCGGTGCATGCGCGGCTCCGGGACATGCCCCAGGAAGAACAGCCCGACGAATCCAGCCAATGCGCCGATGCTGAAGACCACGCCGTAGGCGTGCAGTTGGCTTTCAAGCGCGTCGCCCAGCGCATCGATACCGAACGCGCCAATCAGGCTGACCGTCGCGCCGAATATGGTCGCCCACATCATGCGCTTGCCGAAGAACGTGTTCAGCACGGTGTCCGGGATCAGGTCGCGGGTCCAGGACGAGAAGGCGCAGCTTGCCACGGCGTTCATGCCGAAGAACAGGAGCAAGGACCCCATGAAGACCGGAATCCGGTACGGCGGCGGCGTCCAGAGCGGCATGCTCGCGATGACGATCCACGCCAACCGGCTGATGAAGGCCGCGCCCAACGTAAGCATCTTGCGCAGTTTCACGCGCTCGACCAGAAACACCGCCGGCAATTGGAGTATCTGGGAAAGGGGCCCGATCGCGCCGATCAGGCCGAGCACCACGTTCGACGCGCCCAGCAGCACCGCGAACGCCATCATGAACGGCCCGACCGTCAACACGATCATCGTCTGCGACGCCATGGCGTCACGCAGGAGCATCCGCAGGCCCCGGTCCACCTCGCTATCCGACAGCGTTTCCGCCGGTCGCATCCACCGCAGCATTACACGTCCGCATCCACTGGCGTTGTTCGGGAATCATCCACGTTCGGCGCCGCCGCATCCCGCACCCGTCGTCGGTTGGTCAGAGCGCCCCGCCTCAAGCTTACGCCGCCGCGCCTCGCCGCGGCAACTTGCGCCCCCGGCGCGCGCGGAGAACCGTCGTGTCACTCGGACGCCGGCAGGTCCGGAGGCAGCGCCCATAGCAGGCGCCAATCGCCCTCCGCGTCGCGTTCGAGACAAACCACCCCGGCGTTGCGAAAAGCAATCACTTCGCGGTCCGGGTCGAGCCCGAGCAGGACCGACGCGAGCCGGGAAAGAAACGGCAGATGCCCGACGATCATCAGGTCAGTCTCGCGGCGGCAGAGGATTTCGACCAGCGGCGTAACGTCGTCCTTCGGGGCGAGGCCGTCGCGCTCCCGGACCGTGGCCCCGCGAATCGCCCCGGCCAGGGAAATGGCCGTCTGCCGCGCGCGCGTCTTGCCGCTGTGCCAGATTTCATCGAGGCGCAGGTTGCGTCGCGCGATGAAGACCGCCATTTCAGCCGTGTCATGCGCGCCTTCCGGCGACAACGGCCGATCCGGGTCGGTTTCCTTGCTCACGGCGGCGCCGTGTTGCACCAGGTACAAGCGCATGGCGTGTTGTCCTTCTCTCGTTCCTGTGTCGTCCGCGCTTCAGTATACCCCTTTTCTTCTCGATACCGAACCGTGCAAAATACGCGGAACCGACGGCAAGGATTGAACAACGGAGGAGCGCTCCCATGAAATTCGCAACCGAATATCTCGAATTCAACACGCGCAAGCAGCGCGAGTACATCAACATCACCGACAAAGTCGAGGCGGTGGTCCGCAAGAGCGGCGTGAAAGAGGGCATGGTGCTGGTATCCGCCATGCACATCACCGCGGGCGTGTACGTGAACGACGCGGAGTCGGGCCTTATCCAGGATATCGACGATTGGCTCGAAGGCATAGCCCCCTATCGCGACGATTACCGCCACCACCGCACGGGCGAGACCAACGGCGACGCGCACCTCAAGAGTCTTGTTGTCCATCACGAGGTCATCGTGCCGATTACGAACGGCGGGCTCGATTTCGGCCCGTGGCAACAAATCTACTACGCCGAGTTCGACGGTCAACGCCGCAAGCGCGTTATCGTCAAGGTCATGGGCGAGTAGCGCCGCGACGGAGGACAAGGACCAGTACGAGTAGGGGGGAGAATGTGAGAGCCGGGTCGCAGGTTGGTCGGCGGGGGTGAAACGTTATGCTGCCGCGCGTGGTCTATTCGAGAAATCCGGCATGGCCGGGGGGAGCGCACAGTATGTGGTTTGAGGATTGTGGCGCGAGGCGCGGGATACTGCGCCCCGCGCTAACGGGATTCGTCCTATTTGTCGTCGCCGCTTGCGCGTGGGCGGCGGAAAAGCCGGCCGAGCATGTTCGCGTGCCGATGACGGACGGGACACGCCTTGCTACGGACGTCTACCTGCCCGAGGGCGAAGGGCCGTGGCCCGCCATCCTGTTACGGTCCACCTATGGCCGGTTTTTTCCGATGGAAGGGTTCCTGCGCCGTGGCGAGCGCAAGGCGGGCTATGCCTGCGTCATGCAGGACCTGCGCGGCATGGGCACGAGCGAAGGGGAGGCGCATGTCTTCTACGCCGACGGCTGGCGGCCCGGCCTCGCCGATGGCGCGGATACGGTGGCGTGGCTGCGGGCGCAACCGTGGTGCAATGGGAAGGTTGCGAGCTACGGCGGCTCGGCGCTCGGTATGACGCAGATGCTGCTCGCGCCGGCCACGCGGGACCTCGCCGCGCAGGCGATCCATCGCGCCCCGGCCAGTTTCTATCACCACGCGCTGTACCACGGCGGCGTGTTCCGCAAGAACCTGGTCGAGGGATGGCTGAACGCCGTCTTCCAGCCGCACCTGATCGCGGTCTACAAGGCGGCCCCGTCCTATGGCCCGTTCTGGGCGCCTTATGACTCGATCGCCAAGGTGTCGGACATTACCGCGCCCGCCGTGTTCTCGGGAGGCTGGCACGACATCTTCCAGCAGGGCATCCTCGATGCGTTTGTCGCGCGTGAGCGCAACGGCGGCGAGGGCGCGCGCGGCCGCAATTACCTCGTGATGAACTGGACGCCGCATCACGGCAATATCCCCACGGACTACCACCCGACGCCGAAGAACGGCATGGTCATAGGGACGGGCGCGCTCGAACACGCCCTCTTCGATTGTTATCTCAAGGGCGACTGCAACGCCCTGTCCAACGCGCCGAAGGTCCAGTATTTCGTCATGGGCGACGATACCGACCCAAACGCCCCCGGTAACGAGTGGCGGACCGCCGAGACGTGGCCCCCCTTCTCCCCCACGCTCACGCCTTTCTACCTGTATTCCGACGGCGGCCTTGCCACCGCGCGGCCTTCCGCGGAGGCGCCCCCCCTCGAGTTCGTGTTCGACCCGAAGGACCCGTATCCGACCTGCGGTGGACCGAATCTCTTCTTCAATGTCCCGCACGGGCCGCACGACCGGCGGGAATGCGGCGCGGGCCGCACCGACCTGCTGCGATTCGCCACGGCACCGCTCGAGGAGCCCGTCGAGATTACGGGGCGCGTGTCCGCCCGGCTCTACGTCTCGACGGATGCGCCGGACACGGATTTCACGGCCAAGCTGCTCGATATCTACCCCGAGGGCGACGGGCGGGAGTTGAACGTAATCGACGGCATCCACCGCGTGAAATACCGCACGACGCTCGAACGCCCGGAGCCGCCGCTGACCGGGCTCGATCAGATCGTCGAACTCGAGATTGACCTCTGGAGCACCAGCATCGTGTTCCATCGCGGGCACCGCATCGGCCTGCACGTATCGAGCAGCAATTACCCCCGCTTCGAGGTCAATCCCAATACGGGCGCGGACTACCCCGAGCCCGGCGCGGCCATGCGCGTCGCGCGAAACCGCGTGCATTGCGACGCGGCCCATCCCAGCGCGTTGATCCTGCCCCTGCGCCCGACGCCGTGATCGCCGCGTGGCGGCGCGCGCCCCGGCTCTGCTATACCATTACCGTGATCGTCGCGTTCGACGCGCGGGAGAAGGCGCGTCGCGTAAGTGGTAGCCCAAACGAAGGGGAGACACGACATGGCCATCAATCTGCTCAGCACCATCAAGGGTTCGTTGCTCGAGGGCTTCTTCCCCGCCGGCTGGGACCTCGAGGCGCTCGACAAGCTCTGCGCCCGCCCGCCGGAGGCGATTCTTCAGCGGGAAGCCTGGTGGAACAAGCGCTTCGCGCCCGTGCCCTGCAACACGCTCGAGGATTTCGACACGATGATGGGCCACGAGATCGCCCTCGAGATCGCCAACGCCCGGAAAGCCCGGAAGCCCATCGCGTTCATCTTGCCCGTCGGACCAATGGGCATGTACCGCTGGGCCGTGTATTTCCTGAAGGAATGGGGTGTCGACTGCAAACACGTGCACGGATTTAATATGGACGAATGGAGCGACGCGAAAGGCAATACGTTGCCAGCGCGCGACCCGGGCGCGTTCCAGAACGCGATGGAGCAGGCGCTCTACGCGCCGCTCGGCAAATTGACCGTGCCGAAGGCGCAGCGCCATTTCGCCACGAAGCGGGACCTGCCCCGCTATCCCGCGCAGATTGCCGCGCTTCGTAAGAAGGGCGCGCGGCTCGTCACGGTCTTCGGCATCGGCCGCGCGTGCCACATCGCGTTCTGGGAGCCGCACTTCGCGGCGGAGTACAAGTCCGTGAAGGAATGGAAAGCCGCCGAATACCGTGTCGCCGCGCAACTGTGCCCGATGACCATCGAGCAGAACGCGATTACCAGTTTCAAGAGCCGCACCACCCTCGTTTCGACCCGCGCGAACACCGTCGGCCCGGGGCTGTTCCTCAAGTCCGACCGGATCATCGGCGGCGCGGACGGGGCGCTGGACCGCGGCATGATGTGGCAGGGCATGTCGCTCTGGGCCACGCTGCACCACGCGCCGACGCCGTGGATTCCCAGCACGTTCATGCCCACCCTGGCCGGACGCCTCTTCTTCCTGAAGGAACTCGCGGGACCCCTCGAACCCGAGTGCAATTGACGAACGGCGGCAACCGGCCTAACGTGGACGCACGTGAGGGTATCCGCAACAATCTACGCGGTGTCGAAAGGCAGCACCGCTCAGCAGAACTGTTCGAGGTACCAGGCGCCGCGCATGAATCCTTCCTCGCGGGTCTGGGCGTCGTCCTCGTGTTCGATGCTGAGCACGCCGTCGTAGCCGTTGGCGCGCAGGTGGCTCACGTATTCGCCCCAGTTGATGTTGCCGAAACCGGGGATCACGTAGCGCCACCAGCCGCGCGCGTACACACCGCTCTTCGCCCGTTTCGCCTTGTCAACGAGCGTGTCCTTCGCGTGGGTGTGGAAGATGCGCTTGGCGAACAGGGACACGGGCAGCAGGTGGTCGCACTCCTGGTGGTAGAGGTGCGACGGGTCGTAATTGAGCCCGAAGTTCTCGTCGGGAATCGCCTCGAACATCGCCTCGAAGGTGTCGATGCCCTGGAGACACGTCTGGAACCAGTTCTCGAGGGCGATGTTCACGTTCTTCTTCCGCGCATGGGCGAGGATGGGCCGAAACGCCTTCGGCAGAACCTTGCGGATGGTCTGGATTTTCGTCATCCCCTCGACGGGGAATCCGCCGAGCATGCAGACCACGTTCACGCCGAGCATCGCCGCCGCGTCGATGGTCTTCTTCGCGTGGGTCTGCACGTCCTTCACCTTCTTCGGGTCGGTGATGTCAGTCGTGTAGTACGCAAGACTCGAAAGTTCGAGCCCCAGTTCGGCGAGTTTCATTTGAATGACCTCGGCGCCCGCGCGCGTCAGCTTCGCCGGGTCGATGTGCTTGCTGCCGGGGTACGCGACCACCTCGAGGCAGGGAATCGACGCCGTGTCCGCGAATTCGAGGACCGAGTCGAAGGGTTCCTTCCGAAAAGGTGCGGTCAACATGCCTACTTTCATGACGTTTCTCCTTGGTCGCTGGTGCTGCTGCGAAATGATGCGCGGTGTCGCGCGAGTCCCATACTCTAGCGCGGCGGCGCGCCCGGCGCAAGCACGTCTTGCGCCCGACGGTTTTCGCCCTTAGAATACGCTGTCCATGAGAGTGCTTCGCGCTTGGTTGATGGCCATTCCTGTGTTCACGCGATACTTCCTCTATCGCGTTGGCTTGGCGCGTCGGCCTAAGTTCACCGACTACTACCCGGAGTACCAGGCCTTCTGCGGATCGATCCTGCACTGGGACCGCCGCACGCGGATCGTCGGCGCGGAGCATTGCCCGCGCCAGGGACCGGCGGTTTTCGCGGCGAACCACGTGCGCATCACCGACCCGCTATACCTCTTTCGCGCCGTGACGCGCGCGAGCGGCGGGGGCCTTTACGTGCGCTTCATGGCCCGGGACGATTTCTTCAAGCACTGGGCGTGGCGGTTCTTCCCGTTCAAGCCGAGCGATATGCTCGAAATGGGCGGCGCTTGTTTCATCAGCCGGGGCAGCGCGAAACCCGCGCAACTGAAACCGTTTGTCGACCTGCTCGATCAGCGAGAGTCCTTCCTCCTGTTTCCCGGCGGCACGCGCACGCGAAGCGGTGTCCTCATCGAGTACAGCGTGCGCTCCGCCCGATCGCGCGGCGTCGCGTTTTTTCTCGCGCAGACGCAATCGAGGCATCCCGACTGGTCCGTGCCCGCTGTGCCGCTTGTGCGCACATTCAACCCCGTGCGGCACAACAGCGTGGTCGTATTTGGTCCGCCCCTTTACCTCGAACCGGACGCGGACCGGGAGCGGCAGCGGGCCTTCGACGAAGAATTGGCCGCGCGGCTCGGCGAACTGGTCGAGATTCACGTCCCGCACCTTGTATGCGCGCTGCTGTATTTGTGGTGTCTCCACAGGCGGGGCTGTGAACTGCCCGTGAGCGCGCTACGCGGGGCCTGTGCGCATGCGCGCGACAGACTGGAAAGCCGGCACATCCATCCCGACGCCTTTGTGCGTCTGGACGGGGAGATTCGCGCGACGCTGCGTTACCTGCGGAGGCGCGGCATGGTGCGGCTCACGCGACACCACGTTCGTCCAGACACGGACCGCATCCTGGGGTGTCCGCCTCTCGATACGAAGTATCGCAAGCGGAATCCCGTGAAGTTCATCGCGAATCAACTGTTGCATATGCCGGATGTGATACGGGCCGTCGAAGCCGCCGCCGAGGGCATGGGGGAAAGGGGCGGGGCCGTCCCGCCCCCGGAGGGGTCCTCGCCCTCACTCTGACCCTCTCCCTCGGGGAGAGGGATGCAATGGGAGACCCTCGGTCGTTGCCGTGGCGCGGTCGGGAGACTGGCCACAACAAGAATGTGTGGGGCGGGACGCGCCACCTCCTTTGTTTTTGTCGTGTCGACAGGTAGAATGACGGGCGGGGCATAGTGGGAGAAGAGAGTCGTGTTGCGCGGGTTCATTGTGCGGAAAGCGGACGGGTTGCGGGTACCGGTCGGCGTATCGTTGATCGTCGGTCGCACGGGCGAGTGCGGACTGGTGATCGACGACACGGCGGCCTCGCGCCGGCATCTTGAGATCACTGCGCGCGGGGATTCCTTCGCCTGGAAAGACCTGGGCAGTACGAACGGCACCGCGGTCAATGGGGCGCGCATGCTGGCTGGGGAACTGAAACACGGCGACGTCATCCAAATCGGCGAGACGGAACTGCGTTTCGAGGTCGAGGAGACGCCGGACGAGGCGACCGCGGAAGAAGACGCGACCATGTTCCGCGGGGACGTCTTCAGTCTACGCGGCGAGGCGAGCACCGTGCACCGGGAGAATAAGGCCGCAGCGCTGCTGCAGGCGCTCTACACCGTCACGAACCAGATTTCCACAAATTATGAACTGTGCTCGCTCATCAACCGCATCCTCGAAACCACCATGCGCGCCATCAACGCCCAGCGCGGCGCCTTGTTCCTCGCGGATGAACAGGGCGAGCTCCTGCCCTGCCCGGTCTGCGGCAATGTCCACGCGATCCGCGACGGCGTGCTTCTGCCGCGCAAGCCGGGCGCGCTCAAGATCAGCGGCACGGTGGCGCGGCGCGTGATCCGGGACGGGGAGAGCGTCCTCTTCCAGGACACGGACTCGGACGGCGAATTGAGCACGGCGGAGAGTATCGTCGCGTTGAACCTGCGATCGATTCTGTGCGTGCCGCTTCGCGCGAAAAACGGCATCCTGGGCATCCTCTACATCGACTCCGACCGACCGAATCATTCGTACACGGAAGAAGACATGCTGCTGGCGACGTCGGTGGGCGCGAGCGCGGGGCTTGCCATCGAGAACGCGCGCATGCACCAGGAAATGCTGGAAAAGCAGCGCATCGAGCAGGAAATCGCCACGGCGTGGCGCATTCAGGAAGGGTTCCTCGTCAAGGATTGGCCCGAGGACGACCCTCGCTTCCAGATTTACGGCGATATGCGGCCCGCGAAGACCGTCGGCGGCGGTTTCTACGACTTCGTGCGGCCCGACGAGCACACGGTGGGCCTGCTCATCGGCGACGTGAGCGGCAAGGGCGTGCCGGCGGCGTTGACGATGGCGCAGTTGCTCGCTGAATTCCGGCTGCGCGCGCTCGAGTTCCGGTCGCCGGCGGCGGTGCTCGGCGCGCTCAACGGGGACCTTGTCGCGCGGACGCAGTCGGGCATGTTTTGCACGATGTGCTACCTGCTGCTTGATCTTCGGACGGGCCGCGTAACCTGCGCGAACGCGGGCCACCTTCCCGCGCTGCGGGTCGGCGCGTCGGGCGGGACATTTTTCGGCGGGGCTTCGGGCCCGCCCGCGGGCATTCTGCCGGACGCGAGTTGGCTGGACGAGATGTCCGAGATCGCGCTGGGCGACGCGATTCTCCTCTACACGGACGGGATCGCGGAGGCGCGGCGGACGTTTCACGGCGACGATGGCGCACGGAAATCGGGGCCGGTGGGCGAATACGATCCGGAGCGGCTGGCGCGGGTCGCGCATGCGGTGCATGACCAGCCGCCGCGCGCGATCATCGAGGCGGTGGTTCAGGACGTGGTGACGTTCTGCGCGCCGGGCGCGCCGCATGACGATTGCACGCTGATTTCGGTAAGATACCTCGGTCATGCGTGACGAAATCCACGTCGAGACGGTGTCGGACCCACGTTTGCTGGGCTGCATACGGAGCCTGGTGCGCGCGTATGCCGCTGGGCTGGGGTTCGCCGAGGAACGGGTCCGGGACATCGTCCTGGCGGTGGACGAGGCGTGCGCGAACGCGATTCGGCACTCGTATGGGGGGCGCAACGACGGAGCGGTGACGATCGTGCTGAAATCGAGCGAGGAATGGATGGAACTCGAATTGACGGACGCTGGCGCGCCCGCACCGCCGGAGCGCATCGTGCGGCGCGAACTCGAGCGCCCAACGCCTGAGACGGCCCGCCCCGGCGGGCTGGGCGTGCAACTCATGTACGAGGTGTTTGACGAGGTGCGATTCACTCCCGGCGCGGTGCGAGGGAATCATGTTATCATGCGGCTTCGGCGGCCGGAACGGAAGGACACTTGAATGGCGCTTGAATTGCTAAGCGTGGAGCAGGACGGGCAATGGGTCATCCGGGCAAAGGGCGAGGTTGATCTTTACGCTTCGCCCGACCTGCGCGCGGCCATCCTGAAAGCCGTCTCGGATCCGCGCGGCGGGGTGGCGGTGGACCTGAGCCAGGTCGAGTACATGGACTCGTCGGGCGTGGCGACGTTGGTCGAGGGGCTCAAGTCTGCGGGTCAGCGCAAAGTGTCGTTTTCATTGCTTGCCCCGTCGCAGGCGGTGATGAAGGTTCTTCAGTTGTCGCGTCTCGATTCCGTGTTTGATATACGGGAGAGTCTGTAATCCGCTTATGACGAGCGTAGTGGGATATTCGGGCCGCGCCGCCCTCGATGCGTTGCATGCGGGGGGAATGGTGTGCGTCCTGATTGTCGATACGCTGAACTGGTTGTTTGTGCAGCCGCTGCGCGGCAAGGGGCTGCGGCTGCGCAGCACCGTCGAGCATTTTGTTGAGTTCGGCGTGCGCTCGATGCCGATCGTGGGGCTCATCTGCTTCCTCGTGGGCGTGATCATCGCGATGCAATCCGCCTATACGCTCGAGAAGTGGGGCGCGACCAAGTTCATCGCGAATCTGGTGGGGATTTCGGCGCTGCGCGAACTGGCGCCCCTCATGACCGCCGTGTTGATCACGGGCCGCTGCGGCTCGGCGATCACGGCCGAGATCGGCACGATGAAGGTGGCCGAGGAGATTGACGCGCTGCATGTGATGGGGCTTAACCCGACGAAGTTTCTCATCGTGCCGAAATTCCTCGCCATGCTCGTGGCGGTGCCGTGCGTGACGGTGCTGGCCATGTTCATTATGATCCTGGGCGGGTTTCTGCTCTCGTGCAGCCCCTTGGTCGGCGTCGACCCGGTCATCTACTACGAGCAGACAGTGAATTCGCTCGTGGCGAAGGACATGGTTACCGGCGTGGTCAAGAGCATCTTCTTCGGGATTACGATCTGTTGGGTGGGCATCTACCGGGGATTCCAGGTGGAAGGCGGGGCGGAAGGCGTGGGCCGGAAGACCACATCGTCCGTCGTGACGTCCATCTTTCTGATCATTCTGTTGGACCTGGTCTGGACAACCCTGTTCTATTTCGCGTGACATGGCGGCATCGAACGACAATGACATCATCATCGAGGTACGGGACCTCGTCGTCAAGTACGGCGACCGGACCGTGCTCGACGGCATCAACTTCCAGGTGCGGCGGGGCGAGATTTTCGTCATTCTCGGCGGCAGCGGCTGCGGCAAGAGCACCCTGCTGCGCAACCTGGTCGGCTTGATGCGGCCCTATTCCGGCCGGATTCTGATCAACGGCCAGGACTTCACCGCTATGAACGACGAGGAGCGCACGGACGCGCGCAAACGCATGGGCATGTGCTTCCAGGGTTCGGCCCTGTTCGGGTCCATGTCGGTCGGGGACAATGTGGCGCTGCCGCTGCGCGAACACACGCGACTCGAGGAATCGACCATCGAGATCATGACGAAGATCAAACTCGAACTCGTGGGACTTGGCGGATTCGGCGACTTCCTGCCCGCCGAACTCAGCGGCGGCATGAAGAAGCGCGCCGGCCTCGCCCGCGCCATGGCGATGGACCCCGAGATCATCTTCTACGACGAGCCGTCCGCGGGGCTGGACCCCATCGTGGCGGCGGGTCTCGACGGCCTCATCCGAAAGATGCAGCACACGTTCAATCTGACGAGCGTCGTGGTCACCCACGAGATGGAGAGCGTGAAACAGATCGCGGACACCGTCTGCATGCTCGAACGCGGGCGCATCGTCGGGCTGGGCGCGCTCGAAGAATTACGCGCGCTCGATTATCCTTACGTGCAACAGTTTTTCGCGCGGCGCGCGCAGGACGAGTCGCAGATCGACAGCGCCGAGTACCTGCGCTCGCTGACGGGCCTCGAGTAGCGGAAGAGAGGAACGATAGCCATGCCGGCGGAAAAGAAGAACTTCACGGCCACGGAAATCAAGGCGGGTCTTTTTGTGCTGATCAGCGTGGCCGTACTGGCGGGGTTCATCACGGTCATCATGAAGATCAACCTGGCGCCCCCGCCTGTAAAGCGCTACCACACCTTCTTCGACGGCACGCTCGGCCTCAACAACAACGCCGAGGTCCGCTTCGGCGGCGTGCGCGTGGGCCGCGTCACCGGCATCCGCTACGCGCTCGCCGAGGACGCCGACCGCGAGGCCATGACGACCAAGGAGAAGGAGGCGGAACGCCGCCTCATCCGCGTGGACTTCGAGGTCTTCACCGACGTGCCGGTGAACGTGGACTGTGAGGCGTCGGTGCAGCAGACCACGTTCACGGCCGAGCGGCACCTGGAAATCAGCACCGGATCGCCCGATGCGACTGCGCTCGAAGACGGAAGTTGCCTCGCGGCATTGAATCAGGGCTACGGTTTTATCCAGTTACCGGACACGGCGTCGGTCCTCGATACGGTCGAGAAGCTGCTTGACGATTTGCGGGACCTGATCGGCGTCGATGATGTGAAGAAAGCGCCGGAAGGCGACGAGAGCGCGCCGACGAAGGAGCAGTTCCAGGTGACGCGAATCGCGGCGACCATCAAGGAATTGCTCGAGAACCTTAACGAATTCCTCGGGGTGGATGAGGCGCGGCAACGCGAGGAGGCCGGCGAGGAATTCGTGCGGCTGACCAACATCACGGCGTCGGTCAAGAGCACGCTCGAGTACCTGCAGGGCGGCCTTGTCGAAGAGGAACGGATCGCCGGCGTGCTGGACGAAGCGAAGACGCTGCTCGAGCAGTTGAACGGCGTGCTGGCGGAGAACCGCGAACCTATCCACGGCGCGCTGGCCGGGGTCGAGGACCTCCTCAACGACCTGACACCGCGCCTGACGACGATCATGGAAACGCTGCAGAGCCTGCTCGACAATGCGGACGGGTTGGCCGGCAACGCCCGCGACTTCCTTGAAGACAACCGCCCGGCGCTCGAAGACATGCTCGCGGACCTCGGCGAAACGGTCGGCTATCTCAAGACCTTCGCGCGGACCATGGCGGAGCAGCCTCAGGCCGTCATTCGCGGCAAGGAACCCGAGGGCAGGAAGAAATAGGAGCAAACCATGAAGCGGATAACCGGAATGATCGGCCTTGTGTTGGCGGTGGCGGGGTGTGTCTCCGCGCCCAAGCCCACCTATCACACCCTGGACCTCTCCCCCGCCGCCGTCGCGGAGACGGCGGCGATCAACGTGGTGGTGGACCAAATCCGCGTGGCAGAGCCTTTGCGCCGCGAAGAAGTCTTGATCAAGAAGAGCCCGACCGAGATCGAGTACTACGCCGCGCACAAGTGGGCCGCGAGTCTGTCCGAACTGGTCGCGCAGAAGCTGAACGCCGAGTTCGGTTCGCGGGAGCCGGACCGGCCCACCATCCTCGTGTATGGGACGTTGCTCGCCTTCGAGCAGGTGGACGATCCGGCGGGCCCGAAGGCGGTGGTCCGCCTCGAACTACAATTCCGACCGGACGGCGCGAGCCGATACAAACAACCGTTGCTCGAACGGGTCTATGAGAACCCGTACCGGCAGGAGCCGAGCGTCGCGGCCCCCGGCGCGTCCGTCGAGGAAACCGTGCGCGCGGTTGTGCGCGCCCTGTCCGACCGGCTCGGTGCGTTGGCCGACGCTATCCGCGCCGACGCCGTCCGCGCGCATGAACTCGCCGCGAAAGCCGAGGAAGGCGCGGCGGACGCGGGGTAAGGCGCGAGGCTTGAAACATCGCGGCACCGCGGCCTCGGCTCAAGGAAGGCAGCCGCCTATTTGCCATGCTCGTTTCCGAGGCGTACTTGGAAACAAGTCAGTCCCTTATCATCCCCTTATCATGACGCAGGCCCGGCGGCGCGGATGCGGGCGAAATTGAGGGGTTCTTTCAAGTACAATCGTTGGGCGAAGAGCGGGTTTGCGCTGGATTCCCGCTTGCGCGGGAATGACGGGGTGACGGGGCAAGGACGATTACGATTACGAGGACGATTACGAGGACGAGTGCGAGTAGGAGTAGGAGGATGAGGATGAGGATGGGCGGGTTATGAGCCCTGCGGACGGGAAAGACGATCATCTCACGGATTATGAGCGGGCGATCTGCTATTACGCGCTGCCGCGGGTGGTGAGTCCGATCACGCTGGGGATCATTGTGGCGTATGCGGTGTGTGTGGTCGAGGCGCTCGCGGCGCTGGCCTACGGGCTGATCGCGGGGCATCCGGCGTGGGTCGAGGGGGGCGCGTGGGCGCTTGCGGGCATCATGGTGTTGGGCATCGTGGTGTTCATGGGCCGGGCGTTACTGAACGAAGTGCGTCAGCGGAGGCTCCTGGCGGCAGCGCGGGGCGTGCCGGACGCGCTGGATGAAATCCACGGCCTGCCCGATCCGTTCGCGGGCCGGGTGCTGCTGAAGCATCCACGTTCGGCGCGGGGCGTGCTGCTCGAGTGTCACGAGTCCGAGAACGTCACGCGCTATACCCTCGAATGCGAAGCCGGGGGCCGCGCCTGGGAAATCAAGACGCCGGACGGCGCGCCGGTGTGCCGGGTCGTCAAGCTCAGCGGTCCGCCGAGCTTCATGCTCAGCGTCGGCATTCCGCGCCGCCTGCGCGTCCACCGGGGGGACGCGGTGATCGCCGACATCGTCCAGCGATTCTCATTCTCGGCGCCGGTGGTCGAAATCCACTGTCAGGACCAGCCGGGCCGGGTATACCGCATCCGCGGCCAGTCGGTGTTCGACGGCGACAGTCTGGCGGGCCGCATCTATGAGTTGCGCGGCTCGGTGTATCTCGACGTGCGTCGCGACGCGCTGCATGACGGGCTTCTCGCCTTCTTCGCCACGCTTGGCTGACGGCGCGTTGGAAATGGCGCGGCAAAACATGCGAGAATAGCGCCGTAACGACCATTGTGGTCTGTATCCCAGGGACCGCCGCAGGCATGCGTCGGACCGGACCGGTCAAGCGCGCGTGCGTCCCGGCGGACGAGGCCGCGGAATTTCCACCGGCGGCGCCGCGTTTCCGGTTCACAACCCTTGCACCGCCGCATCCGTCTCAAGACGGGGCGGATGATTTCCTCTCCACATGGTCTTAACAGGGCGCTTCGCATGACATCCATTGAGCGTATTCGAAATGTGGCGATCATCGCGCACATCGATCACGGCAAGACGACGCTGATCGACAGCATCTTCCGCGCGACGCGGCTTTTCCGCGAGAACGCGCGGGTCGCCGAGCGGGTGATGGACAATAACGAGTTGGAGCGCGAACGGGGGATAACGATCCGCGCGAAGCATTGCTCGGTCGAGTGGAAGGGGTACCGCATCAACATCATCGACACGCCGGGCCACGCCGATTTCTCGGGGGAGGTCGAGCGGATTCTTGCGATGGTCAATTCGGTGTTGCTGCTGGTGGACGCGAACGAGGGGCCCATGCCGCAGACGCGGTACGTGCTGATGCGTTCGCTGCGGCTCGGGCTGCGGCCGATTGTGATTGTGAACAAGGTGGACCGCCCGCTGGCGAATCCGGTGGGTGCGCTGCACAAGACCTTCGACCTGTTCGTGGAATTGGGCGCGAACGATGCGCAGTGCGACTTCCCGGTGCTCTATGGGTCGGGCCTGCACGGATGGTTCGTGCGCGACCTCGAAAAAGACGCACGCGAGGGCATGGACGCGATCTTCGAGGCCATCGTCGCGCACGCGCCCAAGCCGCACGGCAATCCGGACGCGCCGTTTCTCATGCAGATCAGTACGCTTGGCTGGCGCGACCATATCGGGCGCACGGGCACGGGCCGGGTGCTGCAAGGGACCCTTCGAAAGGGGCAAGAGATTACGCGATTAACGACGCGCTGGGCTCATGCGTGTTGGCAGGGGCCGACCCACGCGACGGAGAGTGCGGACTGGGAGGTCAACGGCGCATTTGCCGAGCGGATCAATCACGTGTGGGTGACGCGCGGGTTGGACATGGTCCCCACCGCCGAGGTGACGGCGGGCGACATTGTCACCATCGCCGGGCCCAAGGAGATCACTATCGGCGACACGCTCGCCGCGCCCGAGTTAGAGGACGCGGCGCTGCCGCCCCTCGAGATAGAAGAACCGACCGTCTCGATGCTGTTCCTGGTCAATAGCGGTCCGCTGGCCGGGCGCGACGGCGCGGCGGTGACCATCCGCCAAATCCGGACGCGGCTCGAACGCGAACTGCGCACCAACGTGGCGCTGCGCGTGGAGGATATCGGACGGCGGGACGGTGTGAAGGTGTCCGGCCGCGGCGAACTGCACCTGGCGATCCTGATCGAGGAGATGCGGCGCGAGGGTATGGAATTGTGCGTGTCCCCGCCGGAAGTCATCACCCGGCAGGACGCGGCGGGACGCCTGCTGGAGCCGATGGAGGAACTCACCATCGACGTGCCCGTCGAATACCAGGGGATCGTGATCGAGAAGGTGTCGCGGCGCAAAGGCGAGATGACGCACATGTACAACGAGGGGAACGGCCTGTTGCGTCTCGAGTTTCACATCCCGACACGGGGGCTCATTGGGTATCGGGGCGAGTTCCTCACGGACACGCGCGGGCTGGGTATCATGGCTTCGCGGTTCGTGGGTTACGGCCCCTGGGCCGGGGAGATCGTGTCGCGCGGCCGCGGCTCGATGATCAGCATGGACACCGGCGCCGCGACGTCCTACAGCCTCGAAAACCTTCAGGAACGCGGCACGCTCTTTCTATCGCCCATGGACCCGGTTTACAAGGGCATGATCATCGGCGAGCACGCCCGCCCCAACGACCTGCCCTGCAATCCCACGAAACGCAAGGCCCTCACCAACCACCGCGCCGCCGGAAAGGACCACACGGACGGGCTGGACGTGCCGCGCCGGTTGACGCTCGATACCGCGCTCGAATGGATCGCGCCGGACGAACTGCTCGAGGTCACCCCCAAGGCCGTGCGCCCGCGCAAGGCCGTCATGGACGCCGAAGAACGCAAGCGTGAGGAACGGCGCCGCGCCGCGGCCTGTTGAGCGCCCGGCCGGCGTTCGGCGCCGTGCTTCGAGTGGCGCAAACGGCTGGGCTCGGGGCTGGCGCGATTTACAATGCGTCTTCCTATTTGCTAAGTTGTGCAGCGTCCCGGTTGCGCGGCGAACACGGCGCATGGAACTGATTTCACCCAAGCATCCCCAAAATGGATTGAATGGCGCGCGGTTTCTTGTCCGCAATTGCCAACGTGCTGGAGCGAGTATCGAATGACAGAGCCACGTCCTATACTGAGACATGCACGAATCCGCACTCTGTCCGCAGCCCTCATGCTACTGCTTGCGGCGCACGGGTCGGCACAGGAATCCCGATCGGTAGTTGCCCCGTCGGATGAGCGGACGAGCGAAATGCTAGAGCACGTTTGGAAGAACTTCGCCAACCCATTGACGCCTCACATTATCGAGGCGGAGACAGCGGAAGTACGCGGAGACAACCCCGACGGCTTTCGGGTTCTGGGCGACGGCTGGCGCACGCGCGACGGCAATGTCTTTTGTAACGAGGCATTGCTGTGGTCCACGCGGTTGTATTCGCACATGTACCTTACGGTACTGCGGCCACGACCACTTTCTCTGCGCCTCCGGGCGCGGCCGCGCTACAGTGCGTCTCTTCCGGCGCAGCGCGTCGAGGTGTTCTGGGAAGGCGCCTCCGTCGGTGTAATCGAGTTTGATCCGGCGCGAGGCTGGGCCGATGAAGTCCGCGTATTCGCCATACCCGAAACCATCCAAAGAGTTGGTCCGAACCAACTGACGTTCGCCAATCGCTACGCCGTGTCGGCGCATCAGTTACAGGATGGCAACGATACGCGCGAAGTCGCGTTTGCGCTAAGCGAACTGCGCATCAAGGACGCCTCCGGCCCGCCGGCACAGCCGAAAGTCGCATTCGAGGAGAATCTTGTTCGGCTGCCCGCGGCGACGCGACTGCTGTTTCCGGCACGGCTCCCTTCGTCGGGGCCACCTCGCTTCAAGGCTCAGGTGCGGACCGATGCCGCCGACTTGAGCGGCCTGCGGGTCGTGCTGCGTTGGGACTCGGCTCAAGGGGGCAAAGAACTTACGCTCCTTAACGGGTCCGCGGCGGGCATCGGCCCGTTGTTCGACATGGATATCGACCTGCTTGCGTGGGCCAATCAGGTGGTGGAAATTGTCTTCGACACCACGATGGTGTCCGCTGATACCGAGTTTCTGGTGCAAGCGCCGCGCATTGTCCTGGATCGGCCTCCGCCAGCGCGCGAAGCCGCACCCGTTGCCATGGCGTTGAAATCAGGCGCCGCACGCAACGTGATTCTTGTCGTGCTGGACGCGCTGCGCGCGGGCGCTTTGGGCTGTTACGGTCATATCCGAGGCACGTCGCCGTTCATTGACGAGCTTGCGGCGACCGGGGTGCTGTTCGAGCAGGCTCATTCCGCCGACACATACACGTTCAGTTCCGTGGCAAGCCTGCTCACGTCGTTGTACGTGTTCGAACACAAAGTAGTGACCTACCTCGATACTTTCCGATACCAGGACATCGCCCTGCAGCAGGTGTTGGGAGATCAGGGCATTGCGACGGCGTGTGTTTCGCAGAATCCGTTCATATCCCTGGAACGCGGTCTGGGCCGGCGCTTCGACGAGTTCCGGGGATGCTTTGGGCATGACGTGGAGACGTGTCATGCTGTGACGCGCTCGGCGATCGAAGTGGCGCAACAGATGAAGGACAGTCCCTTTTTCCTGTATGTGCACTATCTTCCCCCTCATGCGCCCTACGAGATGGCGGGGCCATTTCTCTACGCGTTTTCCGAAGACCTGGTGCGGTCGGTGGAACTGACTATTGACGCGGGAACGCAGATTCGGCAGGGTCTGCGGCCCAACGACGCGCGCGCCCTGGAACACTATCGTCTGCGCTATGACGAGTGCGCGCGCATGGCCGACGAACTGGTCCGGAACTTGGTCACGGGGCTGCGGGATTTGGGTCTGGGAGAGGAAACGGTCTTGATCCTCACTTCGGACCATGGAGAGGAATTTGGCGAACACGGCTGGGTCGGTCACGGCGGGGCGGCCTATGCGACATTGACGCACGTCCCCCTGATTATCACCACCTTGGGCGAGGCAGGGGTATCGACCCCATTACGGCGCCGGGACGTTGTCACGGGATACGACGTCTATCCCACCATTCTGAGCCTGTTTGGCTGCCCGCCCAAGCCGCATTGCGCGGGCATTGATCTGTTGCAGGGCGCAGCACGCGCGGGCGACGGCGTGTGGGCATTCTCGAACGGTCTGAAGGAGAGCGCCGTACAGGCGTTTCAGTTCGAGCAATACAAATTGCTGCGCAGCACGCGCACGGCGGAATCCTTTGTCTTTCAGCGCGAAAATGATCCGAGCGAGAAACACGATGTTTCCACGGTGTTTCCCGTGCTTCGCAATTATCTAGAGGCGGAGGCCGTTGCATGGCAACAACAGCGGGCGAGATACTTTGAGGGACTGGGTATCGAACCGATTCCATTGCAGGACGCGGACGAGTCCGCGCCGACCGTGGAACACGTCGAGGAACTGAAGGCGCTCGGATACCTGTAATGATCCCGCATAGCGGAACAGGTATTGTGGCGGCCGGGATATGATTCGGAGTAGGCACTGATGCGCATACGTCTTGGCGGCATTCCGATTGTTGTCGGCGCCGCATTGCTGGCGGTTCACGCTTCGGGCCAACCCGCGCCTTCGACCGGCGTAGGCGCGGTCCCGCAGCGTCTTGCCGCCGACGTCGCGAAGCGCGCGGGTGAGGCTCAAGTCGCGCCGTTGGTGCTTTCGCTTGACGAGGTTGTGTGCGCAACCGCGGCGGTCTCACTCGACAAGACGACGCTGGTGCTGCCCCAGGCGGAGACACAGCACGTGCTTGTCGCCGCCGTGTCCATAGACACTCGAACCTACAATGTATTTCGCGTCCGCATGCGCGCTGACGGCGGATCCGACTGCCGGGTCAACTGGGTTTCTGAGATCGAAACCAATTTGGATTTCAATCCGGGTGTCACGCACCCGATCTACGCGGACAATGAGTTTCACACGTATACGCTGGCGCTAGACGCACTCCAGGGCACATGGGTCGGCGCGGTGCGCGAAATTCGCTTTTTCCCGGCGTACCGGGCACGCGTGAACGCGGAGGTTACGCACATGGAGCTTGCGTATGAACCGCGGTCCGCTGTCAATCGCATCACCTTCCCCGGGGATGGGCTTGTCACGCAGGAGGCGTTCTTCGGCACACAGGCGCCATGGCGCGTCCTCGTGCCCGACGGCGGGGTATTCGAGGCGGGACTGGCCATGGGCCGCCGCGCCTGGAAGCCGTACAGCAGCGACGGCGCGCGCTTCGTCGCGCGCCTCGAATGCGACGGCATCCGGCGGGTGCTCATCGATAGAACACTGCGCCCGGCGGAGACGGAGGCGGACCGCCGCTGGATACGCACGCAATGCGGTCTGGCCGCGTTCGCGGGCCGCGAGATCACGCTGCATCTCGAAATCGATCCGCTGGATTCGACCGAGGGCGACTATGCCTACTGGACAGCCCCGACGGTTTTCGGCGGCAATAACGTCCGGCGGACGCCCGTATTCCTCGTGTCGCTCGATACCGTTCGCGCGGACCATTTGGCGGTGTACGGCTACGGACGGGACACCATGCCCTTCGTGACAGGGTGGGCGGAACGGGAGACAGTCGTTTTCGAGCATGCGGTGTCACAGGACGCCTGGACGCTTCCCGCTCATATCACCATGCTGACGGGCCTCTACCCGAAAAACCACGGGGTCGCGCCCGGGGTGGCGCTGTCGGAACAGAAGACGACCCTTCCGGAGTGGCTGCGCGAGCACGGTTACGCAAGCGGGGGATTCACGAGCGTTCTCTGGTGGCTCGAACCTGAGTATGGGTTTGCGGACGGATTCGACGTGTACGACACACCGCCGTCCTATCGCAACGGTTTCGCCGCCAATGCGAAAGCGCTCGCCTGGCTCGACCAACGCCCGTTCGCCGACGTGTTTCTGTTCCTGCACAACTATGACGCCCACGGGAAGTCGAAGAAACTCGGCTATACGCTGCCGTACGAACCGGCGCTGCCGGAACACGCGTGTTTCTCCAAAGCCTACATCACGCCGCCCACATTCCAGCGGGAAGGCAAGGAGACGCCGCTTGCGAGCGATCTGCTGATGACGGCAAATCGCGGCGAGATGGATTTGACGGGAGAGGAGCTGGGGTACATCATTGCCTTGTACGATGACGCATTGCGCAGCGTCGATGACGCCGTGCGGGAATTTCTCGACGGACTGCGGGATCGCGGCCTGTACGATGACGCGCTCATCTTCGTGACGGCGGACCACGGCGAATCCTTCGGCGAACACGGGAAGTTCCTGCATGAGGAGGCGTATGAGCCGTGCGCCCATGTGCCGCTCCTCGTAAAATTCCCCGGCGGGCGGTTTGCCGGGCGGCGCTTCGCGGATACGGTGCAACTCACGGATATCCTGCCTACGGTTGCAGACGTGCTCGGCCTGCCGTCGCCCGAGGGACTGGACGGGCAGAGCCTCCTCGCCGTCCTGGAGGGCCGGGCCGCAGCGCGACCGTTGGCCTACGCGCGCAGGCACGGCGTCGAGGCGGTATACGAAGACGGCTGGAAGTTGTTGCGCGACGGGGCATCCAGCGCGCACGAAATCTATCATCTGCGCGAGGATTCGAAAGAACAACGCAATCGTCTTGAGGACAACCCGGAACCGTTCGAGGAACTACGCGCGGAACTGGCGCGGTTTTACACGCCTTCGCCGGGCGGATGGCATATTGCCGTCGTTGCCGGAGCGGAAGCCGCGCAACTCACGTTCACTCTTACTACTGGCGCGGCTTTCACAAGTCATGCTCCCGTGCGAACGGCGGCGAACGCGACTTTCGAGGCCACGCTGGGGGAGACCCGCAATCGGCTCGATATTACGGTCCGGGTCCCGGCTGGCGAGACGGTCGAGTTCGTGGCGCGGTCGGCGATCAACGCCGCTCCGCTGGGGGTGCAATTCAAGGCCGACACGCCCGTGTCCACGAACGCGCGCGCGGCTGAAGCGGCGCCGGTCCGGGAGTTCTTGGGAACGCTCGAGCCCGATGCGTTTCCCTCGCAGGAAGAAGTGGAACAAGACAACGGCGTGGGCAAGGTGATGTTTTGGCACGTGGCGATGCCGGGCGACGCCGCGGCGACGCCCGCGCTCACGCCGGAGCAGATGCAGGAACTCGAAGCCCTGGGATACGTCTTGTAGGAGGAATTATGGGTCAGTATCAGGAAACGCAACCTGGCGAGTCCGCCGTTCCGACTCGCGTCCGCATGCTTTTCGTGATCGGCGCGCCGCGCTCGGGCACGACGATGCTCGAGCACATACTGGCCTCGCACTCGATGATCCAGGGCGGACCCGAGCCGCATCTTTTGACGCCGCTGGCGCATCTCGGCGTGTGGGACAAGGTGGACAAGGCCCCCTACGATCATATCCTCGCCGCGGAATCGCAGCGTATGTTCGTGAGCCAGTTGCCGCGCAAGGAACTGGACTACTGGGACGCCTGCCGCGCCTATTGCGACGTTATCTATGGGCGGTACATGGAGAACGTCGCGGGGGAGAAATCCATCTGCCTCGACAAGACGCCCGCGAATGCGCTGATCCTGCCCTTCATGATGAAGGTTTTTCCCGACGCGAAGTATGTCGTCCTGACGCGGCACCCGCTCGCCATGTTCTCGTCGTTCGCGAACTCGTTCTTCGACGGCGACTACGAGGTCGCGCAGAACCACAACCCGATCATCAACCGCTACGTGCCCGCCATCGCCACGTTCCTGCGGCAGACCGAAGTTTCGTTCATTCACGTTCGCTACGAGGACCTCGTGAAAGACCCCGAGACGTGGTTCGCGCGCATCTGCGAATACGTCGGCGTGCCCTTCGAGCAGAAGGCCATCGACTACGGGAAACAACAGCGCGAAGACGACCGGCCCAAAGGACTCGGCGACCCCATCGGCGTCCAGCAGCACACCCGGCCGAGCACGGGCTCGATCAAGAAGTGGGTCGAGGACCTCCTCGCCGACCCGGCGCGGCTCCGCCTCGTGCGCGACGTCATCGCCCGCGTGGACCCCGAGGACCTCGAGACCATCGGCTACCCCCTCGAAACGCTCTGGAAACCCCTCGATGACGCCGCGGGCAAGACCGTCGTCAAGGGCAAGGAGAAACTGACCCGCTACCGCCTCCAACGCCGCCTCATCATCCGTCTGCGCGACCGCGCCCGGAAGGGCGGCCCTTTCCGCAAAGCCCTCGAAAAAGCGCGCCTCGCCTGCGACGTGCTCTTGCGGGAGTAATCCCGCCGTGCCGCATTGCCTGCTATAATTCGATTGTGAGGCGCGGCAACGGACCATGTTTGAAGAGCACGCACAGCGGATCGCGGTGACGCCGGTCGGGAAACCGGGCCGGGCGTGGATCGAGTTGAAGGGGTCGATCCTGATTTATCGGCGGGAGTCGTGGGTCACATCGGTGTCGGTTTTCATGCCGCTCGAATGGGTGTCGGTTTCCGAGTATCGGCGGCACGATTGGCGGCGCCTGTGGCGCGGGACGATTGCGCTGATGAGCGCGGTCCTGTTCGCGCTGCCGTTGTACCTACTCGTGGTCCACATGCGCCCCCACGAGCCCGGCGACTTCTGGATCGGCCTCGGACTGGCGGCGTTTCTGGCGCTGGCCGTCACCATCGGCGCGTGGCAATTCCGGCTGCTGCCGCGGCGAGAGGGCGTCACGGTGCTTCGGGTCGAGAAACAACCCTTCGGGCTGCACATGGCGTTCTGGCGGCGTCCGGGGGAACAGCCGGCGCTCGATGCCCTGGTCGAGGCCGTGCGCGCGGGCAGTAAGCATATCGAGGCGGAACTGGCGCATCCGATCCGCATGAATCATCTGTGGCATCGCCCGAAGCCGTATCGGATCGCGTTCGTGAAGGGCGTGGCGGTGAGTTTCGTGTTGGGCATGGCGCTGATCGCGCTCGAAACGACGCGCGCGTTGGGCTACGGCCCGACGCCGTCGCGATGGCTGCACCTGGTCGTGCTTGCGCCGCCGTTGTTCCACGTGCTGTTCGAGGCGCTCCGGCGCGGACCGCTGAGCCGGCGGCCCTTGATGTACCGGGCGGCGCTCCGGGCGTACCTGAAGGGCGACCTCGACGCGGCCCGGGAATGCCTCGAAGCGCTACTGCGCGAGCAGCCGGACTACGCCGAGGGGCGCCTGCTCATGGTGCAAGTGTGCGCCGAAGACTGCGCTTTCGACAACGCCTTCGCCCACTGCGCCAAACTCGCCGAGGAACATCCCATGCTGGCGAGTCGCCTCGAAAGCGCCCTCTGGGGCCTCAAACGCATGCACGAGCGGATGAATACGTAGTTTCTATTTCTTCTTGCCCTTCTTGGCCGCTTTTCGGGGCGATTCGAGGGCGGCCTGGGCCGCTGCGAAGCGGGCGATGGGCACGCGGAAGGGGCTGCAACTGACGTAGTCGAGCCCGACGCGGTGGCAGAACTTCACGGAGGACGGTTCGCCGCCGTGCTCGCCGCAGATGCCGCACTTCAGTTTCGGGCGCGTCGCGCGACCCTTGGCCACGGCCATGGCGACCAGTTGGCCGATGCCTTCCTGGTCCAGCACCTCGAACGGGTCTTCGGGCAGGATGCTGTTTTCGAGGTAGATGGGCAGGAATCCGCCGATGTCGTCGCGGGAGAATCCGAAGCCCATCTGGGTCAGGTCGTTCGTGCCGAAGCTGAAGAATTCGGCCTCTTCGGCAATCAGGTCGGCGGTCAGCGCGGCGCGCGGCACCTCGATCATGGTGCCGATCATGTGGCGCAGCTTGACGCCCGACTTCTTCTCGACGTCGTCGCCGATGGCCTTGATGATCGCCTTCTGATGCGCCAGCTCCTTCTTCGAGCCGACCAGGGGCACCATGATCTCGGGCAGAATTTTGACGCCCTTCTTGGTCAATTCGGCGGCGGCCTCGAGGATGGCGCGGGCCTGCATCTCGGTAATCTCGGGATAGGCGATGCCGAGGCGGCAACCGCGGTGGCCGAGCATCGGGTTGAGTTCGTGCAGTTGCTTGATACGGGCCTTGATCTTGTCCACGGGCACGTTGGTCCGCTGCGACAGTTCGGCGATCTGCGCGTCGTTCAAGTCTCCGACGAACTCGTGGAGCGGCGGATCGAGCAGGCGCACGGTTACCGGTTTGCCCTCCATCGCCTTGAAGATGCCCAGGAAGTCCTTCTTCTGGTAGGGCAGCAGTTTCATGACGGCGGCGCGGCGCGCCTCTGGCGTTTCGGCGAGGATCATCTCGCGGACGTGAATGATGCGCTCCGGCTCGAAGAACATGTGTTCGGTCCGGGCAAGGCCAATGCCTTCCGCGCCGAAGGCCACGGCCTGCGCCGCGTCCTCGGGGCGTTCGGCGTTCGTGCGCACGTTGATCTGGCGCGTCTTGTCGGCCCATGCCATAAGTCTCTTATACCAGGGGTTCCGGTCCGGGTCGGCGGGCAAGACAGGCAGCGCGCCCTCGTAGACCTTGCCGGCGCTTCCGTTCATGCTGATCCAATCGCCCTCGCGCAACACGTGGCCGTTCACCTCGACGACGCGGTTCCGCGCGTCGATGTGGAGCGCCGCGCACCCGACGATGCAGCACTTGCCCCAGCCGCGCGCGACGAGCGCGGCGTGGGAGGTCATGCCGCCTTTCGCGGTCAGAATGGCCTCGGCGGCGTGCATGCCGTGGACGTCCTCCGGCGAGGTCTCGGCGCGGACCAGGATTACCTTCTTCCCGTCCTTCTTCCAGGCCGCCGCGTCGTCCGCCGTGAACACGACCTGCCCCACGCCGCCGCCGGGCCCCGCTGGCAGGCCCTTCGCCAGGACCTTCGCGCCTTTCTCGACTTGCGGGTCAAGCATGGGATGGAGCAGTTCGTCCAATTGCTCGGGCTTCACGCGCATGATCGCCGTCGGCACGTCGATCCGCTTGGATTCCGCCATTTCGACCGCCATGCGGACGGCCGCGGTGCCGGTGCGCTTGCCCGTGCGCGTCTGGAGCATGAAGAGTTCGCCGTCTTCGATGGTGAACTCGATGTCCTGCATGTCGCGGTAGTGCTTTTCAAGCTTGTTGCGGATGTCGTGAAGCCGCTTGTAAACCTTTGGCCACGCCTCCTCGAGGGAGAGCATGTCCTGGTTGTCGTCGGTCTTGGTGGCCTTGTTCAGGGGCGACGGCGTGCGCGTGCCTGCGACGACGTCCTCGCCCTGCGCGTTGACGAGCCATTCGCCGTAGAAGGCGTCCTCGCCCGTGGCGGGATTCCGCGTGAAGGCCACGCCCGTGGCCGAGGTGTCGCCCAGGTTGCCGAAGACCATCGCCTGCACGTTTACGGCGGTACCCCACTCTTCGGGAATGCCTTCGATCTTGCGGTAAGCGATGGCGCGCTTGCCGTTCCAGGACTGGAAGACGGCCTTGACGCCGCCCCAGAGCTGCTCATACGGTTCGTCCGGGAAGTCCTTGCCAATGACGGTCTTGACGATCTTCTTGAACTCGACGCAGAGCTTCTTCAGGTCCTCGGCGTTCAGTTCGGTGTCCAGTTTGACCCCCTTGGCCTTTTTCATGGCATCCATCGCATGTTCGAGTTGGTGGCGTACGCCTTCGCCTTCCTTCGGCTCGATGCCCGCCGCCTTCTCCATAACCACGTCGGCGTACATCATGATCAGCCGACGGTACGAGTCGTAGACGAAGCGCTCGTTGTTGGTCTTGGCGACGAGGCCCGGTATGGTCTTCGAGCACAGCCCGACGTTGAGCACCGTCTCCATCATGCCCGGCATCGACATGCGTGCGCCCGATCGGACGGACATCAGCAACGGGTTCTTCGGGTCCCCGAATTTCTTCTTCATGATCTTCTCGGTCTTCTCGAGCGCCTTCTTCACCTCCGACTCGAGTTCCTTCGGAAGCCGGCCTTTGTTCTCGTAGTACTCGGTGCAGACTTCCGTCGTGATGGTGAACCCGGCGGGCACGGGAATGCCCAAGTTCGCCATTTCCGCCAGATTGGCGCCCTTGCCGCCGAGCAGGTTCTTCATGCCGGCCTTGCCTTCCGCTTTGCCCCCGCCGAAGAAATACACGCGCTTCTTTGCCATGGCTCCTATTCTCCATCGTGCGTCAACGCACTGTTGCTACCGAGATTCCGTGACTTCAGGTCCCCAATGAAACAACTCGTCCCCTCGACACCGCGGGGGAAACGGATCGATCTACGTCGGGGTCGCTCGCATTTCGAGCGCCCCGGACGCGCGCTGCCGCCGCCCGAGCCGGACCGGCCCAACGCGGGCGTATGCCGGGATACGACACACACCCCGACCCGATAAGTTGAACAGAAGGGAGTATAGCGCACGCGCGCCGAAGCGTCAACTTTCCTTGATTTTCCGGGATATCACACGGAATACGGTTGATTTTGTGTGGGGTGCGCCTATACGATGCGGACGGAATGTGTGATGCGGGCTGAAGCCCGGACTAGATGCTAAAGGAGCGTTGTATTCGCATCGCAGTCATAGGAATGGGGTATGTCGGGGTTCCGCTTGCGGTCGAGTTTGCCCGGGGCGGCCTCGAAGTGGTCGGCATTGATACGAACGGCGAGCGCGTGGACGCGATCAATGCGGGCCGGTCCTATGTTGTGGACGTGCCGGATGCCGCAGTAGCGGAACCGGTCGCCGGGGGCAGGCTGCGCGCGACCGGCGATTGCGCCGCGTTGGCGGAGGTGGAGGCCGCGTGCATTTGCGTGCCGACGCCGCTGCGCAAAAGCCAGGACCCGGATATCTCGCACATCGTTGAGGCGGTCGAGCAGATACGGGAACGTCTCCACTCCGGCATGACCATCGTGCTCGAAAGCACAACGTATCCCGGCACGACGGAGGAACTCGTGCTGCCGAAGCTCGAGGAGACCGGCCTCCGCGTCGGCAAGGATTTCTTCCTTGCGTTTTCGCCCGAGCGGGTGGACCCGGGCAACCGGCAGTACGGCGTGCGCAACACCCCGAAGGTGATCGGGGGCGTCACCCGCGCCTGCACGGAGAAGGCTGTGGCGCTGTATCGGCACGCGGTCGATACGCTCGTGCCGGTCGCGGACGCCCGCGCCGCGGAAATGGTGAAGTTGCTCGAGAACACATTCCGGGCGATCAACATCGGGATGGTCAACGAACTGGCGCTTATCTGCGACCGGCTCGGGGTGGACGTCTGGGAGGTCATCGAAGCGGCGAAGACCAAGCCCTTCGGGTTCATGCCCTTCTATCCAGGGCCGGGCCTCGGCGGCCACTGCATCCCCATCGACCCGTTGTACCTGTCCTGGAAGATGAAGACCATCAACTACACGGCGCGGTTCATCGAACTTGCCAGCGCGATAAACGCCGGGATGCCCTCCTACGTGGTGGAGAAGGCCGCGCGGGCTCTCAACGACCGGCGCAAGAGCGTGAACGGGAGCCGCATTCTGGTCTTGGGCGTGGCGTACAAGCGGGATGTAAGCGACACGCGCGAGTCGCCGGCGGTCGACATCATCGGGATGCTCCAGTCGCGCGGGGCGGAGGTGGCGTATGCGGACCCGCACGTACCGACGTTGGACGTGACGGGCGCCACGATGACCGCGCATGACTTGCGCCGGGGCGCGGCGGGATTTGATCTACTCATCATCGTTACGGATCATACGGCCTTCGATTACCCGCGGCTGCTGTCGGAGGCGTCGCTCGTGCTGGATACGCGCAACGCAACTTCCGGATTCAAACCGCCCGACGGCTGCACGATCATCAAGCTATAGCGCCCCATGTGGATAATGCAACAACACAATAAGTGCGGCGGCGGCCATTTCCGGCCGCGGATCGCGATCGTCATGAGCGCGGCCATTGTGCTCCTCATGATGCCGCCGCTTGCGGCGGACTGGCCTACGTACCGGCACGATAACGCGCGATCGGGTATCGCATCGGACCCGCTCCCGGAAACGCTGTCGCCCCAGTGGACACACACGCCGCGGTATCGCCCGCAGCCCGCGTGGCAAGGGCCGGCACGCACCGACGGATGGCATAAGTCCGCCCCGCTCAAGCCGCGCATGATCTTTGATTGGGCGTTCCACGTCGTCATGGACGCGGAGCGCATCTATTTCGGGTCCTCCGCGGACGACAAGGTATATTGCCTCGACGCGGCCTCGGGCGAAGAGCGCTGGTCATTCTTCACGGAAGGGCCGGTGCGGCTCGCGCCCACGCTCGCCGACGGTAAGCTCTATGTCGGATCGGACGACGGATTCGTCTATTGCCTCGACGCGGCAAACGGTGCGCTGGTCTGGAAGTTCCAGGCGGCGCCGGGGAGTTACCGGCTGCCGGGCAACGCGCGGGTCATGTCGCTGGCGCCGGTCCGTACGGGTGTCCTCGTCGATGACGGCAAAGCTTATTTTTGCAGCGGATTGTTTAGCTTCGAGCGCGGCCAGATATGCGCGCTGGACGCCGGCACGGGCGCGGTCGTGTGGCAGAAAGCGACGAACCAGGCGCTACAAGGATATCTATTAGCCTCGCGGGACCAGTTGTACGCGCCGCGCGGGCGGATGAACCCGGCGGTGTTCCGCCGTGAGGACGGGCAGCTCCAGCATCTTCTCGACGGGACCGGCGGCAGTTTCGCGGTGCTGGTGGACGATTACCTCTTCTACGGGCCGGGGCGAACCGGCCAGATCGAGGCGGCGCGTACGGATATCGGCCTGAATCTGGTCACCTTCGAGGGCAATACGCTGGTCGTGCACGAGGGCGTCGCGTACATGCAGGGCGACACGCAGATCAGCGCCCTGGACCGGCGGCGCTACCTCGAACTGGCCACACAACGCAAGGGGCTCGACACCCAGCGGGAAGCGATGGAAAAGCGACTCGAAGACCTCGACAAGGCGGCCCGGGAGCAGACGGACGCGCAATTCGTGACGGATATCGACGCGCTTGTTTTGCGCCTCGAAGAGGTCAAGCGTCAGATTCTGGAGACGGAGGCGGAGATGGGCAAGTGCCTCTTGTGGAAGCAGGAGAGCGCTTATCCTTACGCGCTGATCATGGCGGGCGACCGGCTATTCGCGGGCGGCCTCGATGAGGTGGCGGCGGTCAATCCCTCGAGCGGCGTGGTGACTTGGACCGCGCCCGTGAACGGTCGCGCGCTCGAAATCGCCACGGCAGACGGGCGCCTCATCGTCAGTACGGACGAGGGCGCAATTCACTGCTTCAGCGAGTGAACGTCTCGAAGCGTTTACTTGGAAGACGGGCTGTCCAGGACCTTTACGAGTCCTTCGTAGAGCCTTGCGGCAGTGTCACGGTAGGACTGGTCCGCGGCGGTTTGTGACGGTTCCGGCAAGGGCGCGAGTTTCTTTTCCTGTTGCAGACGGCGGCGCTCGGCGATGGTGAGCACATATTCGAGCGCGAGTCGCGCATGCGCGGCCTCGTAGGACCGCCCCCCTCCCACGTCGTAACAGGCACGAAGGCGCTGGATATCCACGTTGGGCAGTTCCGCAGCCACGCTCCAGCGCGTGTCGTCCTCCGGCGGCAAGGCGGGCGCGGCAAGTTCCCACGGACGAAGCCGTCCGAGATCGCCGTCGCCGAGCGCGATAAAGACGAACGCCGTTTCCGGCAGCGCGTCATAGGGCAGCGTGACCTTCTCGCCGTCGAACCGCGGCCATTCCCGGTCATTTACGCGCACGGCGGCGACGGGGCCGCTCCCGACTGTAGCCAGGCACAGTCGCTTCTCGCCGAAGCGGATGGGAAACCGTTGTTCGAGGCGGGTAATCGACGGCGGAACATGCGGGATGATCGTCAACGCATCCGCGGCGTAGAGATACTCGAAGAGCCCGCGGACAAACGCGGCGGGCGGCCCGAAGGCGTCGTAGGTGATGTTGATCGGCTCCTTCGGCTGATAGACCTTGCTACCGAACTCGACCAGCGGATTGTCCATGCGAAACTGCCGGGCGAAGCCGAGCATGTGCTCCATCGAGCGACGCGCGTCATCGTATGCGCCAAGGCGGTAGTAGGCCATGACCATGCGGGCCTCGCACGTGGACCAGTGCCCGCCGTTGACCCACGTGCCGTGCTGCCACAACCACGACGTGGGCGGCTCGTACATATCGTCGAGACCGGGCTCGTTCGCCTGAATGACGTGATGGCGGCGGAGCAGCGGGATGGAAACGATCTTGTCGTGGATGCGGCGGGACTGGGCGTCATCGACGACGCGAAACGCGATGGCGTCGTGGTTGGGCGAGGCTTCGAAGTAGCCGTGCTTCTCCGCGCCGTAGACGCCGTGGCGCGTGCCGTCCGGGTCGAGCGACTTGATGAAATAGCCCTCGTCGGTCGCGAGTCTGGCAAGGCCGGCTTTCGCGAGGTCGCGGCGCTCGGCATACACGGCGGCCTTCTCGGGGTCGCCCGCGAGTTTGTCGACCTCGATGAGCCGGTCGAGCGCGGCGATATACGTGATCGAGAGCCCGGTCAGATAGGCGTGTTTGTACGTGCCGTCCGGCTGCTTCCACCCGGCGTAACTGGGTGCAAGCAGGTTCGCCGCGGGCCCCGCGAGAAACAGGTCATTGTCCGGATCGCGCCGGGACTCGATGAAGTTCGCGCACCGCTCGAGCTTGGGCAGGTAATGCGCGATCTCCGCCGGGTTTCGCCGGATCAGCATCCATTCCGCTTGCATCAGGAGCCCCGCCGCGGTGAATTCCATGCCCCAGTCGTGCATCGCGTGGCGGCCATCGCCCTGGCGGTAATGAATGACGCCCGGCGCGGCGGCGTCGCAAAGGCTGCCGTCGGGCGCGACGTAGCCGTGATTGCCCGCGCGCTTGCCGTCGCCCATCTGGTCGAACCAGAGGTCGTGGCTGTTCATGAGAAACGTGCTATAGGGTTCCTCGAAGAACGGCATGGCGCAGTAGGTCGGGCCGTAGCTGTTCTGTATCCACCACGCGCCCCACGTCGGCCCTTCGACGAGGCCGTTCCACGCGGGGGTATACAGCATCGGGAGGTTCTGAAACTCGGGGTCCGGCCCGAACATCCGCCGCGCGATATCGAGCAGTTCCAGGTAAGCCGTATCCCCCTCGCCAATGTAGAACTTCCCTTCGAAATCTTCCGCCTCTCCCGAGACGGTGAAGACTAGACTGATTAAGACCAACACAACGCCACCTATCGTTTTCATGAGGACCGCCCTCTGAGTTAAAGTAGTCGAAATACGGCCACCTTCGGTTGTGAAAAGCAACTGGATGCCTATAATAGCACGTAGTTGCCTGAACGGGGAGATACCGTCATGGATCGCCGAGAGTTTATACGACTTGCAGGCGCGAGTCTGGCATGTGCGGCCACCGGGATGCCGGAAGTGTCAGGACAGGAAGAATGCGTATTGGGCGGCAGATCAAGACCGAATTTCCTGATCATCCTCGCGGATGACATGGGTTTCTCGGACCTGGGCTGCTACGGGTCCGAGATACGCACGCCGCATCTGGACGGCCTTGCGTCGGAGGGGCTGCTCTTCACGCAGGGGTACAACTGCGCGCGATGCTGCCCGTCGCGGGCAGCGTTGCTCACGGGGCTGTATCCGCATCAGGCAGGCGTCGGGAAGATGGTAAGTGCGCCGGACGCGCCGGAGCGGCCCGGTCCGTATCAGGGGTATCTGAACGACCATTGCGCGACCCTGGCCGAGGTGTTGCGGGCCGCGGGTTACCGGACGTACATGTCGGGGAAATGGCACGTGGGCGAAGCGCCGGAGCATTGGCCGCGCAAGCGCGGGTTTGACCGCTATTTCGGGTTGATCAGCGGCGCGAGCAGCTACTGGGAACTCATCGATCAGCCAGATCGCAAGCGCATGATGGCCCAGGACGACGAGCCTTTCACGCCCGAGCCGGGCGAATTCTACATGACGGACGCCTTCAGCGATTTCGCCGTGCGCTGCGTGAAGGAGCACGCGGGGCACGAGGATCCGTTCCTCCTGTATCTCGCCTACACCGCGCCGCATTGGCCGCTGCACGCCTGGCCGGAGGATATCGCGCGGCACGAGGACGCATACCGTATCGGCTGGGAAGAGTTGCGGCGGCGGCGCTACGCCCGCCAGCGCGCGTTAGGCGTCATCGACCCGAAGTGGCCCCTGTCGCCTTTGGACGAGGAAGTCCCGCCATGGGAAGCGGTCGAGGACAAACCGTATTGGGAGCGGCTCATGGCTGTGTACGCCGCCATGATCGACCGCATGGACCATGGGATCGGGCGGGTGCTGCGCGCCCTCGAGGAGACCGGCGCGGCGGAGAACACCATCGTGGTCTTCTTGTCGGATAACGGCGGTTGCGCCGAGGACATCGCGGGGCGCAAACTGCACACGCCCGGCACGCGCGCCGGCGAGCGCGGCTCCTACGACGCCTATAAGCGCCCCTGGGCCAACGCCAGCAACACGCCGTTCCGTCTCTACAAGAAATGGATTCACGAGGGCGGCATCGCCACGCCGTTCCTCATGCGCTGGCCGCGCGGCATCGCGCAACCCGGCGGCATGACGCATCAGGTCGCGCATATCATCGACATCATGCCGACGTGTCTCGACGCGGCGGGCGTCGCCTATCCCGAGACCTTTGACGAACGTCCCGTGCTCCCGGTCGAGGGACGGAGCCTCCTCCCCATTCTGCGCGGAGAGACGCGCGAGCCGCATCCCGCGCTGTTCTGGGAGCACTTCGGCAACCGGGGCGTCCGGGCGGGCGACTGGAAATACGTGGCCGCCGCGAATGGCGATTGGGAGCTCTACAACCTCGCCGAGGACCGGACCGAACTGCGCGACCTCGGCGGCACGGCCCCGGAAAAGGCGCGGGAACTTCACGCGCTGTACGAAGCCTGGGCACAGCGCGTCGGTGTGTAGTGTTCGTTTCGGCGCGCGTCCGAGTCACGAACGGCCGCGGCTCAGGGTCCGCGGCGGCCGCAGCACTTCTTGTATTTCCGGCCGCTGCCGCAGATGCAGGGTTCATTGGGGCCGGGCGCGGTTTTGCCTTCGGCTTCCAGGTCCCGCACGCGCACCCAGCGCATGACGTTGGCCGCGGGCCGGTTCATCCGCAGTTCGTTCGCCATGAAGCGCATGTACGGATCGATGTGCCTGAAGAAGTGCTTGTAGCCTTCGCAAAGGTAATTGAGACCCGGCTCGCCGTCCGGCGTCGCGAGGAACCGATGCTTCGGGCATTCGCCGTGGCACACGAAATGGACGGGGCACTCGCGGCAATAGCGCGGCAACGTGTCCTGCTTGTCCTGTCCGAAGCGGCGCTGCGCCTCCGAGTTCGCCAGTTTCTCGATCCCTTCTTCGACGATGTTCCCGAGGCGGTACTCGGGATAGACGAAGTGATCGCAGGCGTAGAGGTCGCCGTTGGATTCGAGGGCCATCGCATCGCCGCACGTGGTGCGGAACACGCATAGGGCCGGGTCCATGCCGAGCCACGCGGGGAGCGTCACGTCGACGATCTGGACGAAGTACTTGCCCACGTCGTTACGGACCCATTCGTCGAAGATGGCCGCGAGGAACTTGCCGTATTGCAGCGGTTCGACGGACCACTCGGTCACCTGCGCGGCGGCGTGGTCCGGCGTGACGAGGCTGAGTCCGTCGGAGCCGGGTTCGGGCGCGCGACGCTCGACAATCGGGATGAATTGCATGAACCCGCTGCCCGCCTCCTTGAGGAATCGATATACTTCAAGCGGGTGATGCGAATTGTGGCGCTGCACGCACGTGAGCGTGTTGAACTCGACGCCGTGCTTCTTCATGCATTCGATGCCGCGCATGACCCGCTTGAACGTCGGGTGCTGCCCCTTGTCCACGCGGTAGCGGTCATGAAGCTTCTCGGGGCCGTCGATCGAGAGTCCGACGAGCACGCGGTTCTCCGCGAAGAATTCACACCAGGCGTCATTAAGCAGCACGCCGTTCGTCTGGAACGAGTTGCTGATCCGCTTGCCGTCGGCGTATTGCTCTTGCAGCGCGACGGCCCGGCGGAAGAAATCCAGGCCGAGCAACGTCGGTTCGCCGCCCTGCCACGCGAAGATCACCTCGGGCGTCCGCTGCGACGCGATGTACTGGCGGATGAAGGATTCCAGCGCCTCGGGGCTCATGGCCCAGTCGGCGCGGTCCGGGTAGAGGTTCTCCTTTTCGAGATAGAAGCAATACTTGCAGTCGAGATTGCAGATAGGCCCCGTCGGCTTCGCCATGATGTGGAACGACGGCAGAGTCTGGGGTTCAGCGGCCATCATGGCGGCCTTTCGCATGTCGGGCGTGCGGCGACGGTTTCACGGGACTGATGGGCCCTATGGGACGTATACATCGAGTTGAACGCCCGGTTCGCATCGGTTATTTCTCCCTCGCGGTGCGGTCGTCGTCCGGGTCTTGCCGAATTTCCGCTTCCGTGGGAACGACCGCCGCTTTCCCGCGCGCGCGGCGCATTCGCCGCGCCTTTTGCTTGCGGGCTTTCTCGCGGCGCAACGCTTCCGGGCTTTCCGCGCCCAGCGCGCGGTTCTCGACGAGTTCGCACAGGCGGCGACGCGCCAGGAATCGGTTGAGCGCCTGCGAACGGGCCCGCTGCATCTTCACCTCGATGCCCGTGGGGCGATGCATCAGTTGCACGCACGTGTTCGAGCGGTTCACCTTCTGGCCGCCGGGGCCGCCACTCGTGACAAAGCGTTCGTCGATATCGTCTTCGCGCAATCCGAGCGCCGCCATGCGGGCGGCGAGGTCGGCCTCCTTTTGCGGCGTAACGCCAAAACGGCTCATCGCGTGTGCTTTCCAGAGAAGACCCGACAAGCAGGGCCGTGACAAGCTGAAGCTTGAACTACGAACCGTGAAGGATTCAAGAAGCGGTCAACCCGTTTCCCGGCAACGAAGCATCTTGCTCGCGATAGCTTTTATACGACATGGCAAGACTGCTCCAAGAGATGTCATAATATCCCTTGCGAGCAGGCTGGGCGGCCGCGGTGGGCTTCGGCCCGTCGAGGAAAGTCCGGACTCCACAGGGCAGGGTGCTTGGTAACGCCAAGGCGGGGCGACCCGACGGAAAGTGGAACAGAAACGACACCGCCGATGGTCCGCTTCGGTGGACACAGGCAAGGGTGAAATGGTGCGGTAAGAGCGCACCGGCGTCGTGGCGACACGGCGGCCGTCTAAACCCCACCCGGAGCAAGTCCAAATAGGGGAGCAATGACGTGGCCCGCGTCGCTCCCGGGTAGGACGCTTGAGGCGCGCGGCAACGCGCGTCCCAGAGGAATGGCCGTCTCGGGGGCTTCGGCCCCTACGACAGAATCCGGCTTACAGGCCTGCTCGCGTTCTCTTGGCGTGGCACGGGCGTCTCGCCCGTGGTCTGGAACCCTCACCCCAACCCTCTCCCTCGGGGAGAGGGGGCGGATCGGACGGATCAGACAGGCCCCAACGTTCCCCCTCGGGGAGAGGGAGCGTGGCAAGACGAGGAAGCCCCTCGCGAAGAGGGGCTTCCAAGCGGGTTGTGGCAGGGCGGGTTTACGGTGCGTCTCTCCAGCGGTCGGGGTTCCGCGGGCGCATGGGCGGTCGTTGATCGCCGCCGGGGCCGTCCGGTGGACCGAAGCCACGTCCTCGACCCTCAGGACCTCCCGGTCTTTCGCCCGGCCTGTCCGCCGGCGTCAATACGCCGTCGCCGTCACGGTCGAGCCGGTCAAAAAGCAGGTCCGCCGCATCGGTGAATTCGGCGCGAAACTCCTCGCGCGTTACCTGCCTGTCGTCATTCTTGTCGGCGGCGCGCAGGCGTTCAAGCGGCGGACCTTGAGGTACGGGGCCGCGTGAGCCGTCAGGGTCGCCGAAGTTACGGCCACGGGGGCCGCGCGGGGCATCAGGGTCGCCGAAGTCACGGCCACGAGGGCCGCGCGGGCTGTCGGGGTCGCCGAAGTCACGGCCACGGGGGCCGCGCGCACCAAGTTCCGCAGCTTCGGGCGGGCACTCGCCCGACGGTCTCGCCCGAAGGGGCCGGTCCTCGTGGGACAGCACGCCGTCCTTGTTGCGGTCCAGCGCTTCGAAGCGCGCCTTCGGGAAATTCGGCGCAACCACCAGTAGTTCCTCATACGTGACCTGACCATCGTCGTTCTTATCGGCTTCGAGAAACATCTCGTGGATGGGGCCCGGCCGCTGACCCGCATCTTGTCCCTGCAAACGTCCGAGTCCCTGGCCACGGGCCGGACCTCTACCCCAACCCGGAGACGGCGGGGCGTCCGGCGGCTGCGCAGCAGCGTATCCCAGGCACAACCCAACCACGGCGATCACGGCAATCATCAGCATCCATCGTGTCATGTTCCATACTCCTTCTCATGCGCGGGCGCTCGGACCCGTGCGGTTGATTCCACCGTTGTGGAAACCGTTCTCGTCCTACGCCCGGTGAAACACCGTTTACCTGCGCCGGTTCCATTGCCCACCGCGTACAGACCATGATCGACAAGTGCATTGAAACGGAAGCACGCCCCGACTAGAATCACGGCCTCGATGAACGCGGGGCGCGGTATACCATGAGTGTTGACGTGGAACAAGTATGCGCGGGGTTTCGCGCGGCCTTTCCCGGGGGGGATGCGCCGCGCGTTTGCCGCGCGCCGGGCCGCATCAATCTGATCGGCGAGCACACGGATTACAACGGCTTGCCGGTCCTGCCGATGACGGTGGACCGCGATATCGTGCTCGCGTTTCGAGAACGCCCCGACGGCATGATTCACTTGCGCAACACGGACTCGGCGTTTCCCGAGGTTTCGTTCGCGAACGCCGCGACGCTGACGCCGTCCGCGCCGGGTTCGTGGGACAACTACTGCAAGGCGGCGGTGGCGGCCCTGAACCGCGCGTTCGGTTGCGACCCGCGCCGGGGCATGGACGTGCTGGTGGCAAGCGACTTGCCCGTGGCGGCGGGGCTTGCGTCGTCCTCGGCGCTGGTGGTGGCGTGCGCGCTGGCGTATCTCGCGGTGCAGGATCGCGACTTGGACGGCAACGGCGACCGGCTGCGGCTCGCGGAATTGCTGGCGGACGCCGAGCATTTCGTGGGCACGCGCGGCGGCGGCATGGACCAGGCGGTGATCCTGTGCGGCCAGGCGGACCATGCGTGCAAGATAGACTTTCACCCGTTGCGAATCGAGCCGGCGCCGCTGCTTCCCAATCATGTCGTCGTCGTATGCGATTCCACGGTGAAGGCGGAGAAGGGCGGCGCGGCGCGCAACCGGTACAACGCGGGGCCGCGCCTGTGCGGCGTCATCCGCGCCCTGGTCGAGAAGCAGCTTCAGGAAGAGATCGATGAAGACGTCGCGCTTGAACGTCTGGGCGACCTGTTTCACGGGGCGCTGTGCCTGACGGTCCGCGAGGCGCGCGCGCTCTGCGCGAACGCCGTGCCTGAGCCGCGCGTGTCTCTCGCCGCAGTCGCGAAACGACTGGGGCTTAGGCCGGACGAAGCGCGGGCGCGCTGGCTGGACGACCTGCCCGAGCCGCCCGAAGGATTCCCGTTGCAGGCGATGCTGCGTCACCAACTGACCGAGTACGAGCGGGTCGAGCGGGCGCGCGACGCGCTCCTGGCGGAAGACGCCGAGGAACTCGGTCGGCTCATGAACGCCTCGCACGAAAGCTGCGCGAGGGATTACGGCGTCAGTTGTCCGGAACTGGACCGCCTCGTCGATATCGCGCGCAAAGCCGGCGCACTCGGCGCGCGCCTGACCGGCGCCGGTTTCGGCGGGGCCACCGTCAATCTCGTGCCCGCCGACCGCGTCGAGCGGTTCATGGACGCGGTTGCCCGCGAGTACTATCGCGGCTTCCCCAAGCGGCAGGGCCCCCCGCCGATGTTCGTGGCGCGGGCCGTCAACGGCGCGGGGATGGGAACAATTCCTCGACCAGCAGGCGCGTGAAGGCGTGGGTGTCCTCGATATGGAGGTGGGAACCTTCGGCGCAAACGAACTCGCGCATGCCGGGTACGTCCTCGAAGTGTATTGTGTCGGCGGCGGTCCTTGCCGCGAAAACGTCCCAGAATACTTCGCGGGGGAAATGCTTGTCCTCGACGGCGCGATAGTCGCCGCTCGTGGGGCAACATAGAAACACGACGCGTCCCCCGCGCCGCTGAATCGCGTTGACCCAATCCTCGATCCGTCCGAGGCCGTCCGGCCAGTTCGTGAATCCCTCGAGCGCGACGTAGGTCTCGACGTTTCGAGTGATGGTCTTCAACTGGTCTTCCGTGAATTTCGCGAGGTCCACCTTGCGGTAATCGACACGATGATGACGTCGCGGCGAGACGCGGAGGAATTGCGGCTCGACCCGCCCGCGCAACAGGTCGGGGATCGCTTCGCGGAGGCTCAATTCGGGCGCGAGAATGACCAAATGGGCTTGGAGAAACGTCTTGACCCTTCGCCCCATGCGCTTCAACGGCCCCCACTCGCGGCGGTAGTAGTCGATGCGGTGCTGCTGTTGATTCCACAACTCGGGCAGGAGGCTCGGGGCCGTGACGGTGCATAGAATCACGCCCGCGAAGTCCGTGTTCTCCGCGATGTCGCGGAGCAGGGCCAGCGGGTGGTCGCCGCCCATGGCCAGTTGCACGAACCCGTAGCCGGGGCGCATCTCCTCGAAGATTTCGGGAACAAAGGCCTGCTGGATGCGCGAACGGCCCAGTACGACCACCGTGCGCGGCCCGGCCCCGTCGAGGCAGTCCCGTTCGAGCGCCCACAGTTGCTCGTCGTCAGTCACCGAAGGCTGAAACCCTTGCGCGCGCCAGAACGCTTCGGACAGCACAGTCAAGGCAACGAGCACCAGAACCGCGCCGCCCCAGACGCGGCGATACGGTCCGGCGGGGCGGCGGCTGTCGGCGTTGGCGGTCGTTTGCGTCACGGGTTCCGGTGCTCCTTCAAAATTGGAAGTAGATGAACGAACGGTTGTCTCCGGCGACGGTCATCATGGCGTACAACATGCCGCCGAGCACGGCGGCGCGCATCCACCATGGCGCGCGCGCGGCCACGTTCTCGAGCGTCGTGTCGCGCATGAGCCAATGCAGCGCGAGAAGGCCGCTGGTCGCGGCGAGCACGATTGTCGCCTCGATCTTGGTCACCAGGCTCTCCCCCACGCCGCGGCCAACGCCCAGCATGGACGTCGTGACTTGCCACGCGGTCGTGAAATCTTGCGCCCGAAAGAACACCCACGCGAACAGGACCGCGAGATAGGTCGTGAGGGCGAGCGTCATGCGCATGGGCAGCGCGCCCCATAGCGGCCACGGGGGGAACAATGCGCGCGCCCAGCGCTCGATGACAAGGTATATCCCGTGCAGGCCGCCCCAGACCACGAAGGTCCAATTCGCGCCGTGCCACAAGCCACCGAGCAGCATGGTCACGGCAAGATTTACATACGTGCGGGCCGCGCCCGTGCGGTTGCCGCCCAGCGAGATGTAGAGGTAGTCGCGCAGCCACGACGACAACGAGATGTGCCACCGCCGCCAGAAGTCGGCAAAGCCCACGGCGGCGTAAGGAAAACGGAAGTTATCCGGTATGGCGAAGCCGAGGCACATGGCCGCGCCGATGGCGCAGGTCGAGTACCCGGCGAAATCGCAGAAGATTTGACCCGAAAACGCAAGCGTGCCAATCCAGGCATCGAGCGGTCCGGCGGCCCCGGCCTGCGCGTAGACCTTGTCGCAAATCGGCGCGAACAGGCCGTCGGCGATCACGGTCTTCTCGAAAAGCCCGATCGTCAACAGGCTGAGCCCCCAACCGAGTTGTCCCGCCGCGACCCGGCGCTCGGTCGCGCATTGGGGCAGGAAATCCACGGAGCGAACAATCGGCCCCGCGACGAGTTGTGGGAAGAAGGTCACGTACAGCGCGTAATCCAAGAACGAGCGGGAGGGCTTTGTCGCGCCGCGGTACACGTCAAGGGTATACGACAAGGTCTGAAACGTGTAGAACGAGATGCCGACAGGCAGGACAATACTGGGCCGCGCCGGGTGGAAGTCGACGCCGACGGCGTTCGTCAGCAGTACGAAGTTGTCAAGCAGGAACCCGCCATACTTGAAGAAACCGAGCAGGCCCAGATTACACAAGAGGCTCACCAGGACCCACAGCCGCTTCGCGGTCGCGCTCTGGCGGCGGGCAATCCCCTTTGCCGCAAACCAGTCGACAACGGTCGAAATCCAGAGGAGAATAACGAAGGGCGGGTTCCAGGCGGCGTAGAAAACGTAACTGGCGATGAGCAGGTTGAACTTCTTGAAGGACCAGGAAAACGGCAGATAGTGCAGCGCGAGTACGATGAGAAAGAACTGGATAAAGCTCAGCGAATTAAAAAGCATGCAGCCTCGCCTGCCTTGAATACCGCGTGGCGTCGGGCCCGGGCCTTCGCTATAATGCCGCGGGTCGCGTCCGTGCGGGCGGCATTATAAGGACGCGAGCATGGTGCGGACAAGGATGGACGCCAGGGAACGGGACGCTTGAACTTCAAGGCAACAGGACTGCCAGGCGCTTTCGTCATCGAGCCCGAATGTATCGAGGACGAGCGGGGCTTCTTCGCGCGCGTGTACTGCGAACGCGAGTTCGCGGCGCACGGGTTATCTCTCCGCTGGGTCCAGTGCAACGTCTCGTATAATCGTTTGCGCGGCACGTTGCGCGGCATGCACTTCCAGGCGCCGCCGCACGAAGAAGACAAGCTCATCCGTTGCACGCGCGGCGCGATTTGGGATGTCATCATCGATCTGCGAGCGGATTCCCCGGCGTACAAGCGCCATATCGGCGTCGAGCTTTCGGCGGAAAATCGGTGCATGGTTTATGCGCCGAAAGGCTTCGCGCACGGCTTCCTAACGTTGACCGACGACTCGGAAGTCTTCTATCAAATGAGCGCGTTTTATGAGGCGGGCGCGGGCCGGGGTTATCGCTATGACGATCTGGCCTTCGGCATCGACTGGCCGGCGCCGGTGGTGATAATCTCCGAACGGGATCGAAGTTACCCTGATTTCAAGGGATAGCGTTTCATGCGGGAACTGCGGGAAAAAGTGGCGTTGGTCACCGGGGCCAGCAGCGGCATCGGGGCGGCCATCGCGGTCGAACTGGCGGCGCAGGGCGCGCACTTGGCGCTGGTGGGGCGCGATCAAGAGCGGCTGAATGCGGTGGCCGCGCGCGCGACCGCGCACGGAGTATCGGTAAAGATACACATTGCCGATCTTGATCGGGAAGAAGACTTGAACAGCCTCAAAGCCGCGGTGGACGATGACTTTGGCCGCCTCGACATTCTGGTGCACAGCGCGGGCGTATTTGAACATGGCCTGGTCGAGGACATGCCCGCCGAGTCGCTCCTACGGCAGTTTCGGGTCAATACGCTGGCCCCGTATGCGCTTACCCATCTCTTCCTGCCGGTTATCCGCCGCAGGCGCGGCCAAATCGTGTTCGTCAACTCGCGGGCGGGGCTGGTCGCGCCGCCCACGCTGACGCAGTATGCCGCGACCAAACACGCGCTGCGCGCCATCGCCGACGGGCTGCGCGAGGAGGTCTCCCGAGACGGGGTCCGCGTGCTAAGCGTATACCCCGGCAAGACGGCGACGCCCCTCCAGCAGCGCATCCAGGAGGCCGCCGGGAACAAGTACGACCCAAGTCTATTTCCGCAACCCGAGGACGTTGCGCGGCTGGTCGTGTCCGCGTTGACGCTACCCGCCAACGCCGAAATGACCGACGTGATCGTGCGGCCGCAACAAGAGCCGTACCAGTAGGGCCGTGCGCCGCGCGCGTAGCGCGAGGGAAGGGACGCAAAGGACGAAAAGGACCTGAGGGCTCCCGACCTTCGAAGGGAAGACTCGGCGGTGGGAGACCGGGCACAACAAGGGAAGTATCGGGGACATGCGAATCGGTGAATTGAGCGCGAATCAGGACATCAAGAGTCTGGGCGGGGAACTTCACCGCCTTGTCGAGGACTGGTTTCCCATCTGCCGCAGCATCACGGGCGAGGGCTTGCGCGAGCAGTTGCGGCGCATCGGCGCGGCGATCCCGGTTACGATGCATGAGGTCCCCTCCGGCACGCAGCTCTTCGATTGGACCACCCCGAAGGAGTGGAATATCCGCGACGCCTACGTCATGGACGAGGCCGGCAATCGCGTGGTGGATTTTCAAGCGCACAACCTGCATGTGCTGGGATATAGCGTCCCAATCAAGCGGGCCATGAGCCTCGAAGAACTCAAGCAGCATTGCTTCACGCTGCCGGACCACGCCGACTGGATTCCCTATCGCACCTCGTACTACAAGGAGCAGTGGGGATTTTGTCTGACACAGCGTCAACTCGATACGCTGCCGGATGGGACGTATGAAGTCTGTATTGACAGCAGGCTCGCGGACGGCGCGCTTACTTACGGCGAGTGTGTGATCCCGGGCGCCGAGGAAGCGGAGTTCCTGATCTCCGCGCACGCCTGCCATCCCTCGCTCGCCAACGACAACCTATCCGCGCTCGCTGTGGCGACCCGGATCGCCAGTGCGCTTCAGCGCGTCGCGCGGCGCTATACGTATCGCTTCCTCTTCGCGCCGGGCGCGATAGGCGCCATCGCGTGGCTCGCCCGGAATGAAGACGTCGCGCGGCGCATCCGCCACGGGCTAATACTGGCGTGTCTCGGCGATTCGGGACCATCGAGCTACAAGAGAAGCCGCCGGGGCAATTCCGCAATCGACGCCTGCGCGACCTACGTGCTCGAACAATCCGGGCACCCGCATGAAATCATGGATTTCACGCCCTACGGCTACGACGAGCGCCAATACTGCAGCCCCGGTTTCAACCTGCCCGTCGGCTGCTTCATGCGGACGCCGCCGGGCCGATATGCCGAGTATCACAGCAGCGCGGACAACCTCGAATTCGTGAAACCGGCGGCGCTGGCGGACTCGTTCGTGAAACTGGCGCGGATCATCGAGGTGATCGAAAACGACGGCGTGTACCGCAATCTGAACCCGAAATGCGAACCGCAGCTTGGGAAGCGCGGCCTGTACACGGCCATCGGCGGAAGAACGGACACCAAAGCCCTCGAGATGGCCATGCTGTGGGTGCTCAACTTCTCAGATGGCGACCATTCCCTCCTTGATATCGCGCGAAGGTCGCGCCTGGATTTCGGGAACCTGCGCGCCGCGGCGGACGCGCTCCTCGATGCGCGATTGCTCGAACCGGCGCCCGCACCGGACTCGACGGGGTCACAAGAGCGTCGCAACTAATCCCCGTTGCGCGCGGAAGAGGGACCGGGTCTCCATTCGTAGACATTGCGGGCCGCGCCGCCCCAACGCGACGTGTTGCCTCCGATGCGGAAAACAAACTGAACGCCGCAGTCTCCGCAGGTGTATCTGCGATCCCGGCGCGCGCCGCCTGTGGCGAGTATATCCGCGGCGCCTCCCGTCACATCCACGAGAAGGTCCAGGTCGGCCGGGACGCCGCAATAGGGACATTCGAGTTCATCCTGCCGTCCCCAAACCAGCCAGGAAGCAGGCATGCCGAGGCGATCCCCTTCGCCGCGCGCCTGCCGCTTGACGTATGCGCCGATCAGGAGGGCCAGGATGATAAGCAGCGCGAGCCCGACGAGGGGCAGGCCGAGTTGCAGCGCCTTGCTGAGGTTGCCGGCCCGGGGCAACACGCCATAAAAGTAGACGACCGCGAAGAATGCCACGAGTAGCGCGCCCGCAATGACGTAGGAGAGAAATCCGGGCTTCTTCTCGTCCTCGGCGAGGCCGATGCCGCGCGACGCCGCCTGCGATGGCGGCATGGGACCTGGCGTGTTCCCGCGTCTCGGTCGAGCCGCCGGCGGCGGCGAAGCCGGGAAGGGCTTAGGCACGTCCCGCGATGGGGTCCGCGCGACGCCGCGCGGCTGGGGCGCCGGAGATTCCGTCGCGTCGGGAACAGGCATGGCCAAGGACGGGATGGCAATGCGCCCGCCGCACTTCTTGCATGCGCCGACCTGGCCCGCGAAACGTTCGGGGACGCGCAAGGACTGCTTACAATTGGGGCAGACAACGGTCAACATGCGGCGGCGCCTTCAACTGGGATTTGGTCATGAGGCACATCTTAGCGGATTCACGCTTGGAAACGACAGTACGCGGACGATGGGTCGGGTGGACGGTATAGACGGTATGGACAGAGCCGGTGGTGTAATGTTTGTGGCGTTCAGGTTGGGGGAGCGGCTGCGGCGATGGTATCATCGTGCGATTTCGAGGACAGCGCTGAAGGAAGAGGCATGCACATTGCTGAAGGCATATTGACGCCCCCGGTTCTTGTGGCGGGGGGACTGGTCGCCGCGGCGGGAGTAGCCGTCGGACTGCGGAGGATGGACCTCGAGGCCGTTCCGCGTGTCGCGGTGCTTTCGTCCGCGTTGTTCGTGGCCTCGCTGATTCAAGCGCCGGTCGGGCCGGCGAGCGTTCATCTCGTGCTAATCGGACTGGCCGGGGTGGTTCTGGGCTGGGCAGCGTTCCCCGCATTTCTGGTGGCGTTACTGTTGCAGTGCATCTTCTTCGGATTCGGCGGAATCGCGGTACTGGGGGTCAATACGGCGAACATGGCCATACCGGCCGTGGTCTGCCATTACGTGTTCCGGTTGACGAGGCCGAGGCGGCGAGAGGCTATGGGGTTTGTGGGCGGCTTCATCGCGGGGGCGCTGGGCATCGTGCTGGGCGCGCTGTTGGTGAGTCTCACGTTGATGACCACGGGCCGCGCGTTCACCGCCGCCGCGACGGTGATATTCAGTGCGCACCTGCCGGTGGCCGCCATCGAGGGCGTGGTGACCGGCTGGGCGGTGGCATTGCTGTGCAAGGTGCGTCCCGAGGTCTTGTCCCCCGTGCGGCCCGCGGAAAGGAACCCGTCCGTTGCGTAGTCCCGGTCATTGCCTCTTCGTCGTTTGCACGTGCGCGCTGGCTAGTTCTCCGGCGCTCGCGCATAAGTTGAATATTATCGCCCAGACCGACGGCGAGCGCATCGTCGGGTCGGTCTATTATTCCGGCGGGCACGGCGCGGCGGGCATCCCGGTGCACGTGCTCGGCCCCGACGGCGCGTCGCTCGGTGAAATCGTCACGGACAAGGACGGCGGCTTCGCATTCACGCCGCAGGCCGACTTCGACCACACGTTTGTGTGCGAATCGGATGACGGTCATGGCGCGGAATACACGATTCGTGCCGCGGAACTGCCGGCAGCGATGCTGAGACCAAGTACGAGTACGAGTGCGAGTACGAGCATAAGCGCCGACATCGAGCGGGCGGTTGCGCGGCAGTTGCAGCCGCTGCGCGACGACCTCGCTCGCGTCGAGGACCGCGCGCGCGTCCGGGATGTCGTCGGGGGCATCGGCTATATCGTCGGGTTGATGGGGATCGTCTCCTATTTCAAAGCGCGCGCGCGATTGAAAGGCAACTGAAGTGATCATCGCGCCGTTTTCGATGGGCGACTCGCCGGTGCATCGGCTTGATCCCCGGGTTCGCGTTGTGGCCTCGACGGCCTTTGCCGTGGCGGTCGCGCTTACGCGCGCACCCGGCCCCGCTACGCTTGCGATCGCCGCGGGATGCGCCCTGCTCGTTATCGCGCGTCTGGCGCCGGGGCCGTTACTGCTGCGTTTCGCGCGGCTTAACGTCTTTCTTGCGTTGCTCGCGGTGTTACTTGCGGCGGCGGCGCCCGGAGACGCTTTGTGGGCATTGGGGCCGGTGACGTTCACGGAGACGGGCGCACGTATGGCGCTACTGATCGCCCTCAAGGCGAACGCCATTGTTGCCGCGTTAACGGCCCTCCTGGCCACGACGGACGCCTCGGAACTCGGGCACGCGCTGTGGCGGCTGCGCGTGCCGCCCAAGCTGACGTACCTGTTCCTATTCACGGTGCGCTACCTCGACGTGCTCCATCGCGAATTCGGCCGCCTGCGCGCCGCCATAGCCGCGCGCGCGTTCCACGTGCGCTGCGACCGCCACACGTTGCGGACGCTCGGCTACCTGGTCGGCATGTTGCTCGTGCGCGCGTTCGACCGTTCCGAACGCGTCCACGAGGCGATGTTGTGCCGCGGTTTTTCCGGCAAGTTTCCGGTGATGGCGGTCTACCGGCTCGGAGGCGGCGACGCGGTCTTCGGGTTGGTCTGGAGCGTGATTGTGGTCGCAATACTGGTCTGGAGGTGACGTGGACGCGCCGCTCATTGTCCTGGAAGACGTCTGCTTCGCATACGACGCGGAGCGGCCCGTGCTGCGCGGCGTCGACTTCCGCCTCGAGCGGGGCCGGCGGATTGGATTGACCGGCGCGAACGGCAGCGGCAAATCGACGTTCCTCAAGCTGATAGTCGGGCTGTTGCGCCCCACCCGAGGCCGCGTATGCGTACTCGGGGAAGAACGCCGTGTCGAACGCGAATTCCTCCCCGTGCGGCAGCGGGTCGGTTTCCTCTTTCAAGACCCCGACGATCAACTCTTCTGCCCGACCGTCGAGGAGGATGTAGCCTTTGGGCCACTGAACCAAGGCAGACCGCCCGCGGAGGTGCGGGAACTGGTCACGGATGCGCTCGCCGTGGTGGGGCTCGAAGGGTTCGAGCACCGAATCACCTATCGCTTGTCCGGCGGCGAGAAGCGGCTGGTCGCGCTGGCGGGCGTACTCGCGATGCGTCCGGAAATCCTCTTGCTGGATGAGCCGGTCGCCGGACTCGACGAAGCGGCCCAGGCGCGTATCACGGCCACCTTGTGCGGCCTGCGCCACGAGATGATTATCGTTTCGCACGACCAGCAATTCCTAGACGCCACCGCCACCACGACGCTCCACATCCGGGATGGGCGCGTCCAGGCATAGAAACGCGCCATCCTCCCGCGCAGGTATCGAGAACACGATGCCCCGACTCCTGTAACGAACGCTGTCCTCGGGTGTATTTGAGACCAACAGCAGTGGGCCAAGGCCGCCTTCAGGCTGCGCGGGCGGGCTCCGCGCGCACCAGGGGGGCCGCAGCGGAAGGAATATCATCGTGCATAAGGGTGAAGGGGTTTCCTCTACTTCAGACGGCGGTTTTTCGGGGGTTGGGGCACTGCTCCGACTACTGTACTTGGCCGTATTCCGCAGCAGGGGCACCGCGGCCCGCTACACGCTCAAGCGATTCTGCATCATGGTGTTCTTCCTGCCGCTGTTTCTGATCTTGCAGGGGATAAACCGGCTCGCGCTGCTTCTCGATAACGTGTTCTTTCCGGGCTATCGCAAGGTCGAGATCAAGGACCCCGTCTTTATTGTGGGCATCCACCGCAGCGGCACCACGTATTTCCACCATTTGCTCAACGAGGATAAAGAGACTTTCACGTCTTTCATGCTCTGGGAACTGTTGTTCGCGCCCTCCATTCTGCAACGCAAGTTCTGGTTCGCCGTCGGGGCCGTGGACCGGTTCCTGGGCGGGTTCGGAAGCAAATTGCTGATCGCGATCGAGGACCGCGTGCTGCGCGACCTGCGCACGATCCACCAGACGGGTCTCTTCCAGCCGGAAGAGGACGAACTGATTCTCGTGCCCATATTCGCGTCGATGTTCCTGCTGCTGCCGTTCCCGTTTCCGGATCGGCTGTGGCCGCTTACACGCTTCGATGCGGACGTGCCGTTGGCGGAGCAGGACCGGATTATGGCCTTCTACCGGCGTTGCGTGCAGCGGCATCTCTACGTTCACGGTCCGAACAAGCGCTTCCTGTCGAAAAACCCGCAATTCAGCGCGAAGATCGAGGCTATCCGGCGCACGTTCCCCGATGCGCGCGTGGTCTGCAACGTGCGCAAGCCCTACGAGGCGATCCCTTCGTTCCTGAGCCTGATTTCGTTTCACTGGAACACCTTCGACAACGACCCGCAGGGCGACCGCCTGCGCGAGATGCTCCTCGACATGACGGATTTCTTCTATCGCCATCCCATCGAGCGGCTCCCGCGCTGGCCCAAGCATCAGCACGCTTTCCTGAAGTACGACGACCTCATCGCCGACCCGCGCCGGGCGGTCCTCAGTCTCTACGACCGCCTTGAAATCCCAATCACGCCGGCCTTCGACGCCTATCTCCTGACCCAGGAACAGCGGATGCGGAGCTTCAAGAGCCGACACCGCTACTCGCTCGAACAATGGGGGCTTACGCCGGAGCGCATTCAGACCGAGTTCGGCGACGTTTTCGAGTACTTCGGCTTCAGCACCGAGCACGCGGCGTAGCGCACACACTCCCACTCGTTCTCGTTCTCGTTCTCGTTCTCGTCCATTTCGAGAAATGGACGATACGGACCTCCGGCCGCCTCAAGCGGCGGCGTTGCACTTCGGCCCGTGATTGAGTATCGTGTCTACCGCGATGAGGCATTGGCGTCGCTACAGCGCGCCCGGATTCATCGAGGCGGTGGTTCTAGCCGGGGCGCACTTCTGTTTCAAAGCGCGCGCCGTTCGTGGTTTGCACCCTGCGGCCGATGGAACCAGCGGGCGTGGACGGTGTTCTACCGGACGCAGTCCGGTTCGCTGTGCCATGACGGCTGTCGACACGCGGATCGAACATCGAGAATATCGGTAGTACTGGATGCGAATAAGGCTCTTGCCAGCGGAACAGGACGCTTCGCCAAGCAAGCAGGGGGGGCCGTCTTTCATGCCTGTTCGTGGTTGGCCGCGCTTCCTCCCCCGGCGGCTCGCGCGCCTCTTGATCCTTCTCGCGTACTTCTGCATCGTCTTGACCTCGTGCTTGCGGCTGAGACCCGAAAACCGCGACCCGACCTCGACTTTGCCCGACCTCGACGCATTCACTCTGTACGATGAGAGCGCGCCTGCACCGGACCGCTGGTGGACGGTCTTCGATTCGGAGGAACTTTCGACAATTGTCAAAGCCGCGCTCGAGGGCAACCTCACGCTTCAGCAGATTTACGCGCGGCTCACGCAGGCGGAGGCGCTGGCGAGACAGGCCGGCGCGCTCCGGTGGCCAAACCTGGACGTCACGGGCGACATTGCGACGACGCGCCGGCGCGTCGACACGGGTAAGTCACCGTCCGCAGACCTCGGAACTGTCGCGCGCGACTTGAACGCCTTGAATACCGCGGTTTTCGGCCCGGCCGGCGCGGCAGCCGGCGCATACGGCGCGCTGCAATCCATTGCGTCACGTCTGCAAGCGGCGAATGCGCTTCTCGAAGAGCCGCCGCCGCCCGCCGTGACCGCCACGACGCATTCCTATCGCTTCGGCGTGTCAAGCGGTTTCGAGGCGGACCTCTGGGGCCGGGTCCGCGCGCGGCACGAGGCGGCCTTGCTGGACCTCGAGGCGTCCCGCGAGGATGTGTACGCCGCGATGCTCAGTCTGTCCGGCGCGGTGGTGCGGCAATGGTTGGCCATCACGGCGCAACGGCAGGAACTGGAACTGATCGCCAGGCAGCGGGAATTGAACCAGACAACGCTTGAGTTGATAGAACTCCGGTATCGGAACGGTCTGGCGACGGCGTTGGACGTGTTTCAGCAACGTCAGATTGTCGCGCAGACGGAATCGCTCGTCCCGCTGATCGAGTCGGGGTTGCAGGCGGCGCGGCACGAACTGGCGGTTCTGCTCGGGAGAACGCCGCAGACGGACCTGGCGTTGGCGGCGGGCGCATTGCCCGCCGTGGGACCGTTGCCGGAGCCGGGGCTGCCCGCGGAGTTACTGGCGCGCCGGCCCGACGTGCGCGCGGCGGGCCTTCAGTTGCGAAGTGCCGACTGGCGCGTGGCGGCGGCGCGCGCCGATCGGCTGCCGGACCTGCGGCTCACCGCGGGCGCCAGCTACGGCGCGGACACCTGGACGCTGATATTCGACAATTGGATGGCAACGCTCGCTGGAAGCCTGACCGGGCCGGTTTTCGACGCGGGCCGCCGCAAGGCCGAGGTCGCGCGGATGCGCGCGGCAGCCGAAGAACGCCTCGCCGCCTATCGCGATCGCGTACTGCAAAGCGTGAAAGAGGTCGAGAACGCGCTGTTGCGCGAGACGAAGCAGGTCGCGTATATCGAGGCGTTGCGGCGCGAACTCGACGCCATTCGCGCGGTCCACGAGCAGGCGCGCGATCGGTATCGGAAAGGGTTGAATGATTATCTGCCCGTGCTCGCGGCGTTAACGCAGGCGCAGGCGCTCGAGCGGCGGCTGGTCCAGGCGGAGTACGATCGACTTGATCAGCGCGCCCGGTTATGTGTGGCCTTGGGTGGCGCCTGGATGGAAGAGGAATTGAAGGGATCGGGGCTGAGGGACCAGGGACCAGGGATTGGCGATCAGGTTCGGGCGGCAGTGCCCATCACGGGCGGGAGCGAAATCGACCATGACTAATAGCGAGGGAGACGGTACTGCAGCGCGGGCACGGAAACCGCGCCTGTCGCGTGTCTGGCGCGTTATGGGCGGGTTGTTCCGGTTTGCGTTGGTCATCGTCATACTTGTTTCAAGTGGGGCGGTGGCCTATCACTGGATGTCGAACCCGCCGACCACTGAACGCCGGCCGCCGGCGCCGCGCGCACACCTGGTCGAGGTAATCCCCGTTCGGGTGGGCCCGGAGCGCGTCGTGGTGCGCGCCATGGGCACCGTGACGCCCTCGAAGCGCATCCAGATTGCGGCCCAAGTGTCGGGAAAAATAGTGGATGTCAGCCTGAATTTCGAACGAGGCGGCCGCTTCGCCGCGGGCGAGGAGATACTGCAGATCGAGCGGGCGGATTACGAACTCGCCGTGAAGCAACAGGAAGCGAACCTGACCAAAGCCGAGGCGGATGTGCAGTTGGAGATGGGCCAGCAGGCCGTGGCACGGCGCGAATACGAGTTGCTGGGCGAGGCGGCGGCGGAAGAGGAAGTGCCCCTGCTGCTGCGCGAACCGCAATTGGCCGCGAAGGAGGCCGCCGTTGCCGTCGCGAGAGCCGCGCTTGAAAGAGCCCGCCTCGACCTGGAGCGCACGACCGTCTATGCGCCGTTCCACGCCATCGTGCTGGAACGCCCGGTGAATCTCGGTTCCCACGTGGCCCCGAGCACGCCTCTGGCGACCTTGGCAAGCGCGGATGCCTGCTGGGTCGAGACCTCGCTGCCGGTCGACGAACTGCAGTGGATTGACGTCCCCCACATTAACGGAACGGGAGGCGCGGCGGTGCGAATCTACCAGGAGGCGGCGTGGGGCGCGGAAGCGTTTCGTGAGGGCGCGGTCGAGCGGCTGCTTGGGGACCTCGAGCCGAAGGGCCGCATGGCGCGATTGTTGGTGCGCGTCGACGACCCGCTCGACCTCGGGACAAGCGACGCGGCGCGGCATTCCCTGTTGCTCGGTTCGTTCGTACGGGTCGAGATTGAAGCCAGAGAACTGGCGGGCGTGGCACGCGTGCCGCGCTCGGCGCTTCACGATGGCGCGGCGGTCTGGATAATGGCGCCGGACAGCACGCTGGATATTCGACCGGTGAATATCGCGTGGAGCGGCAGGGACGACGTTCTCGTGATTGACGACCTGGCCGACGGGGAACTTCTGATCACAAGCACGCTGGCAACGCCGGTCCTAGGGATGGCGCTGCGCACGGCGGAGGGACCGTCGTGAAGACGGATGCCCCCTCCCTCCCTTCCGATCGTGGCCCCATCGCGTGGATGGCGGGCCACAGTGTCGCCGCGAACCTCGTTATGCTCGTCTGCGTGGTCGGCGGTTTTCTCTCTCTTCGCAACATGAAGCAAGAAGTCTTTCCCGACGTTGCGCTCGATACAGTGTCCGTGACGGTGGCCTATCCCGGGGCCAGCCCCGAGGAAGTGGAAAGCGGCATCCTGCTTGCCATCGAGGAATCCGTGCGCGGCCTCGAGGGCGTCTACGAAGTCGTCTCCGTCGCCCGTGAAGGGGTGGGTATGGTCACGGTCGAGTTACTGCTCGGCGCGGACGTGCAGCGGCTGGCGCAGGAAATCAAGAGCGAGGTGGACCGGATTGTCACGTTTCCGGAGGAGGCGGAGGAGCCCGAGGTGCGCATCGATCAGCACCGGCGCAATGTCTTGACGGTCGCGTTGTACGGCGATGCCCCGGACACCGTGCTGCACCGGCTTGGCGAGGACTTGCGCGATGACCTGCTGCAATCGCCGGACATTACCCAGGTCGACCTGCAAGGCGTGCCCCCCCTGGAAATCAGCATCGAAGTCGCACAGGATCAATTGCGGCGCTACGGCCTGACGCTGGGCGACGTGGCCGCGCGCTTGCTCAACGCGGCGGCGGACATTCCCGGCGGCGGCCTGCGCACCCGGGCCGGCGAGGTCCTCGTCCGCTTGCGGGAACGCCGGGACTACGGCCGCCAGTTCGCCACGCTGCCCATCGTGACCACGGCGGACGGCAGCGAGGTGCTCTTGCGCGATATTACGACGATCGACGACAGCTTCGCGGAAACGGACCGCTACGCAAAGTACAACGGCAAACGCGCTGTCCTGCTGGACGTCTACCGCGTCGGGGACGAAACCCCCATCCAAGTGGCCGACGCCGTTCGTGCGCAATTGGCGGCGTTCGCGCCGCACCTGCCGCCCGGTATCGCGACCGACATCCACAGCGACCGATCGGATACTTACCGCCAGCGCGTGATGCTGCTGCTGAAGAACGGCGGCATCGGACTCTGCCTTATCCTTGTCGTGCTCGGCCTCTTTCTCGAGGCGCGGCTGGCTTTCTGGGTAATGATGGGCATGGTCATCTCGTTCCTGGGTGCGTTTCTGTTCCTACCATCCACGAACGTCACCATCAACATGATGTCCTTGTTCGCCTTCATCATCGCATTAGGCATTGTCGTTGACAACGCGATCGTCGTCGGGGAAAACGTCTATCAGTACCACCAGCGGGGAATGCCATTCCTTGCGGCGGCGATTCACGGCGCCCGCGAGGTGGCCACGCCGGTCACGTATAGTATCCTCACCAATATCGCCACCTTCGTACCGCTCTATTTTATTCCCGGAACCATAGGCAAGACCTACAAGATGGTTCCGATAGTTGTGTGCCTTGTCTTCATTCTTTCGCTGCTCGAGAGCCTCTTCGTCCTGCCCTCGCAGCTGGGCCATCAGCAGGAACGCGCGCGGCGCGGCCTGACCGGCTGGCTTCACAGAGGACAACAGGGATTCAGCCGCGCGTTCGCGCACTGGGTCAGTAACCGTTATGGTCCTTTTCTGCTGTTCATGCTGCGCCATCGCTATCTCACCGTCGCGACGGCGGTCGGTCTGCTCACGATCATGATGGCCTACCCGCTTAGCGGGCGTATGGGCTTCCAACTCTTTCCCATCGTCGAGTCGGATTACGCCGACGCGCAACTCGTGCTGCCCTATGGCGCGCCGGTTGAACGAACCGAAGCCATAATTGAGCGACTCGAAGACCGAGCACGGCGCGTATGCGCGGAAGGCGCTCACCCGGAACTCATCAAGGCCATTGTCACCGACGTCGGCTTGACCGGCAGCCACACCGGCCGCGTCCGCGTTGAACTGGCCCCTCCGGAAATTCGCAATGCCATCATGGGGACCGAAGCATTTACGCGGCGGTGGCGCGACGTTGTGGGCGAAGTCCCCGGCGTAGAAACACTGCGGTTCGCCTCGGACTCGGGCGGCCCCGGCGGCCGGGGCCGGCCCATTGCGGTCGAACTCAGTCATCGCGACATGGACGTGCTGGAACAATCAAGCACGGAATTGGCGGAAATACTGGCGACCTACCCCGGCGTCGAGGACATTGACGACGGCTTCCAGCCGGGCAAGCCGCAGTTGGACTTCACCATCAAGCCCGAGGGCCAGAGTCTGGGCCTTTCGGCCCGGGAAATCGCGCGGCAGGTGCGGCACGCCTTCTACGGCGCGGAAGTGCTGCGCCAGCAGCGCGGACGGAATGAACTCAAGATCATGGTTCGCCTTCCCCGCGCGGACCGTTCGACCGAGCAGACGATCCACGACCTCTTGATTCGCACGCCGGACGGCGCGTACGTGCCGTTCCGCGAGGTCGCTGCCATCGAGCGAGGCCGAGCTTTCACCACCATCGACCGCCGCAACGGCCAACGCGTCGTCCAGGTCTCCGCGGACATTACGCCCCGGGCCAAGGCGGGTGAGGTGTTGGCCGACCTCCGAAACAACGTTCTGCCGGGACTGATGCGCAACCACCCCGGACTCGCCTATAGCTTCGAGGGCCATCAGGCGGATATCCGGGAGAGCATGGCCAGTCTCCGGGTAACGTTCGTCATTGCATTACTTGTCGTATACGCGCTGTTGGCCATTCCGTTCCGCAGCTATACCCAGCCCTTCGTCGTCATGCTCAGCATCCCCTTCGGCATCGTCGGCGCATTTCTCGGCCATCTGATTATGGGCTACGATCTCTGTATCCCGAGCATGTTCGGCATCGTGGCCTTATCCGGCGTCGTGATAAACGGATCACTGGTCATGATCGATTTCGCGAATCGGCGCAGGCAAGCCGACGGCCTCTCGCATCACGACGCCATTCACGCGGCGGCGGTGCAGCGGTTCCGTCCCATCTTGTTGACCACGTTGACCACCTTCGGCGGCCTCGCGCCCATGATCTTCGAAACCTCGCGACAGGCGCGTTTCCTTATCCCGATGGCCTTGTCCCTCGGTTACGGCATCCTCTTCGCCACGTTCATCACTCTGGTTATCGTGCCGTCGCTGTACTTGGTCATCGAGGATATCCGCGACGGCGTCGGACGGGTCTGGCGGGCGGCCGCATCCCATTTCGAGGAACCGGAGAAGGTTGGGACCAGGGACCAGGGACTAGAGACTAGAGACTAGGGACTAGATAAGTATATTACACCTCTACTGGTACTACTAACTGTAATCGAGCCCGCGCGGTGGAGTTTGTCGCGGGCGGGGACGCTGTAGTAAGGTTTTGCCCACTGCTTGCGGATTTGCCGCGATAGGAGCGCATGGAATGACCAAGAAAGACAAGGTATCCCGCCGTGATTTCATGAGGGGCGCCGCCGCCGCGGCGGGCGCCTTCATGATCGTGCCGCGCCACGTGCTGGGCGGCGCGCTGTTCACCGCGCCAAGCGAGCGCCCGACGCGCGCGGTGATCGGCGTGGGCGGCATGGGCAAGGGCCACATGGCTTATACCGGCGCGGGCAAACTGCTCGCGGTGTGCGATGTGGATGAAGGGCATTTGAACGAGGCCGTGGCCGCCGCCGGGAAGGATGTCAAGGGGTACAAGGACTTTCGCGAGGTCTTGGCGCGGCGGGATATCGATATCGTGCACATCGCCACGCCGCCCCATTGGCACGGCCTAATTGCTGCCGCCGCCGCCGAAGCCGGCAAGGACATCTGGTGTGAAAAGCCGATGACGCGCACCATCGGCGAGGGGACCAAGGTGGTCGAGGCGGTGCAGCGGCACGGGCGTATCTTCCGCCTGAACACGTGGTTTCGGTTCAAGGACGATTTCTACGGCTTCGGCAGCACGGTCCACCCGATCAAGAAACTCGTGGACAGTGGCATGCTCGGGTGGCCGCTCAAGGTTTTCGTCGGCGAGGGAACCGGCTTCAACTTCAAGTTCTACTGGGTCGGCAAGCAGGACCTCACGCCCGAGCCGGTCCCGCCGGAACTTGATTATGATTTCTGGCTCGGCCCCGCGCCCTACAAGCCCTACCATCCACACCGCGTCCACGGCACGTTCCGCGGGTATTGGGATTACGACGGCGGCGGCCTCGGCGATATGGGCCAACACTATCTGGACCCGGTCCAGTATTTCCTGCGGAAAGACGACACGAGCCCCGTCGAGATCGAGGTGGACGCGCCGCAGCAGCACCCGGACGCCTGCGGGACGTGGCGGCGCATCGTGCTGCGGTATGAGAACGGTTGCGAGGTCATCCTCGATGGCGAGGGTAAGGATCGGAACACGCCCTATCTCGAAGGTCCCGAGGGAAAGCTGTATCGCGGGTTCAAGTCGGACATCCCGAACATCGAGAAGAAGCTCGCGCAATGCGCCGACCCGGAACCGCAAGTGACGGATTTCTTAGAGGCTGTCAAACAGCGCAAGAAATTCTCTTTGAACGAAGCGAACGGTCACCGCTCGTGTACGATGGTCAATCTCGCGAAGTGCGCCGTCCAGTTGGGCCGCAGCCTGCGTTTCGACCCGGTGGCGCAACGGTTCATCGACGACGAAGCCGCGAACCGGCTGATCGACCAGCCCATGCGTGCGCCGTGGCGGATGTGAGGAGGGTTTAGGGTTTAAGGTTTAGGGTTTAGGGACCAGGGTACTGCGGATTGCGGAACTCTGTGGGCTCCGTAGCTCTGAGGTGTGGGTTCTAGTGACCTTCGGTCGAGGCCGTGGCGCGGTCCCAGTTTTCGTCACGCGCGGCGCGTGACTCCGGCGGGCAAGCAGGAGAGCGGCTACAATGGAATTCGCGTGCCTTGACGCACTTTCCTGCTCTGCCTACGATGCCTCATCTTCAGTCAACACCGACCGCGGCCACGCAACGGTCGCGTTCGCCCAACCGAGTAAGCGGGACACATCGAGTGATTCCGGCAAACCCCATTCCTCGACTTCATAGCGAAACAGGGTCCCAAAGGGCGTGAGATAGAACAGATCATCAGAGTCCGGTGGTAATGGCAAGTCCGCCTGAAACACGAGCTTAATTAGCGCCGCTATATCATGGGTAAACGGGTAACGAACGCCCTGTCGCATCAGCACCGATTTCAGCGATTTCTCCACGGCCTGCTGCGCGTGGAAACCAATGTTCCATATGGAGGCTGCGGGACTGTTGGCGAGGCACGAAGCGGCATAGCGGTCTTCGTCCGCCTTCCGGAGCAGGCGCAGCGCTTGGACCCTCATCTCATCCATACACGCGCCCGCCGGTAGCCGCTTCGAACGCGAGCGTGTTGGGTATGCCCTCGCATCGCCGAAATTGGGCCTCGTCCGTCACGACGAGGTCCACCGGCTGCACGTCATCTCCGAAGACCGCCTCCACCGCTTTTCGGAGCCGGAATATCTCCGCGAACCGGTCCTTGATTGCGGGCTCGACCACAAGAAAATCCAAGTCGCTGTCCGGGCGGGCCGTCCCCCTGGCGCATGACCCGAACAGGATCACGCGTGAACCTCGGGGGGCGGCGTCGAGCAACGCCTTCGCCGCCGCATCCGCAATATCGCCATTCATCTTCCGTACCTCCAAGTGTTCTATCGTACCCTTGCGGATGGCGCGTTTTCCAAGGCGCGTTTTCCGCTTCGGATGCGTGCTGTGGTACTCTTTCCGCGCTGTTAATCGGAATTCGAGGGAAGCAACATGATTATGAACGTTTTGCGCCGGTTTCTTCCGGTCCTGGTTGGTTGCGCGGTATCGCAAGTCGGATACGGAGCGGACCTGCCCGCGCGCGTCCCGCTGGCGGCGGGCTGGCACCTGCAATCGGGCGGCGCGGTGGCCGCGCCGGATGAGCGGGTAGCCGCGCCGGGCTTCGACGTGGCGAACTGGTACACGACGGACGTGCCGCGAACGGTCCTCGCGGCGCTCGTGGACAACGGGGTCTACCCCGACCCGTATTACGGCCTGAATCTCAAGCGGATTCCCGGCTATCGCGACGACTCGCTTCTTGCGATTCCGAAGGACAGCCCGTTTCGCGGCGCATGGTGGTATCGCGCGGAGTTCACGGTTCCCGCCGAATACGCAGGCCGTTACGTCACGCTGCATCTGGACGGGATCAACTACCGGGCGGATGTGTGGCTGAACGGCGAGCGTATCGCAACGGAGCGGGACGTGGTGGGAATGTTCCGCCGGTTCTCGTTTCCCGTCGGCAAGAGGCTGCGCTTCGACGCGCCCAACGTGCTCGCCCTGAAGGTGACGGGGCCGGGCCAGCTCGAAGACCGCGATTACAAGACCAAGCAGATCGAGGCCACGACCGGCTGGGACGACCATAACCCCTGGCCGCCGGACCTCAACGCGGGCGTCTGGGAAGACGTCTACTTGAAGGTCCACGGCCCGATCACCGTGGCGCATCCGTACATCGAGACGGATCTCGAGCTGCCGTCGCTCGCGACGGCGCGGCTGACGGCGTCGGCCTATGTCACGAATCATGCGGAAGAGCCGGTGTACGGGGAATTGAAGGTGGCCATCGGGGACATCACGGCGCTTGCGGAAGTGGCGCTCGGCCCGGGCGAGACGCGGGAGATCGTGCTCACGCCGGAGACGCACCCGGCGCTCGTGCTCGAGAGACCGCGCATCTGGTGGCCGGTGCATCTCGGCACGCCGGAACTCTATGACGCGGCATTCTCCGTGAAGGTCAACGGCGTGGTTTCGGACCACGCGGACGTGAGCTTCGGCGTGCGCGAGGTCAACACATACATGAACGAGGAAGACTGGCGGGTCTATGAGATCAACGGGCGGCGTGTGCTCATCCGGGGCGGGGCCTGGATGACGGCGGACATGCTGCTGCGCCTGACGCCGGACCGATACGAGGCACTGGTGCGCTACGCGCGCGACGCGGGCATGAACATGCTGCGGTCCGAGGGCTTCTCGATCCGCGAGACGAACGAGTTCTACGACCTGTGCGACCGCTACGGCGTTATGGTGACCCAGCAGATTTTCGGCAGGAGCATCCCGGATGAGAAGCTGGCGCTGGCCTGCATCGACGACATGATGCTGCGCATTCGACCCCACGCGAGCCTGGTCCATTTTCTCGGCCATGACGAAACCTATCCCACGGAAAGCCTCGACGCCGGGTATCAGGAGCTTATCGCGCGCCACCGCCTGCGCCGCACCTACCAGCCGCACTCGGGCACGTTCTACGTGCCGGAACGATCCCGCACCGGCGGCACGCGCACCGGCACGCGCGAACTGTGGACCTACGCCTCGCCCGAACACTATTACCGCCGCACCTTCGATGGCGCGTGGGGTTTCGCGCAGTCCGGCGGCATCGGCGGCATCGTGGCGCATCAGGACAGCATCCCCGCCATGATGCCCGAGGACCAGCTGTGGCCCGCGCTCGATACGGAGGCGTGGTCGTTCCACAGCGTAACCCAGGGCGGCGAGTACTTCGACGCCTTCCGCGAACGCATGAACGCAGCCTATGGCGCGCCCGCGGACCTCGATGATTTCTGCCGGAAGGCGTATGCGATGAATTACAACGGCGCGCGGGGGATGTTCGAGGCTTACGCACGCAACAAGTACAAGGCCTCGGGCATCACGACGTGGAAGTACAACACGGCGTGGCCGGCCGCGATTTCGTGGCAGTACGTGGATTGGTATCTCCGGCCCACGGCGGCCTACTTCGGCGCGAAGAAAGCCTGCGAGCCAGTCCACGCGCAGTTCGCCTACGACGATCGCGGGGTCTGGGTCGTGAACACGCACGGTAGGCCGTACACCGGGCTGACGGTCGAAGCGAAGGTATACGGTTTCGCGAGCGTGGCGGCGAATTCGAGTCGGCGCACGAACGAGGGGGTTGTTCCCGTTTTTCATAACAAAGCAACGGTGGACGTCGATGCGGACGGCAAGACGCTCGCATTTACGATCCCGGGCCCGGAAGGCTTTAGCGAGACCCATTTTCTGAAGCTCGAATTGCGGGACACGGCTGGCGCGCTGGTGTCGAATAATTTCTACTGGCTTTCGACGACACCGGACATCCCCGGCACGAACGGCCATAACTTGAAGGGCATCTTCTGGACCAAGCCGAAGTCGCGCGCCGTCTTTACGCGGCTGAACGATCTGCCGCCCGCGACGGTGCGGGCCACGTGGCGCGTCGCGTCCGAAGGCGGCATGGCGAGCGGACACGTAACAATCGAGAACACGAGCGCGGTGCTAGCGTTTCTCGTGCAACTTGACGTCGTCGCCGGTGAGGGCGGCACATCTATCGCGCCCGCGTACTGGTCGGACAACTACTTCAGTCTGCTGCCGGGAGAGCGCCGCGAGGTTGCGGTCGAGGCGTCGGCCTCCGCGCTCCGCGCGACGCAGCCTATCCTGCGGGTACGCGGCTGGAACGTTCCCGAGGCGACGCATGCGGTTCAGGCACGGGAATGATCGGCAATGACTGAAACCGCATTGCTGCAAGAAGGCGTCGCCATTTTCGGTATCGCCTTGCTTGTAGGCTGGGTGTTTCGCCGGTTAAAGGCACCCACGATTCTCGGCTTCCTGTTCGCGGGCCTCTTGATAGGCCCCAACACGCTCGGTTGGATATCCGAGGAAGGCGTGGCGCGCTTCGCCGAACTCGGTCTGGTGCTGCTCCTGTTCAGTATCGGGATCGAGTTGTCGGCGGCGACCATGTTCCGCACGGGCTCGCGCATCCTGCTGTCGAGCATCGGCCAGGTTGTCGGCACGGTGCTTCTCGCGTTTCCCGTCTTCTGGGCCATCGGTTTCGCGCCCGGCGCGGCGCTCGTGCTCGGGGCGGCGGTCGCGCCCAGCAGTTCCCCCATCGCGCTGAAGCAGTTGAGCGACCGTGGCGAAGCGGGCACATCCATCGGCGGCGTTCTGACCGGCATGCAATTGCTGCAGGACATGTGCGTCATCCTGTTCATGGTCTTTCTGCCGCTCTTCGCGCAAGGCGATGGCTCGCGGCCAACCATGTCGATATACGCTATCCCGGCGTTGGTGCTCTTCGGGGCGCTGCTTCCCGTCGGTCGGGTGGTGCTGCCACGCATCATCGACGTGTTCGTCCGCTTCGGCGGGCGCGAACTGTTGGCGCTTTTCGCCGTACTCATGGCGCTCGGCGGCGCTTGGCTCGCGTCGCTGACGGGCTGGCCGGTGGCGTTGGGCGCGTGCATCGCCGGGCTGGTTCTGGCCAGCGCCGACGTGCGCCATCAGGTACTCGCCGAAATCACACCGCTGCGGGATATTTTCAACGCCCTTTTCTTCGTGTCGATGGGCATGTTGGTGGATACGACGCTATTCATCACGCACCTGCACTGGTTTTGTCTTGCGGTCGCGGCCACCGTCTTGCTGAAGCCCGCCGTGGCCGCGATCTCCGTGGTCGCCACCGGGTGGCCGTCGCGCGTCGGCATCCACGTCGGTATCGGGCTGTGCACGGTGAGCGAGGTGGGGTACGTGCTCGCACACGAGGCCATGCGGCTCGGCCTGATTTCCGGGGAGTGGCTCGACGTATTCACCACCTACATCGTGGGCACGATGATGGTCGGGGCGGCCGCTTTTCCCGCAGCGGGCACGATTTCGCGCGTCCTGTCGGCGCGCATCAGGCGCGCCGCGGAAGGCACGGAGCCGTCCGACACGCGGGCCGACGAGGCGCCTCAGGGGCACGTTATTCTCGTGGGCTGCGGGCAGAACGGCGAAACGTTGGCGCGCGTACTGAAATCGACCCGGATTCCGTTCCTACTGATTGATATCAATCCCAGCCGCATTCGGCAGGCGCAGACCGACCATATGCCCGGACTTGTGGGCGACGCGACGCGCATGTCCATTCTCGAACACGCGGGTCTGGCGGAAGCGCGCGCGCTCGTCGTCGCCATCAATGATCCCGAGTCCACGCGGCGCATCGTCGCGCAGGCGCGGTCGCGGCGCGCGGACCTCTATATCATCGCGCGAACGCGGGCGGTCCAGGAGATCGACCGCCTCACCACCTTGGGCGCGAACCTGGTGGTCTCGACCAATTTCGAGGCGTCCATCGAGATTTTCGCGCGGGTGCTGCGCGAATTCGGCATCCCCGGCAACATTGTCGAGGCGCAAATCGCCTCGGCGCGCGCGAAGGGTTATGGCCTGTTGCGCGGCGAGCAGGGCGGGCGCATCGCCTACATGGACGAATTGCTCAAGGTGCTTCAGACCACCGTCATCCAGAGCATCTTCCTCGCGGAGGCAAGCCCCGCCGCGCGCCAGACCATCGCCGCGCTCAACCTGCGCGCGCGCACCGGCGTAACCATCATCGCCGTCGTGCGCGACGGCAAACCGACGACGAATCCGCCCGCCGCCTTTCGTCTCGAATCGGGCGATGTCCTTGTGCTGGTCGGCGCGCACGCGGAACTCGATGAGGCACGTAAATTGTTGGAAGTTGCCCCCGCGACGGAGGAACAAGCCCCTCCGGACGATGTCGTCCCGTAACTCTGGCGTGTTCTCGTGGCCTCGATCACGGACGTCCTCTTTCCTCGCCCCAAAGGAGAGGGTCGGAGTGAGGGCTTAAAAGGGGAGACCTTCGGTCGGGACGGTGGCGCGGTCAGGAGACCGGCCACAACAAGCTTACTCCCTCTCCCCGAGGGAGAGGGTCGGGGTGAGGGTTCCAGAACACGGACGAGACGCCCTCACCGTGAAGCGCCGCCGGCGTTAGAAGGGCAACCCAAGGCGGATACGTTCATCTTGGATGGCCAAGGCGCGTTTACGGTGGACCTTGCTCTCTTCGACGTAGCGTTTGCCTTTTTCCGCGCGGCCATCTGCAATCAGGAGATTGCCGTACGATTCAAGAGCGTTAGCAAGGTCCCAATGGGTTCCCGGCGAGGCTTCCGGCCGGAAACGCTGCGCCATGCGGAACTGCTCGATGCCTTGTTCGAAGAAGCTGTCGCGCGCCTCGGCCGAGGCCGCGTATCCTTGGTGCCAGAGCCCCAGACCGTATCGCGTTCTGAATTCGGCGCGCCGCGGGCTGCGGGCCACGGCCTGCTCGGCCCACTTGGTATATTCGAGCATATATCGCCGGCAGCGGTTCATCTCCTCGCCGCCGAAGGTCACTTTGACCAGCATGTCGTACCAATCGAGAATGTGCGCGGCGAGTTCCGGTCGATGCGGAAACATGCGGTCCAGTCTTTCGAGTTCCCGAATCCAGACTTCCGCCGCGTCCGTCGCGGTGTGCATCGCGGCCCACGGCTTCTTATCGAACCATATCCAGGTATCGCGTTGCAGCGGATCGCCGGGCAGCAGCCGACGCCACCCCCCGCCCGGCGTTCGTGTCGCCAAAGTCCCGAATCGTTCGAGGGTCTGGCGAATTTCTTCAAGTGCGGCGCGCTTTTCGAGCCCCGGCTGCAGCAACGAGAGCACATTGGGCAGCGGCGCGCCCGGGGCCCGTTTCGCGGGCTGCGTTCCCTCGCGCCGGGCCTGTTCACGGGCCATGCCGTACTCGAACAATTCGGTGAGGCACACCCTCCCGGTATCTAGATGGCGATTCAGCCGGTCCTGACTGGCTACATTGATCCAGTTCCCGCTGATTGCGCGATGCTGCCGATAGGCGCGCAGGCTCATGCCCGCGACAAGAGCTCCGCCGACCAGCAGCGCGAGCACGAGCACCTGGTGCGCGGTCCGCGAATCGCCGCGTTGCGTTTCAGGTTCCGCAGCGGCGGCCCATGCGTAGAACAGGCCGGAGACCAGGTAAATGTAGAACACGAGCGAAGTGTTGTAGAAATTGAAATCCACCAGGGCGTGGATCAGAAACGCCAGCGGACCGGCGTACAGCCCCGCGAGCATCCACCGCGTCGCCGCGTGCCGCTCACGCAGGAGCCGTCGCACTCCCCATATCGTGAAATAACCCCAGAATGCCGTGAACGCGAGAAAACCGAAGACGCCTGTCTCACACAACGCCTGCAAATAGTCATTGTGTGCCGTCTGTACGTCGCCCGCGTCCACCGTCTGATACGTCGGGTAGGCCACGCCGAAATTGCCCCAGCCGACGCCCGTGAACAGGTTGTCCGCCGCCATGCGCAAGCCCACTTTCCAGTACGTGCCGCGCAACGCGAACGAGGCCGGGTCCAGCATGTCCTTCATCGTGAGATTCGCGCCTTGTTCGAGCAGTTCCCGATGCGGCGCGGGCAGTTCCGGCTGTGCGGCGGCTGTCACCTCGCCGGTATTCGCCTCGGGCGATCCGCCTTCCTGCGCGACCGCCGCAATGCCGAAGCCCGACGCAACAGCCAAGGCACAGGCGACCACACTTAAGGCCGCAGCCGCGCGCGCCATGGAACCGGCCCAGCGCGGCCCACGCCACGCGGTCCATAAGATGACCGCAGTCGCGATTGTCACCAGAATCAGCGCGAGCATGGCGCCGCGCGAGAAGGTCAACACGAGCCCAATGGTTTGCGCCACCACGAGGCAGAGGAAGAAATAAGCGGCGAGACCGTGCATCGCGGGCCGGATGCCCCGCGCGACGGCGTAGCGGTACGCCACAAAGCCATGCACCACACCCACCAGCACCGCACCGCCGAAGGCCAGGCCGAACATGAACGCTATGTCCATCTGGATGAATGCGAGCATGACGTACAGCCCGGTGAGGTAGAGGCTGATAAGCAGGGCAATAACTAGGACGACAAGTGCGAACCGGAACGCGGCCACGCGCGAGGGCGTGCCCGTTTGCGCTCGCGCCTCCTCGTTATGACGCAGGATACCGTGCAGCGCCGCGCCGATGCTCAACGGAATGCCGAGGATCAGAAACGCGCCCAGGGCGTTCGGGAAGAGCATGGTACCGAAGGCGCGGTTGATATTCAGTCGCCGCAGCAATTCGGGCGTCGGCTCGGTGACGCCGAAGAACTGGTACAAGATGCGCGGGTCTTGCAGTATCTGCTGGCGGGTATATTCGAACACGAATTTGTACTGGATGAAGGCGTAGACGGCGTGGCACAGTTCGCCCGCGACGAACCCGCCGATCACGACCGCTATGGCCCCGCGCGATCGCAGAGCGTTTGTGGCAAGCAGGAACAGCGCCAGAAATCCCGACCACTGCACGATGCGGTGATACGTGGTATCGAACTGGTAACTTGCGAAGGAGGTCATCACACCGATTATGAGATACCCCCCCAGCAGGGCAAGCGGGACGCCGAACCGGATGCGCCCGCCGCGCATAAGCACGCGCACGCCCCATAAGACAAAAAGGAACAGTATCGAGCACGTGAAGTAGGCCTCATCGCCGGGATACGTCAACCCGTCGAGCCAATGCCGAAGAAACGCGAGCACCGCCAAGCCGAAAGCGGGATGGACCGCGCCCGAACCCGCCACCATTACAAGGCACCCGCCCACAACCAGGGCACCGGTGTCCACGCGCGCGAGCAGCGCGGACCCGGGGAAGTAGAATTTCAGCAGCAGCGCAAGAAAAACCATGATCGCGAGCGCGCCGATTGCGCTCAAGGCCACGTACAGCGCACGCGGCGAGGGAAAGTCCGCGCCCAAGCCAAGTTCCGCGACGGCGGGCATCGGCGTTTCAGGGACGTTGTTGGAAGGCGCGGCCCGCGGCCCGCCGCGTTTACGATTCACTGACGGTTGCCTCCCCGGTTCTTGCCCGCATTCATCAACAGGACGATAAGCAGAAACACGCCGATTGTCTGGCCAAGAATAATGAGCGTGCCCGACATCGTGGTGGTCGGAAGCAGCGCGCCGCCCAGGCCGACGACGGCGGCCACGAGTAGGATGAACTCGACGGCCTGACGTGTCGTCATGCCGAGATCGACGAGCCGGTGCGAGAAATGGCGTTTGTCGCCTAGCATGATGGACTGCCCGCCCCGCCAGCGCAGATACATGACGCTGAACGTGTCGAATAGCGGCACGCTCAATGCCACGAGCGGGGCCGTTACCGCGATTCGCGACGAGGTGGTCTCGACGTGGAAGGTGCCGACCACCGCGACGGTGGCGAGCATAAAGCCGCTGAACAACGCGCCGGCGTCGCCCATGAAAATCCGCGCCGGGTTCAGGTTGTGGTAGAGGAAGCCGCCCATCGCCCCGGCGAAGACGACCAAGAGCAGCCGCACGAATTCCTGCTCCGTTTCGTGACTCTGGACGGCCAGGAAGAACGAACAGGCGGCGATAACCGATACGCCGCCGCACAGGCCGTCCATGTTGTCGAGCAGGTTGAGCGAGTTCGTCATGAATACGATCCACGTGATTGTGACCGCCGCCGAGAGCCACGCGGCAATCGGTCCGGGCAACCACGGACTGTCCACAAAGAACAGCTTAATCGAGATGCCGCACCAGACAAGCAGGCCCGCCGCCACCAACTGGCCCGCCAATTTCGCCCACGGCGACAAGCGCCGCACGTCGTCCCAGAGCCCCAGCGCGAAAATGAGCAGGCCGCCGCCCGCGATGCCCGCCAGCTTCGTTCGATGGCCTTCGCCCAGCGAAAGGCGCAGGTTCTCTTCGAGCCAACCCAGGCTGTAACGCTCCATCACGAGCAACGCGCACACATGAATCAGCAAGAACCCGTAAAAGGTGATAACCACGGCCACGCCGCCGAGCAGCGGGATCGGGGCAACATGTATTTTCCGCGCGCCCGGATGGTCCACGATGTTCCGCCGCAGCGCGAAACGACGCACCGCCTCCGTCAGTCCCAGCGCGACCAGAAATGACAATCCCAGCGCGTAGGCGTAAACCAGGTATTGATTGGCAATCATCCCAAGTTCCGTAAGCAACTGCCGTGGCATGGGCGTCCCGCCCATGATGTACCCGGGCAAGACGCTTTGCCGCATGATTTCAATCACGGGCAAGATGCCCGTGCCACACTTCCTGAAACAGCGCGAATTCGGCGCGCGCCGCCGTCTCCGCGTGGAACTCGCGGCGCACCCGCTCCGCGGCATAAGCGCCCATCCGCTCGCGGCGCGCCGAGTCCTCGAGCAGTGCGTTGACGGCCTCCGCCAGGGCCTCCGGGTCGCGCGGCGATACGTTCAGGCCCGTCAGCCCGTCAAGGTTCGCGTATTCTACCCCGGTGCCCAGGCGCGTGGCCACCACGGGCTTGCCGCAGGCGTGCGCCTCGAGGATCGAAATGCCGAACGCTTCGCTCCGCTCGACGGAGGGAAAGACGAACACGGCGCAGCCGTGCAGGTGCGCGACAAGGTCCTCGTGCGACAGTTCGCCGGGAAACGCTATGTCCGCGCCGAGTTCCCGCGCCAGCGCCATGCTCGCCGCGCGCTCGGCGCCGTCCCCCGCGATCACCACCTTCGCGCGGATGGCCCGCGCCGCGCGCACGAGGTATGGCAGGCCCTTGTAGTAGCGGTGTCGCCCCGAGAACAGCACGTAATCGCCGCCGTAGCGCGCGCGCAGCGTTTCCACGCGCCCAGGGTCCGGCGCGGCGAATTCCTCCGGCAAGATCCCCAACGGCGCGACGCGGCAGCGCTCGCGCAGTTCGCCGAGAATGGGCGAAGATTCGATGTACGCCTGCGAGGTGGGGATGATCACGGCGGCGTGGCGCAGGAAATGCATCAGGACCGGGCGATACACCCGCATCGCACGCGCCTGCCGCACCACGTCACTGTGATAACGCACCACAAGCCGCCCGCGCGGGCGAGCCAGCAGCCAGCTCAACTCCGCGGTGGGATTCGGTACGTGGATCACGACAACATCCGCCCGCATCCGCCGCAGATGCCACGGGAACGTCGGCGAGATCGGCGCGCTCTGGAACCGCCCCCATTCGCCCGCCTCCGTCACGCGCGTCCCGTCACGTTCGACGACTCGCGTGCGCGGCGTCCGGCTACACACCAGCGCCTCGACTTCCGCCCATTGCCGCTGAAAACGGCACATCAGCCCGATGTGCCGCTCCATGCCCCCGGCGATCGGGGGATAGAAATCCTTGTATACGTGCAAGATCTTCATGATCACGCGGGAGAGTTCGGACATCGTCTGACCGCCGACACCCTAACACGCGCTTGTCCGTGTTTCCAAGACGGGCTACGCTGATGCCCCCGTCCCTTCCGTCCATACCCATTTCGTTCATTCCCTTGGACCCTTGCCTTCTCGCCGCTGACCTGCCAGAATCCCCGGAAACCAGAACTGCCAGTCAGCCCAAAGGCTTCAACAGGGAGAGTCTCGCCATGAGAATAGTCGCATCATTGATCATTCTGGCCGGTTGCGTCGTCGCACCTGCCGCCGAGGATCTCCGCGTCGGCATGATCGGTCTCGACACGTCGCACGTGATCGCCTTCACGCAATTGCTGAACGACCCCGGACACCCGAAACATGTGCCCGGCGCGAAGGTGGTCGCCGCATACAAGGGCGGGAGCCCGGATCTGGAGGCGAGCGCCACGCGCGTCGACGGCTACACCGAGCAATTGCAGCGCGATTTCGGAGTGCGGATCGTCGACACCATCGAGGAGTTATGCACACTGGTCGACGCGATCATGCTCGAAAGCGTGGACGGCCGACCCCACCTCGAACAGGTCAAGCCCGTCTTCGCGGCGGGACTCCCGGTCTTCATCGACAAGCCGCTCGCCGGCTCGCTCCGCGACGCCCTCGCCATCGCCCGCCTCGCGAAGGAACACGATGTGCCGTGGTTCAGTTGCTCTTCCTACCGCTACTACGAGTCCCTCGTGACGCTCCTGAAACAAGACGTGGGTGAAATCCGCGGCGCGGTCTCGTGGGGACCCTGCCACCTCGAACCGCATCACCCGGACCTCTTCTGGTACGGCGTACATCCGACCGAGGCCCTGTACACCGTACTCGGGCGTGGCTGTGAGACGGTCGTGCGCACCGCGACCGCCGACACCGACGTGATCACGGGCACGTGGAGCGGCGGGCGCGTCGGCACGCTGATCGGCTTGCGCAACCAGGCCACGCCGAACAAGGTCGTTGTCTTCGGGGCCAAGGCCGTTGCCGCGCAGGAAGGCGGCGGCGACTATGCGCCCATGATCCGCGAAGTCGTCCAATTCTTTCAGACCCGCGTCGCTCCCATCGCCCCCGAGGAAACCATCGAACTGTTTGCGTTCATGGAGGCCGCCGACGAGAGCAAACGCATGGGCGGCGCGCCCGTGAGTATCCAGGAAGTTATGGAGAAGGCCGCGGCCGAGTGATTCAAACCGCCGCGCGTTTCCGACGCGCGGCCGCGCCGCAGGATCGGCAATTGCCGCAGGACTTGATTTCTTCCGTCAGCAAGTCCACCGAAATGCGGGCGTGAATCACGGTGTCCCCGTCTTCAAACGCGATTTCCGCCGCCGCGCATACCTCTCCGGGGCCGCCCGAGGCGCGCCCCGTCAAGACTTCGAGGGCCGATTGCAGCGCGATCAGGTGCTTGAGCGCGAGAAACTCCTCGAGCGGTTCCGTAATCCGGTGTTCGGCCAGGAGTTGGACCGGCGAAAGTTCGAGAATCGCATCCACGGTGCGCCCGCCGAGCGTGTCCAGCAGCAGCGTATCCGCGCCCACGCCCCGGCCGCAGGTCCGCTTGATGAAGCGATAGGACTTGAGGCGGTCCTCGAGATCCACGACGACGTGGATGAGTTCTGTCACATCACGGCATGGCATAAGGAGCGTAGGCTTCCTCGGTCTTCGCCGCGAATATGAAGTCGCTCTCGGTCAGACCATTGATCTTGTGGGTCCACACAGTAACCGTGACATTTCCCCACGCCAAAAGAATGTCGGGATGGTGGTTCTGTTCCTCGGCAATGGCGCCGACGGCGTTTGTGAAGGCCAGCGCCCCCGCAAAATCGGGGAACTTGAAACGCTTCTCGATGTGGTGGTCGTCAATGAGCGCCCAGCCGCTGTCCAACTCGCGGTGCAGCCGCAACAGGGGTTCGCCCTTCAACGGCGAGATCCCGCCGCGACACGGAACGCAGCGCCGCCGGGCCAAGTTACTATGATCTTCTTGCGTCATTTCCATAACCGCCTGATTATACATCGAATACGCGTTCGGGGCGGGCGTGCCAGATATTGAGGTCGGACGCCGCGTCCAACGATACGGCGCCCAGCCGCACGGTGTAAGGCGTTTCTCCCGCGCAATGATACGTGGCATCAACGCCCTCGATATCCCAACGGCCCTCCTCGGGTCCCACAAGGACCGGGCTGTGCGGGAAGCTTTCCGGACTGCCTGTGACCTCGAGCGTCTCTCCGGGGCCCGCGCCGCCCTCGACTTCGTCGAAATCGAGTGTAAACCCGTTAATGCCGTATTGCGGCGTGCCGCTCAAGCCGTGCTCGCCCGTGCGAATGCGCAACGTGAAGGAATTCAATTTCGGCATGGCGCGCTATCCCTTTTCCGCCGGCAGGTCTTTGAAGTACGGGTTCGTACCCGCCGCGTGGTCGGTCTCGTCCAACACCGCGCCGAGGCGCGGCACGGCCTCGCGAAAGGCCTGTTCGACGCCCTGCCGCAAGGTCACGCTCGACATGGCGCACCCCTGGCAGCCGCCGCCCATAGTGATGTAGACCGTGTTGCCCTCGACCCGATTCAAGGTAATGTGTCCCGAGTGTGCGGCGATGCCGGGGTTGATCTCCTGCTCGATGATCCGTTCGAGGGTCCAGCGAATTTCGTCTTCCGACGGTATCTCGGCCATGACCTCGGGCAGGATGGCCGCCTTGCCGCCGCTCAAGTGCTCCCGGATAGCCCGGCCCGCCTCGCGCGCGAAGGCCTCCCACGCCGCCTCGTCCCGTCGTTCGCCCCACACCGTGACGGTCATGTGATGGATCCTCACGTGGTCGATGTCGCCCAGATCGAATAGCGCGGCGGCCAGCGGTGCATAGGCATAGGCCGTGTCGCGGTCCGGACATACAAACGAATGTCCTTCGAGCACGGGCCGGTCCACCAGTAATGTGCAGGTGTCTCCCGCGCGGCCAAGCCGCGCCTTGATGCGAATCTCGGCAGGGGCGGCGCCGCCCGTTTCGTCCTCCACCATGAGAACCGGCGCCTCGATCACGCGCCGCGGCGGCGCGTCATCCGCTTCCTCGGACCATACGGGCTCCGGTTCCGCGGCGAGCGCGCGGCCCTGTTCATCGCCTTCCGTCCTGCGGAAGACCTTGGAAAACCATGCCGGCACGGATGCTATCCTCCTTCGGGTGTGCTTGGATATGTCTCGATCTTGGAACACCCGGCCGAATGCGAATTCATCCCCGCCCCCAAGCTATCTGCAGGCCGCCCCTACGCGAGGTCGCGTTTACTCAAGAGTTCCAGCAACATCTCTACCGCCTTCGCCGCGAATTGCGGGTCGTTGATGTTGCAGTCCAGCTCGATACAGGGAATCTCGGGACGAAGATGCGCCTTGAGGGCGTCAATGAGGGCCTGGTCCGCCTCGCGGTCGCAAAAGGGCTGACCGTCGCCGTCGAGAATCGACACGCCCCGCAGCGGAATCAAGAACGCCACTGGTCCGCACGCGGCGTTGGCCTTTTCCGCGAAGACCTCCCCCATACGTTGGTTTTCCTCGATATTCGTGCGCATTAAGGTAACGGACGGGTTCCATTCGTACAGCAGCCGCCCGGCGTCGCGGTAACGTTGCGGCACCGTCGCTATGCCGCCGAAATTCGCCATATCGACGCAGCCGGGCACGATAAGATGGGGCACGCCGCGCCTGCCCGGCGCGCTGAGCCGGTCCGGCCCCGCCGAGAAGACGCCGCCGCATACCTCGTCCGCCCATTCCGTCGTCGTGATATCGAGCACGCCGTCCACCAGCCCTTCGTCCACGAGCGATTCCATGATGCGCCCGCCCGTGCCCGTGGCGTGGAACACGAGTACTTCGTAGCCCTGCTCCTCGAGCAGCTTCGCGCACGCATTCACGCACTCGGTCGTATTGCCAAACATGCTTGCCGTGACGATGGGCTTGTCGTCGCGCGACTCGGGCGGCTCGACCGCCGTCATGCCGCAAACCGCGCCCGCCGCGCGGGCCAGAATTACCCGCGAGATCCGGTTGATCCCGGCCACGTCCACGATGGACGGCATCATGACGACGTCCTTCGTCCCGACATAGGCCGACACGTCGCCGGACGCCGCGGTCGAGACCAGCACCTTCGGCACCCCCAGCGGGAGCGCGCGCATCGCCGCCGCGATGACGCTCGAACCGCCCGTCCCGCCCATGCCGATGATCCCGTCGAAGCGCCCGGCGTCGTATAACCGCCGCACCACGACGGGCGCGCCCGCCGCCATGACCTTCATCGCCTCGCCCCGGTCCTTGCTTTCCCGCAACGCGACCGCGGACTTGCCGCCGGCCTCCGCGACCTCCCCCGCTTCGATATCGACCGGGAATAAGTCCGTCGTGCCCAGGACGCCTGTATTGAGCGTCACAACGTTACACCCGTGCGCGATCACCTGCTCGCGCAGAAAGGCGTACTCCGGCCCCTTGGTGTCAAACGCGCCGATGATGAGCACCGTCTTCGGCATGGCTGCGCCTCCTGGTATGGTTTGCCGACGTTTCCGGCCCCGTTGCAGCCTAACAGAGCCGCGCGGGGGCGTCAACGCACGAACGCCATTGACATGATGGACGACATAGACAGGTCAAGTCTGAGCGTCCGCCCACGGCTGACTGGCGCGGCCCGCGCGAGTTTCGGCAGAATCCAGGCGTATTGGTGTTATGAGGCGTTGCTGATGGCTGAAGGGCATACGATTCACCGCATTGCGCGCGACCACAACCGCTGGTTGGCCGGTCGGGCGCTACGCGCCAGTTCGCCGCAGGGACGGTTCCGCGCGGAGGCCGCGCGCCTCGACGGCGATACGCTCGAACGCGCGGAGGCTTACGGCAAGAACCTCTTTCACGTCTGGCGGGGCGGGGCGATTTGCCATGTACATCTTGGTATGGCCGGGCGATTCACGCTCGCGAAGGCGCCCGCGCGGTCCGCGACCGATCAGGTCCGGCTCCGGCTCGAAAGCGCGGGCCACGTAGCCGAACTGCGCGGCCCGATGCGCTGCGCGCTGATTACCGAGAAGCAGCGGCGGGGTATCATCGCGAAACTGGGACCGGACGTCTTGCGCGACGACGCCGACCCGAACCCGGCGTGGGAGCGTATTCGGAGGACGCGAAAGGCTGTGGGCGCGCTGCTGCTCGATCAGGGGGTCATCGCGGGCGTCGGCAACATCTACCGTTGCGAGGCGCTGTTCCTGACGGGCGTCGCGCCGGAGCGTCCGGGCGATGCGCTGCAGCGCGAGGAGTTCGACGCGCTGTGGGTGCTGCTGCGCCGTCTCATGCGCATCGGCGTGCGCCGGAATCGTATTCTCACCCTCGCGGCGTTGGAACCGGAAAGAGCAAGTCACGACTTTCGCTTCTACGTATATAAGCGCCCGGCGTGCCTTCGCTGCGGCCACAGCGTCCGCGTATCGACCCTCGCCGGACGTACAGTCTACGCGTGCCCCGAGTGTCAGCGGTAAACAGCCGCCCGGTCGGACGAGACGTCGCGGAAATAGGGCGTATGCGCCCCATAGGACCCATACGGAGACTATCGCCCGCGGATCAAGATCACCGGGGCGGAGTGGTCGCGAAGAAGCCGACCTCGCCTTCGCGGATAAGAATCGCGACGGGTCCGGGAACGGTTTCGCGAGCGTAAAGGCCGCGCTGCGCCACCCGGAAGGAGGCGTCCGGATGAACACAGGTGCGCACAACGATGCGGTTGACGGCCCGCTTCCGGGACCCCTCGCGCATCTCCCGCATCTGCGCTTCGATGCCGTGAGACTTTTGTTCCGCCTCACACAGCTTCTGATGGAGCACAGCCAACGTCTGTCGCGATTGCGCCGAGAGGCGGTGTTCCTGGCCGGTCAGCGGATCGAGCCTCGCGTGGACCTTGTGGAGCGTGCCGCGCAATGCGGCGAGTTCCGTCTCCTTTGCCTGGATCCGCGCCGGAAGCGTATAGTCTTCGCCGCTTGCCAGCAGCGTGGGAATACCCGCATCGCTTCCCGCGTGAGCCGTGTCAATGCCGCTGAGCGCCTGAATTTCACCGGCGACAATGCGGCCATGAGGCACCTTCACCGCGCCGCGCGTGCGCACCACGGCATTGTTGATCTCGCGCTCAACCACCACGTCGCCCATCGCCTCAACCGTGGCGTTCAGGATGAATTTTGCATGCACCGCCCCGGCGATGCGCAGCAGACTGCCCGCGCCGCCGGTGATGCCGCCATGCACTGTGAGTGATCCGCCGGCCTCGACGTGAGCGTCCTCGATGTACCCTCGAACTTCAATGTCCCCCTTCGCCTCGACGCGGGATCCCGCCTCGATGTTCTCTTCCACCAGGAGCGCCCCGGGATGCCGGACGTTGCCGGTCCCAAGGCCGACGCTGCCGTGCACCGTAAACACCTCATCCACAGAGAGCGCGTCGTCCTCCAGCCGGATGCGCCCGGCGCACAGGGAGTAGAACGCCTGTTCGTCGGCGTCGAAACGAACGTTATCGCCCGCCCGCAGGGATACCGGGCGCGGGTTTTCGGCGGGAATCGGCTCGCCGAAAAGGTTAACGCCGTCCACACCGGGTTTTCCCGGGATGACGCGCGCCAGCAGGTCGCCTTCCGCGACGGACCGGTGCGCCGTCCGCTCGCGGTAGTCGATCGCCCCCGTTTCGGGGTTGGCGGAAAATCCCTCCTTGAAGAACTCTCGCGCCCACGCGACCGATGCATCCTCGGGGGGAATTGGCGGCGTACCCTCGAGGATCGGCATGTCGCGGAGTTCGCCGCCTGCCTCGGCCGCGGCGCGGAAGCGCTGTTCCGCCGCCATGAGACCGATAGGGTCGACGACGCCCGCCCGTTCGAGGGCTTCGAGCAGCATCGGAACCACCGCGTTCGGCCCCTCGGGAGGCACCACGCAGTCCACCAACGCTCTGAGGTTCCCTTCGGCAAGATGCAATCGGAGAGCGTAGGAAGTGTCGCATGCGCTCGTCATCGATTCAGCATTCATGGCAACCTCCTCGACCGCAAGCCCTTGCCCCCAGGGGCGCCGTCAGTAGTCGTGCCGCTGTTGCATCCGACAAGTTGCGGTTGCTAGCTAAAAGCCCGCGTTATCCGCATATATCGCCACTTATCCCAGGAATCCCAAACGGAACGCTTAATCCGCGCAGCCCATATTATAACACTAAATCATCGTTTAGCACAAGAAGTATTAAATCCTGACAGCTTAATCCGGGGTCCTGCAGTTTTATCCAGGGCCGAAAACTGATATTTCCTACGAAAACTCGGGTATATCACGCTTATCAGGGCAAGCACTGAGACGGCGCGGCGAGCCGCCGCGTGGTCACGGTTGCGGCAGGCTCTCCCAGGCCGGGAGTTCCACAAGTAGGATATCAGCGGTGCCGAATCGGCTCGAATTGAAGACGATGCTTTGGCTGTCGGGGGTGAACGAGGCGTGCGGATGGGTCTTCAGCCCCCCGCCCTCGTGCCCATGGGTCAGGAGGCGGCGTTCGTGTGTCTGTGCGTCAATCAGCCACAGATTTCGGTCGAAATCGTCGCCGAGTATCCAGCGTTTGTCCGGGCTTCCGTGCGTATGCCACGCTGGATATTGCGTTACGACGGTATGCGCGCCATCGAGGTCCGCCATTAAGATGCCGTGCTCCAGTTCCCGGTGTTCGTCGTCATAGGGCCATACCGTGAAGAGGACACGGTCGCCGCCCCACCAGAGCTCGTGGGTCACCCACTGTCGGCTCGGGGAAACGTACAGCGGCCGGTGGGTCCGCCGCGCGGCGTCCAGGAGCCATGTGCGCTGGTCGGCGTAGCCGCCCGTCTCGTGGCAGAACATGACCAGATCGGCCCGAGCCGGGTTTGCCTGGACGTGCCCGACCGGGAAATCGACTTCCGCGAGGGTGTCCCACGCGCCGGACTTCAGATTCAGGCCGATGATTCCCCAGCGCTTGTCCACTTCGAACACCGCGCCGGTGTAAAGGACGGCCTCCTTCGCGTCCACGGACAACATACCTTGCGTGCGCTGTACCGACTCCGGCAACGACGCGATACGTTGGGGCGCGGCGTCGCCCGCGAACAAGGCCCGCAGCGGGGCCGTATACACGTCCCGCCCGCTAAGCCAAAACACATCCGCGCCCCGATGCGTAAGGGTGAAGTCCCCGCCTTTGCCGTCCGGCAACAAGGGCCGCACCTTCCCAGTACTCGTCTCGAGGACATGCGGCGTCATCGTGCCCGAGGTTCGGTCCGAGTGGAACACAAGCAGTCCCATGTCCGGCGACCACATCGGGTGGGTCTGATACACCACGTCGTCCCGCTGCGGCCCGGAGGTGAGACGATACACGCGCGCGCGGGTCTTCTCGTCCGTGTAGTGCTCGAAATGATCGAGGCCGACGTGACTCATGCCTTTGGGCCAATCCCCTCCCGTCGCCCGCATCGCAAATCCTCCCGCCGCGCACGCGCCCAGGAAGCCGCGCCGCGACCATAATGATTTTCGCATCCGATCACGCTCCCGTTCGACACCCCGCTACAGGGTGAGTTCGCCCGCGGCGGCCACCGCCGCATTCACCACGACCGCCGCGTCCGCCTCGTCGTCGCTCAGCGGCGTAGCCAGTCCCGCCGCGCGCGCGTAGTTCGCCGACGCGAGACACGCCCGCACCCGCGCCGCAACCCCGTCCGCGCCTTCCGCTCGACACAACGCCACCACCGAGCCCGCTATGCCCGCCCCGGTCAACGACGCGCCCAATGCGCCGCCGGCAAGGGCGGCGTCCACGAGGGCGTCAAGCGCCGGGCTACTCGCGCCGTAGTCGCCCGGGCATTCCGCGAGAGGCACGGCGGCGGCGGCCCAACTGTCGAGTATGGAGTCACCGACCTCCCGCGAGAACGGCCTGCCCTCCCGCGTAACGACCCGGTCGCCGTCATGCCCGATGCTCATCAGCCTTCCCGCGGCAACGTAGTCTCCGCGCACGAGCAGGTCGAAGAATACGCGCGCCCGATCCGATTCCGCCAAGGCGAACAGGAGCGGCCCACGCAGCGGCACGCCACGCGGCCGCTCCGCGGCGTCCATCATGCCGAAATACCGCGAGAACGCCGCGTCGAATTCGTTCGGGTCGCACTGCATGCGAAGCGTTCCCAAGTCCACTTCGAGAGGAATGCCGCGCAACGCCTCGTAGACCGCCGCGGGGCCGCCCAACCGCTCGGGCGTGATGCGCGCCAGCCGGTCCAGGCTCTCGACGAACGCGGCGTCATGCCCCCGCCGCCGCAGTTCGCGGCGAAAGATATAGAGGGCCAGGGAATACGCAAATCGGTTGCGTGTATAGTCCGCCAGCGCGGCCCCGCTCAAGTTGCGGCGTGTGTGCGAGTGGATGACGAGGACGCGCACGTCGTCGGGGAAGGCCATGCGGCGGATGCCGGAGAGATCGAGGTCCTCGGAGTGCAAGGTGGCGTTGATGAGTTCGTTGCGTCCGCCGAGGATCATCGCGCCCTGATCGCTTGTCCCGGTGCGTGCGCCGGTGTACCACTCGGCATCTCGCACCGCGAGGATAAGCGCCTCGGGGCCCATCGCCATGCCGTTGAGGCCTAACACGCCGAGCAGGATGGCCGTTGCGAGCGCGTGGGAAGAACTGAGCGCCGCGCCGCGCGGGATGTCGCTCCCGACGCACGCGCACACGCCGCACAACGGTTCACAGCCGGCTTCGTATTGCGCACGCAGGACCGCCCCGCGAAGGTAGTTCTCCCAAGAGCCCTTGCGGGAATCGACCAGCGCCCGGACCTCAGGCAACGTGATGTAGTCGGCCCAAGGCCGCCCCCATGCGGCCTCGCGTACCGCCCCGGCCAGGGACACCCCCGCCTCGTCGAATTCCGGCTCGATATTCGTGAACGTACAAGTCCCCTCGGGCATCGGCCCGGCAACGACGACAGTCTCGCGCTGATGCGTCATGAGGTTGAGATAACCGCCATGGGTGTCCACGTGCATGCCGCGCAGATTGATGCGTGCCGGGGCGCGAAAGACGCGGACGGGCTGGTCTCCGAAGCGCGCGACAAATGCGCACAGCGTGCGCAGCAACAAGTCCAAGCGATCATCGAGCACACTCGCCACGTCGCCGTAGGTTCGGGTCAATGCGCGCCGTGTATCGCTGTCCGGTTCGGTCAGACGCCGCATCCACGCGCTCGCACATAGCCGGTCACCCTGCATTATCCGAGAGTTCTCCGTGGTAGGCGCACGATCTCTCTAAACGCCCGAGCGCCTCCAGACGCGCGCGCCTACTCAGTGTAGCTGGTCTGGAATCCGTATTGCGCGCTGAGTTCGTGAAGTTGCCGCAGCATTTCGGGTTGCTCGCCGACGCGCGAGATTTCGCCGATAATGTCGTAGCCCTTCGCGAAGGCCCAACTCCGCGCGATCTCGCGGTCGGCCCCGCGCGCCTTGCTCAGGTCGGCCCGAAAGATCACTTCCTTGCGCTTCTCCCCCGCCGTTCCGACGAGGCGCATAACAAACTCGCGGTCCCGCGCGGGGTCATAGCGACCGTAGACCGTCACGCCTCGGCCCCGGTAGAAATCAGGGATCGCCTTTGGGAACACCATCGTTTCGTCGATGCGTCCGTAATCGGCCCGCGGGTCGAGCAGGAGCGGTTCCTCGATGCGCGCCAAGAAACGCGGCAGTTCGGCGGGAATCTGTTCGAGATTATCGATGACATGGGATTCGCCCCGGTTACGATAAGCGAGCAAGTCGAGAAGATAGCGGTTCACCGTGCGGCCGCCGCCAAAGGCGAAGATAGTGTTGCGCCGGTTGTCCGCCGTGAGCGCGTTGATGATGGCGCGGCTGTCGCGCATGCCCGTGGTGGGCCGGCCGTCGGAGATAAGGACAATGATGCCCGGCGCGCCGGGGCGCGGGGTGTTCCGGATCACCGATTGCATCGCCTGGAAGACGTCTGTTTTTCCGCTCGATTGCTGGCCGCGAAGAAACTCGGCCGCGGCGGCAGTGTTTTCGCGCGTGGCGGGCACGTGCGCGGGCCGGAAGAACGTCGGTGTATCGCGAAAGAGAACGATGTTGAAGTTGTCCTCAGGGCGGAGTGTGCCGATGACCTCGGAAAGCCCCCGCGCGGACAGGTCGAGTTTGCGCTGGCTGATGCTGCTCGATGCGTCGAGCACGAAAGTGATGTCTCGGGACAGGGGCGCGATGGCCGCGCCGTGCCTCGGTGCGATACGCAAGCGGAAGAAACCGAGCCGATCACCCGGCGACTGATAAACGTCAAGGCCGATATCGAGCATGTCGTCCAGGAACTCGTATTGCGTCTGTCGCTGCCTGCGGACCGCCTCGACCACCGGCGCGGTTTCGATGACCACTTCGCGCGGAACCGGAGCGGGCGCGGGCGTCTGGGCCTTCGCCGCTTGCGGCATCGGCAGTTCCTCTCGCGGCGGCGCCTGGGCTTCCGGCGCCGGTTGCGGTGCCTCACCCGGCGCCGGCACGCTGCGCGCCAGCAGACTACGCGCACCGGACGGGAGTTGCAGCGGCGGCACGTCTCTTGCCGCGGCAAGGTCCCGCAAGACGGGCATGGCGTCGTCGTCAATCACCGTGACGGGGCTCGGCCGCACGACGCGGCGCGGCGTTTGCAGTTCCCGCCGCGCGGCTTCCTGGCCGATTTCGACGATCCGCGCGTCCATCTTGCGTAAGAGCGCGGCGTCGGGTTCGAGGGCGTGATCGCGCGTCACGGCGTCCGAGGCCAAGCGCGCATCGAGGTCGGGCGTGGGCGCGGGCGGCCGGTCGCCGCCGCCATCGAACACGAGCGACTCGCTGGCGCCAGTCACGAGGTCGCGGATTTCGCCGGGGCGGGAGGTCAGGCGAGTAGCGGACCGCTCGAATACGGGCGTTGCTTCGGGGGAAATGTCATGGAATCGCACGGGATAGCGGCGGCGCAAGTCCTCGACAGCGGCATTGACGCGCAGCAGCGTAATTCGGGGCGCGGCGTAGTACCAGAACACGAAATGCGCCGCGAGCGATACCAGCACGCAAAAGGCCAGTATGGCGCGGCGGCTGACCATGACATCAGGTCTCCCCGAGCGCGGCCAAGGCCTCGCGCGCCTGTGCCGCCTGCGGTTGTTCCGGGTAATCGGCGATTAGCTCTTCGTAGGTGCGTTTCGCCTGATCGGGACGGCCCAGCTTGTCAAAGAGCCGCGCCGCGCGCAACAGCGCCTCCGGCGACAGTTCGGCATGGAGGAACAAGATCGCCACGCGCATATAGTTGCGGGCCGCGCGCTCGAAGTCTTCGCGCGCCTCGTGGATTTCCGCCACGCGGAAGCACGCCCGCGCCGCGACGTCGCCGCTGTTCGCGTTGCTCGCCTCTTCGTAGCGCTTCAGCGCCTCGTCCGCGTCCCCTTTCTTCTCGTACAGCGCCGCCATGCGGTAACGCGCTTCGACCGCCGCGCCGCTCTTCGGCGCTTCCTTCTCGACGCGCTGATATAGCGCGAGCGCCCCGGCCGCGTCGCCGTCGCGTTCCTGACACTCCGCCAGACGGAAGACAATGCGCTCGGGGTTCGGATACTCCGGCGCTTTATCGAGCAGCGCGCGGAAGGCGCGCGCGGCACGTGCCCACAGTTCCTGTTCGTAGTGGCGCTCGCCCAGCCATGCGTAAGCCTTCTCGTTCAAGGCCGCATCCGGGTATTCGGCAATGAGCCGATCGAACAATTCCGCGGCGCGGTCGTAGTCCTTGTTCTCGTAGTAGGCCACGGCGAGACCGCGCAACGCCTGCCCGGCCAGCGGCCCCTCCGGGGCCTTGTCGAGCGCCGCCTGATAGAGTTCGATAGCCCGGAGCGGGTCGCCTTCCTGGCGCATGACGCAGTCGGCCACGCGATAAGCCGCTTCGGCGGCGCGCGGGGTGTCGCCGTATTTTTCGAGCAGCTTGCGAAATGTTGCTTCACTCGCGGAGTAATCCTTCATGTTGTAGTACGTGATGGCCAGTCGATAGAGGGCGTCTTGCTCGATGACGGGATCGGCGGCGTTTTCAAGCAGCTTGCGATACTTGTCCACGGCGTCCTGGAAAGACCGCGCGGAGAACTGCGCGTCGCCGGCGCGCAGCATGGCCTCCATCGTGAGGGGGTGGTCCGGGTATCGGCGCACGAATTCCTCGAACATTGCGGCGGCCTGGTCGGCCAGCCCGAGTTGTTCGAGGCATTCGCCCGACTTGTAGAGCGCCTCGGGGCCGTAATCGCTGTCGGGGTATTTCTCGGCAACCAGCCGAAACTCCTGGTGCGCGTCCTCGTAATTCCCCTCGGCCACGAGCAGGGTACCCAGCAGGAACGCGGCGTCGCCGACCAGCGGAGACTCCTTGTGGTCGCGAAGGAACGCCATGGTTTCCGCCTTCGCCTCGACGGCGCGCCCGCTCAAATGCAGAACCCACGCCGCCTTGTAACGCGCGCGCGCGGCGAATTCAGAATCCGCGCCTTCGCCCGCGACGCGACGATACAGCGCCAGCGCCTCGTCGTAGCGCCGCTGCTGCTGGAAGGCGTTCGCGCGCAGGTACAGCAGCCCCGACGCATAGGGGGTGTCCGGGTTCGCGTCGAGGAAGCGCGCCGCCGCGACTTCAGCCTCCGCGAGTTTCCCGGCGTGGTACAGCGCCCAGGCATAGCCATAGTCGGCCCGCCGCGCATACGGCGAATCCGGGAACTCCTTCTTCAGTTGCTCGTAGGCCCCTACGGCGGCGCTGAACCAGCCGAGCTTATCATAGATTTCGGCGGCGCGAAAGCGCGCCTCCATGCGGAGCGCCTCCTCGGGGGCATGCTGCGCGGCCTCCGAGAACGCCACCGCCGCGTTTTCGAGGTCGCCGCGGCCCAGGTGCACATAGGCGAGCTGGTATTGCGCGTAGGGCGCGAGCGCGTCGCCCGGGAATCGTTCGGCCACCGCCGCGAGGGCGCGCAACGCGTCGTCGTACTGTCGATTATCGAGCCGCGCGCGACCGAGGAAATAAAGGGCGCGGACGCACAGATCGGGGGGTGCGTCCGGCCCGGTCAAGGGCTCAAACGCGTGGACCGCTTCCTCGTGCCGTTGTAGCAGGTAGAGCGCCTCGCCCCGGCGCTGCGCCGCGCGCAGCCGGTCCGGGAACTCGAGTTCCGGCGGCATCACCCGTTCGAAGGCGGCAATCGCCTTTTCGTATTGCTCGCTGGCGAAGGCCGCCTCGCCCAGGCGATACCACGCCGTCGGACCGTAGGACCCCGTCGGGTAATCGTGGAGATACTTCTCGTATTCCTCGACGGCCTCGGCGAAGAACCCGCGCTGGAACAGGCCGTCGGCGAATTCCATCCGCGTCTGTTCCGGCGTCTGGGCAGCCGCGGCACAACACAGGCACAGCACGACCATGCCATATGAGAAGGACTGCTTCACGGCGTTTGCCGGCGCTCCTCTTCGGGTTTCAACGCCGCGAACGCGACGTCTTGGATGTCCACCTTGCTGCATGCATCAAGCACTTCGATGGCCCGGCCGAGCGTCGCCTTCCGGTCGCCCCGGATGATAACCGACCCGCCAGGGAAGTACTTGGCGACGCGTTCGAGCAGCGACTGCAGCGCCGCGACGTCCATCACCCGCTCGTTGACGACGATGTCGAGCGTCTTGCCGTCCACCACGCGGGCATCCTCGGGCCGCAGCAGGTTGATGATAATCTCGCCGGGCATCCGCTCGCTGGCGACGGCGGAGTCCGCCGTGGGTAGATCGACGTCGATTTCGCTTTCGAGGTGGGCGTAGACCGCCGTCCACATGAAGAAGACAAGGGTCAGAAAGATAATGTCGATGAGCGGCGCCATCGGGATGGCGTCGGCTTCCTCGTTAGGTCGGCGTCCGAACTTCATGACTCGGGACTCCGCGCCATCAGTTCGACCAGCTCGCTCGCCTCGGCCTCGACCTCCGCGAGAATCTTCACGACGCGGCCGCGCAGGTAGTAGTAGATGGCCATCGCCGGGATTGCCAGTATCAACCCAGCCGCCGTGGTGACCATCGCCATCGACACGCTGTAGGCCACCGCGATACCCTTCACCTGCGCGTCGTCGAACGCGATGGTGCTGAACGCCTGCATCATCCCCCACACCGTGCCGAGCAGCCCGAGCAAGGGCGCGATGGTCGCGATGTTGTTCAGGTACGATATCTTCTGCCACAAGCCCGCCGCGCCGCGCTCGCCCTCACTCTCCATCGCGTCCTGGATGACGTAGCGGTCGTGCCCCGCCATCTGCAAGCCCGCGCGCAGCACGTTAGCGAGCAGTTCGTCCCGGCCCTCGCACATCTGGTACGCGCCCCGCAGGTCGCCCGCGCGGACCTGCGCGTGCGCCCGCTTCACCAGCGTCGCGGGCGCTTCACGCCGCGGCGTAACTGTCAGTAGCAGATAGAGCGCCAATACCAGGGCGATGAAACCCAACCCGGCGATCACCCACAGGATCGGCCCGCCCTGCCGCACCATCATCTCGAGGGTCAATTGCTGCGCCGGCTGCCGCGTCCCCGGGATCGGCGGCACAGGGTCCACTGCGGCCGGCGGCGCTTCGATGCCCGCCTCGGGCGCCGCATCCGGCGGCTCTTGCCCCCAGATTTGGGGCGCCAGAACCAGAGAAGTCAGAAGAATACCGGCAACGAGATGAGATTTGTTGCACATTATGCTTACCTTTCGCAATCTCGAAGGGCGCCTCGAATAGAAGCACTTCCCATACACAACCGCTCCCTGAGTCCACGCCCCGCATCGCGTATTATTCCCACTATCGGGGCAAAGTTCCACTATATCAACGGCTGCACGGGCGTTCTTCCAGGAAACAGTACCTCGTCATGGACGGTCGAGCACGTCTCATCGTCATCACTCGGAATAGCGGTGGGTCCGGCGAGTGTTCCATCCTCTGAAGGGTCGGAAAGGCGTACGGCAAGAAAGGGTTGGTGTATGCAGCGGCATTCGCTCCTGGGGGTATTCTTTGTTTTTTCCACGTTGACGTTGATCTTGTTCGGGGGAACCGCGAACGCGGTGTATCACAGCGCCGATACTACCACGGATTTTGAAATCGGCCTGACGGAACTGCTTCGGGTGATCCAGTTCTATAACTCGGGCGGTCTTCACTGCCAGGAAGGCACGGAGGACGGGTTCGCCCCCGGCCCCGGCGACGAGGGCTGCGCCGGGCACGACAGCGACTACAGCACGCACGACTGGAGCATCAACCTTACTGAGCTATTGCGTTTGATACAAATGTACAACGCGCGGGTCTACGGGTATGACCCGACATCCGAAGACGGCTACGCGCCTGTTTTCGACCCAGAGGACCCCACCGGCACCGTCGTGGGGCAGGTGGACGCGCTGCGCGGTTACCTCGAAGGCGAGGCGGCGGCCCTGCTGCTGCCGGCGGTGCAGAAGCTGCTTCTGGACCTGCTGGCGGAGGTCGAGATCCAACTGGTGAACGACGAACTCTGCAACGCAGCGGACACGCTCGACGAATTCCTGGATACGGTGCAGTCGGAACGCCCGGCGGGCGGCGTCAAGGCGGCCAGCCCGACCATGGGCGCGTTCGACACCCTGTATGCGGACGCGCGCGCGCTTCAATACGACGCGATCGTGGCGAGGCTGGAAACCAATCCGTGCCCCGGCCGCGAGCGTTGGGGCAAGGGCGGCGACGTCGAGGATCCGGAAGGCGACGCGCAGAGCCTTTCCACGAAGTTTGATTTCGGCGCGCTGCGCTTCTCGAGCATCAAGGCGGGCGACGGCTCGGTCTATATAGGACTGCTCCTGCCCGCCGTGCAGAAGAATTCGAGCACGCCGGGGACGCCGGACATCCCGGTGGTACGCCGCCTCTTCGCGGCGCCGCCGGGCGCGTTTGTGACGGTGGAGTGCAGGACGACCACGGCGGAGACCATTCGATTAAACGTGATGCCGAATCAGCCGGACCCGGTGGACCAGGACCCCGACGACCCGCCGTATCCAGATCGGGAACTCTTCGCCGACCATCCGTTCACGCTCGATGAAACCGTGTACGGGACCGACGCCAAGTTCCCGCCGGACCCGTGCCGCATCTTTCCGCTGGGACGAAGCCGGGACCTCGAGATATACCAGATCGAGGCGTTTGCCGGGCAATACAACCCCGTATCGGGCGAACTGGTCCTCTTTGCGGACTTGTCCGTCGATATCCAGTTTGCGAATGGCCCGGACGGATTCCTTCCCGAATCGGCGTTCAACCCCTTCGAGAGCCGGCGAGACCTCTATGTCGGGGCGGTGATTAACGCGGGGATCGTCGAGTCATTCCCGCCGATTATCGGGTTGCCGCCCGCGTTGATCGGCGAGGAATTGATGATCATGACGCACCCGAACTTCCGGGACGCTGCGGACACGCTCGCGGCCTGGAAGCGGGAGAAGGGCATCGCCACGAACGTCTACGAATGCGGCACGGGCTCGGGCATCGCGGGCCGCACCACGGCGGCGGAGATCGACGCCTTTATCGAGAGCCACCACGACACCGCGCTGATAAAGCCGTCGTATATACTGCTGCTTGGCGACGCGGAGTACATCTCCCCCTTCCTGCGCAACCGCTCGAGCAATGACCCGGAGGAGGACCGCACCATCGGTACGGACTGGCCCTACGCGATACGGACCTATCCAGGGCAGGAGTTCCCGACTATCGTGCCGACGTTCGCGGTCGGGCGCATCCCGGTCGATACGCTGGCGCAGGCCAATGTCGTGGTCAACAAGATCATCGACTACGAGAAGAACCCGCCGGGCAGCATCTTCGCCGACGCGTTCTACAAGAACTTGATGTTCGCCGCGGAGTTCCAGTGCTGCCTCACGAACGTGGCGCAGGACGGCCGTGCGCAACGTACTTTCACCGAGGCGGCGGAGTTCGTGCGCGCGCCGCTGGCGGCGCAGGGCTATACGGTGCAGCGCATCTACCGGGAAACGGTGGACACCGGCTGCGCCTCTTGCGATCCGCCGCGACCCGCCTATACCGGCGATCCCACGCCCCGCCGCTATTACGACGGCACGCCGTTACCGGCGTCCATCGGGCCGGGCTCGGGGTTCTCCTGGAACGGCACGACGACTCAGATCACCAGCGCGTGGAACGAAGGCCGCTTCCTAATTCTCCACCGCGACCATGGTTGGCCGGGCGGCTGGGGCACACCCAGCTTCAACTCGTCGAACGCCGACAGCCTGACCAACGGCGCGCTGTTGCCGGTGGTGTTCAGCATCAATTGTTCGAGCGGCCTGTTCGACAACGAAGTGTTCCCGGACGAGGGCGCCACGGTCGGCGGCGTGTATTTCGCCGAGCGGCTTCTGCGCAACGCGAACGGCGGCGCGGTCGGCGTCATCGGCGACACGCGGGTAAGCCCGAGTTGGGCCAATTCCGCACTCACGCGCGGCTTGTTCGACGCCATCTGGCCGTCGGTCGTGCCGTCGTTCGGCAGCAATACGCCGAAGCGCCGCCTCGGCGACATCCTCAACCACGCCAAGCTCTATCTCGCGACGCAGATCGGCACCACCTTCATCGGGTACAGCGAACTGCTGAACGAACTTCTGCTTTACCACGTGCTCGGCGATCCGACGCTCGAAATATGGACCAAGGACCCGAACATCATCACGCTGCCGGGCAACCTGATCATTTCGACGGCTTCCAGACTGGGCATCCAGTTCAATTATGCCCAGGTCGGCGCGACCCTGAGCGTCTTCCAGGACTTGGGTAACGGCCCAATCCCGATAGGCCGGACCGTGGTCGGCGCGGACGGCGGAGCCTTTGTCGAGTTCTTGAACGAACCGAGCGCGGGGTCCATCTTTGTGGCCGCCAGCATGGATGACGCCGTCGCAGCGTCCTTTGAATTGAACCTCGTTCTCGACTAATCGCCGTGACGGCTGCGTGGATATCCCCGGCGCGGACGCGTCCGATGCGCCCGCGCCGGGGTCCATTTTCGCGGCGGTGTCGGGCGCGGGCGGCGGTGGAAGACTGCGGTCGAGGCCGTGGCGCGGTCCCAGCCTTCGCGAAACGCTTCGGCAGGCAAGCAGGAGACCGGCCACAACAGGGGTGGTGGGCTCATCGCAGAGACGCGGAGAGCACGGAGGCAACGTGGAGACTGTGTTCAGAGGCGAAAGCGGCGGTGGTGGTTGTAGCGCAGGCGTCTTGTCTTTCCGTCATTCCCGCGCAAGCCGGAATCCAGTACGTCAACCCTGCGAGTCTTCTGGTTTCCCGCTTGCGCGGGAATGACGGGGGAAGACCGGCGACAATGCGAGCCCCGAAGGGGCGGCAACAGGATAGCCCAGGGCAACGCCCTGGGAACACGGGTACGGTAGATTGCAGAGCCCTGAAAGGGCGTAACACGGGGGTGAAGGTTCGCCAGACAAGGCCGTCGCGGCAGGATGTTACGCCCTTACAGGGCTACTTGTCGGGGTGCATGTTTTCCCAGGGCGTTGCCCTGGGCTGTTATGTATCGGGCCTTCGGCCCGCAAGCCGCGCTCCCGCCTGCGTCTCGCCCCGCCCGGCTGAGCTGGGGCGTCCCGCCCCACGGTATCGGGGGCAAGATGCCCCCGCTTCCATGCTCCCGCGGGGAGAGGGAGGAAAACTCCGCTTCAGGTTCAGCCTTCTTCGTAGCCGGTTTCGTACATGGCGACGATGTTCTCGGGCGGGGTGAGGGCCTGGATGTTGTGGCAGGGGCATAGCATGTAGCCGCCGCCCGCGCCGAGTATCTCGATATTCTCGACGACCTCGCGGCGCACGTCTTCCACGCTTCCGAAGGGCAGGGTCTGCTGGTTGTCCACCGCGCCGTGGAAGATGAGCCGGTCACCGAAGTCGCGCTTGAGGGCGGCGCGGTCCATGCCGGCGCAGCGCCATTGAATGGGGTTGAGGATTTGCGTCCCGGCGTCGATGAGGTCGGGGATAATCTCGCGGACGGCGCCGTCGCTGTGGGTAAAGACGAAGGACCCGTGCTGACGGGTGAGTTCCATCATGCGCCGCATGCGCGGCAGGAGGAATTCGCGGATGTGATCCTTCGAGAAGAGCAGGTTTTCCTGGCCGCCGAGGTCTTCGGCGACGTAGGTGATCGAGACCGCGCCCGGAATAGTCTCGAAGATGCGCAGCGTGTTCTGGTACGCCAGTTCGAAGAGCACGTCGAGGCAGTGGTGAACCATTTCGGGATTGACGACGAGGTCCATGTACGCCTGCTCGTCGCCGCGAAGCGCTGCGTATTGCAGAAACGGTTCCGAGCCGCCGCCGCGTATGATTCGATACTCCTTGCCCGCGATTTCGCCGGGAAGATGGGCGTAATCCCACCAGTCCGCCGAGGGCCACGTGTAATTGGCCTTGATTTCCTCGACGGTATTGTAGGCGGCGAGCGGAGCGTTCATGCGTTCGGAGTATACGCCCGTGCCGTAGGCGACGGTCTTGAACCGCACGCCGAAGATGTCCTCGTTGTCGGGGGTCGGCGGTCCGACATAGCGGCCCATTACGGTCAATGGCAGATCGATGTGCAGCCGTTCGCAGGCCGTGTCGAAGTCGCATCCCAGGTGGCGGCACAGATTCTCGGTCGCCTCCGGCGTCGCCCAGTAGTCCATGGGGATGCGATCCGGCTGTCGGCGTTGCATCACGGCGAGCCAACGCTCGCGGCCCGTCATCGTCTCTTGTCGCATGGTCAGTGCTCCAGATTACGTGGCACGGGCGTCCCGCCCGTGATCAGGAACCCTCACCCCAACCCTTTCCCTTGGGGAAAGGGAATTTCACGGGCAAGATGCCCGTGCCACGCGGCCGCCAACGCGTCGCGGATAAGACAGCCCTCGCCGGGACAGAACGCCGCGATGTTCGCCTCGGGGGTGCCCGGCGGCACTTCGCAGCCCGGCATGAGTCCGAAGCGCACGTCGCCGCCTGCGGCGATATCCTCGCGCGCGTGGCGGGCCACATCCTCGGGCGTGCCCATTTTCAGGACCGCCGCCGGGTCGAAGTGGCCGAACAGCGTGGTCTCGGGGCCGAGCACGTCCCGCGCGCGGCGCAAATCGACCATCCAGTCGATATCGACGACATCCGCGCCGGTTTCGCGGATTGCGGGCAACAGGTGGGCGATGTTGCCGCAGATGTGGAGGCGGACCTTCGCGCCGGCGCCGTGGATGCCCGCGTACAGTTTTTGGTGCCAAGGCAGGATGTGCTCGCGGAACATGTCGAGGCTCACCAGGCTCGACGCGGCGTCACCCACGCCGATCATATCCGCGCCCGCCGCGATTTGCGCGCGGGACCACGCAATCGCGTTGTCCATCGTTATGGCGCAGACGTCGTGGAAGCATTGCGGCTCGGTAAGCAGGTCGGTCATGGCCGCTTCGAGGGTGCGCAGGGTGCAGTACTCGGCCAGCGGCCCCTCGACCCAGCCCAGGATCGAGATGTCGCCGCCGCGCTCGGCGTGGAACCGCTCGACGGCGCGGACGCGGTCGGTCATGCGCGGGGCGTCCTCGATGGGGATGCGGCGCAGCTTGCGGATGTCGTCGTAGTCCTTGAGCAGCGGTTCGCGGCAGCGGCACACCCCGTCGTCCACGAAGAAGACCTCCGCGCCGTAGTCCGCCGTCTCGCGGTGCGGGTCGCTGAGCGTCGTCAACTGGTCGATTGCGAATCGTTCCTGCACCCGCAGCAGGCTGTCCGTCAGCGCGATATGGTCCTGCTGGAAGCGGCCGTATGTGTAGCCCGCGTACTCGGCGGCCCACGCCATGAAGATGGGCACGACGGGGACACGGTCCGTCGCTTCGCCCGCCATGCATCGGTAAAGGCGTTCCTTGCTGTTCATAGGCTCCCCCGATCAGTCGCCGTCGCGGTGCACGGTCTCCGGCGAGAAGGCCGGCACACACACCGCCACGTATTCCGCGCCCTCGGGCGTACTGTATTGTACCCACTCCCCCTTCGCGGCAATAACCGCCTCGCCCGCGCGCACTTCGAGCGTCGTTCCGTCCTCGGCGCGCACGGCCAGCACGCCGCGCAACACGAGCGAGTATTCGTCGAACTCGGGACGTTGGCCGGGCTCGACCCAGCCGGGCGGACTGATCATGCGCGCGACGCTGATCGCGTCCGTGCCGGTGTTTACGCGCCCGATATGCTCGTGAATCATCTTCGGCCTGTTGCCCGCCGCTTGAATCGAGGCGGGGCTCGGAATATGGCGCGGCATGGCGCGGTCTCCGCAGTTGCGTGTGCGTTACGGTGCAACACGATAGGAAAACCCCTATAATGAATCAACTCGCCGCCCTCCGGCGCGAAGAAGCGGAAGCGCGCCTCGAAGGGCGCACTACATACACAAGGAGATTGCATCATGCGACGCGGACTATCAAGACGGGACTTTCTTCGGACCACCGCGGCCGCGGCCGCCGCCGCGGGTCTTGCGCACGGCGCCCCGGCGCAAGCGCCCGGGTTGCGGCTGGGCGCGCAGAGCTACAGCTTCCGCAAGTTCAGCTTCGAGGACTCGATTGTGCAACTGAAGAAGCTGGACCTGAGCATCATGGAATTCTGCTCCGTCCATTTCCCGCCGGAGAAGGACCATCCCGAGTTCGGCAAGGTGCAACAGACGTTGCTCGAAGCGGGCGTGACGGTCCCCTGCTACGGCGTCGAGGGCTTCGGCCGGGACAAGGAAGCGAACCGGCGGAAGTTCGAGTTCGCAAAGGCGTTCGGCATCGAGGTCCTCACGGCGGACGTCGAGCCAAGCGCGTTTGACGACGTCGAGGCGCTCTGCGAGGAGTTCAAGGTCAAGATCGCCATTCACAATCACGGACCGCGGGCGCGGTACGACAAAGTCGAGGACACGCTAAAGGCCGTGGCGGGCCGCACGCCGCTCATCGGCGCGTGCGTGGATACCGGGCACGCAATTCGCTCGGCAGAGAAGCCCCACGAGGTGATCGAGGCGCTGGGATCGCGCGTGATTTCGCTTCATCTCAAGGACTGGATACACGGCGGCGAGGAGCAAATTCTCGGCGAGGGCGAGATGGACCTCGGGGCCGTGGCGAAGGCGCTCAAGGCCCTCGAATTCAACGGCGTCGCCGTCTTCGAGTACGAGAACGAACCGGAGAATCCCGTGCCGGACATGGCCAAGGGTCTGGCCAACTGGCGCGCGGCCTGGGACGCGGCATAGCGTTTGTAGTGCGCCCTTCAGGGTGCAAGATGCGGGCTGAAGCCCGCACGCTGAACAGAGGGCATGGAGGCGAACAAACGGATGGGTGAACTGCTGTCGAAGGGCGATCTCGTCGTTGGGTTGGACATCGGGGCCACGAAGATGATGGCCGTCGTGTTCAACAACAAGTTCGAGGCGCTGGGGCAATGCCGCAAGCGCAGCCGCAAGAACGGCCAGACGGCGGAAGACCGAATCCGGCAGATTATCCGGGAAGCCCTCGACGCGGTGGGCAGCCCGCCCATTCGCGGCATCGGCGTCGGTTCGCCCGGTCCGCTCGACCCGAAGACCGGCATCATCATCGACACGCCGAACCTGGGCTGGAAAAACTTCCCCCTCGGCGACACGCTCTCGAAGGAGTTCGGCGTCCCCGTCGTCGTGGACAACGACGTAAACGTCGGCACCTATGGCGAGTGGCGCTTCGGCGACATCAGCGAGTGTGAAGACGTGGTCGGCGTCTTCCCCGGCACGGGGATCGGCGGCGGCATCATCATCAACAGGAAACTGCTCCACGGTTTCTCCGGCGCGGCGGGCGAGATCGGGCACATGACGCTCGAGGTCGACGGCCCGTACTGCGGCTGCGGCAAGCGGGGCTGCCTCGAGGCGCTGGCGTCGCGGATCGCGATTGCCAAGGAAGTCGCGGCGCTTGCCGCGCGCGAGGACGCGCCCTACGTCAAGGCCAACTGCGGCACGGACATCGAGAACATGCGCAGCGGCGCGATTGCGAAGGCCATCGAGAACGGCGAGAAGATGGTCGAGGGCGTCGTCCGCAGGGCGGCGTACTACGTCGGCATCGCCGTCGCGAACCTGATCAACATCCTGAGTCCCGAGGCCGTCGTGCTCGGCGGCGGCCTCGTCGAGGCCATGCCTGACCTCTACCTCGAGGAAGTCAACCGCGCGGTCAAGGAACACGCCATGCCGTTCCTCCGCAAGGGCGTGCGGATCGTCCCCGCGAAACTCGGCGACAACGCCGTCGTCCTCGGGGCCGCCCACCTCATCGCCAAGCGCCTGCGCGCCCAGAGCAAGGCGTGACACAGCGTGGCATGGGCATCTTGCCCATGTTCCTGAATCACGGGCGGGACGCCCGTGCCACGGCGTGAGAGAGTGCATGCACTACAAGGAAGACTGGCGGCGCGCGCAGGAGGTTTTCGCGGCGTGGTGGCGCCGCGAACTGGACTACCCCGTGGTCCAAGTCTTCAGCCCGCGCGCGGGCATCGCGCCCGACGCCGGATGGGACGCTTGGGCCTTCCTGAAGCACCGCGATAATCCGCAGGTGGTAATCGATCAGTTCGAGGCCTATTGCGCCGGAACCTTCTTTGGCGGCGAGGCCTTCCCCAACATGTTCATGAATCTCGGGCCGGGCGTGCTTGCCGCGTACTTCAGCGGCTACCTGCATTTCGACGCCGCCGCGGCCACGTCTTGGTTCGAGCAGCCGCGCCCCTGGGACGCGGTCGAGGCGCTGTCTTTCCGCGAAGATAACCCATGGTGGCGGTACACGCGTGAGATTACGGAGCTTGCCTGCGATGCGGCCCGCGACAGGTTCCTCGTGTCGATGACGGACGTCGGCGGCGCGGCGGACGTGCTCGCCTCGCTGCGCGGCACGGAGGCGCTCCTCGAGGACATGCTCGTCGCCCCCGACGGCGTACACGCCATGCTCGACCGCATCGACGGCGCGTGGTCCCGCGTCTACAATGATCTCGACGCCATTATCGGGCGCGCCCAGCGCGGCACGACCGCATGGATGGGGCTGTGGTGTCCGGGACGCTGGTACCCGCTCCAGTGCGATTATGCCGCCATGATCTCGCCGGACATGTTCCGCGAATTCGTGGCCCCGTCCCTTGTGCGGGAGCGCCGCGCCCTGGACCACGCCCTCTACCACTGGGACGGGCCGGGCCAACTACCCCATCTCGACGCATTGCTCGACATCCCGGAACTCGACGGCATCCAGTGGGTGCCGGGCGACGGCAACCCACCCTGCGACGCGCCCCGATGGTTCCCCCTGTACAAACGCATCCTCGACGCGGACAAGCTGCTCGTGCTCCAGATCATCGGCGACCCCGGCAACGTCCCCGCCATGATAGACGCCCTCCCGAACAAGGGGCGGCTCCTCTTCAGCCTCTGGCTGCCCTCGGAAGACGCCGCGCGCGCCTTCCTGCGCTCGATACGCGGGTCAATGACGTAGCAACCAAGATCGCAGTTGGCACGACGATACTCGCCCCCGCAAGATTCTTAGTTGGCTTGAGAGGGAGCCCCCGATCACCTGCGCGCCTATGGCGCGGCCCACGCGGGAAATTCGGCCAAGTCGATGCCGAATACGAGCCTGCCGAGGGTCAGAATCGCGGCGGTCAGCGCTATTGCGCACACGAGAATCAGGATACCGCCCACGTGGACCATCGTCGGCACGGTCAGGCGGCGCGTGCCAAAGACAATGGCGTTAGGCGGGGTCGCCACGGGGAGCATGAACGCGAATGAGCAGGCGAAGGTGGTCGGGATCATAAGCAGGAGCGGATGGAGGCGCAGTCCGATGGCAAGCGTGCCGACGATGGGGAGCAGCACCTGCGCGGTGGCGGAGTTCGACGTGAACTCGGTAAGCAGCGCCGCGATAAGGCACACCATGAGCACCATACCCGCGGGATTCAGGTCCGCCAGACCGGCCAGTCGTTCGCCCACCCATACGGACAGGCCGGACGCCTGGAATCCCGCGGCCAAGGCGAAGCCCCCGCCGAGCAGGAGCACGATGTCCCACGGCAGGTCGCGCGTGGCTGCCCAATCCATGATTCGTTTTCCGGACTCTCCGCGTGATGGCAACATAAAGAGGATTATGGCCATCGCAATGGCCACGACACCGTCACGGAGGTACTCGGGATACGGAAACGCACCCGCCCAGCCGGGTATCGAGAGGCCGCCAATCGCGATGCCGGGGCGCGTGAGCCACAACACGGCCATCAGCGCGAAAACGGTGGCGACAGCCCGCTCCTCGTAATTCATGGGTCCGAGTGCGCGGTACTGGTCGCGGACCACGCCGGGGTCGATATGGAAACGCTCGCGCGACGGACAGAAGATCATAACAAGCAGGCCCCACAGCGCCGCCAGCAGGACCAGCGCCAGCGGCGCGCCAAAAAGGAACCACGTCAAGAAGGAGATTTCGGGCGCTTGGGGAAACATCTCGGCGAAGATGCGCGTAAACGCGAGATTGGGCGGCGTGCCGATCAAGGTCGCGACCCCGCCGATACTCGCGCTATAGGCAATACCGAGCAAGAGGCCGACTGCGTAGCGCTTGAACGCGGGATCGTTGTGAGTCTGCTCGAAGCGCACGATCATCGCCATTGCAATCGGCACGATCATCATGGTGGTGGCCGTGTTCGATATCCACATCGAGAGGAAGAACGTGGGGGCCATGAAGCCGAGCAGCATGCGGCGCGGGTGTACGCCGAAGAATACCAACATGGCGAGGGCGATGCGCCGGTGCAGGTTCCAGCGCTCCATCGCCAGCGCCACCATGAAGCCGCCAAGGAAAAGGAAGATGACGTCGTTGACGTAGTAAGACGGCGTCTTGTCCGCGGGCATGACGCCCAACGCGGGAAAAAGCACCAGCGGCAGCAGGGCCGTCACCGCCAGCGGCACCACGCCGGTCAGCCACCAGATCGCCATCCAGACGGTGATCGCGGCGGTACGTGTCACCAAGGGCGCACCGGGTTCGAGATCCACGAACAGCATGAGCGCGAGACCGCACGCGGGCGCGCCGAGGAGCAGCGCGGCATCGAGCCGCCGGCGCGCGACGGACGCCCGTGCGTCTTCGGTCATGACGTTCTATCCATCGTGAGAATCCCTCACCCTGCCCCTCTCCCACAGGGAAAGGGGCGCGTAAGAAACGCGGCAGGATGCCGCGTCTACCCTGGCCCTCTCCCACGGGGAGAGGGAACTGGGGTCACACGGCGGGCCGGCCGACGCTGAAGTACTTGAACCCCATTTCCCGCATCACCTTCGGCGTATAGATGTTACGCCCGTCGAAAATGACCTTTTCCGCCATGAGCGCCGCCATCCGCTCGTAGTCCGGACGCCGGAACTCGTTCCACTCCGTGACGATGATCAGCCCGTGCGCGCCCTCAAGCGCTTCATAGTACTTGCGGACACAACGGACGCCGTCCGCGAATCGTTTCTCGATTTTCGGCGCGGCAACGGGGTCGTAGACGACAATGGACGCCCCCGCGTCACGCAGGCGCTCGATGAGCCGGAGCGCGGGCGCGCCGCGCACGTCGTCGGTGCGCGGTTTGAAGCTGACGCCCCACAAGGCCAGGCGCTTGCCCGGCAGGGAATCGCCGTAGTGGGACAGAATGCGCGCGAGGAATCGCTCGATTTGCCGCTCGTTGACGTGGTGAACGGCTTCCAGCAGGTCACAGTCGCACGCGAATGAATTCCCGAAAGCGATGCACGCCCGCAGGTCCTTCGGCAGCCCCGATCCGCCGAACCCGATGCCGGGAAAGAGGTAGGTCGGCCCGATGCGATCATCCGACGCCACGCCCTCGCGCACGGCGGTGATGTCCGCGCCGCAGGCGTCGCAGATTTCGGCCAGTTGGTTCATGAGCGAGATACGCGTGGCAAGCATGACGTTGGTGGCGTACTTGGTCATCTCCGCGCTCACGGGGGACATCGCGAGGAATGGACGGCCCGTCCGCAGGAACGGCGCATACAGTTCCCGCATGATTTCGCGGACCCGCACCTCGTCGCAGCCCACCACGATCCGGTCCGGGCGCAAGAAGTCGTCCACGGCGGCGCCTTCGCGAAGGAAATCGGGATTCACCACGATGTCGAAGGCGTGTTCCGTGTTCTCGCGCAGGATGCGCTCGAAGGTCGCCGCCGTGCCGGGCGGGCAGGTGCTCTTGTTTACGATGATCCGATACCCGGTCATGGCGGCGGCGATCTGGCGCACCGCCTCGCAGATTTCCGCAAGGTCGGCGCTGCCGTCTTCGTTCGCGGGCGTGCCGACACAAAGAAACACGGGCAGGCAATCGGCCACGGCCTTCTCGAGATCCGTCGTGAAGCTGAGGCGCTCCTCCTCGAGGTTGCGGACCAGCAGTTCCTCGAGCCCCGGCTCATGAATGGGCAGCCGGCCCTCCTGCAGCATGGCGATGCGATCGACGTTGCGGTCTACACACGCGACCTGATGCCCGTGTTCCGCCAACCCGGTTCCCGTGACCAAGCCCTGGTAGCCGGTACCGACAATTGTAATCTTCATTATTTCCCTTCCGCTTCCCCTGGGTTATGGACGTTATGGGCCGTATGGACGAGGTGGACGACCGCATGCGCGCGGCGCGGTTCAGGCTTCGGCGGCCGGCTCGCGCCACGTAGCTTCCCGCGCGGCGACCGCGAGCGCGCGCTCGAACCGCTTCACGCTGGTCTGCGCGTCGTCTTCGCTGAGGACAAAGAGCTTGTCGAGGTTGGTAATCTCGAATATCTCGCGAATATTGGGCGCCACGGCGCAGATGCGCATTTGGCCCTCGGCCTCCTGGACGATCTTGTTGATGCGCAGGAGTTCCGTCAGCACGGCGCTCGAAAGATAGTCCACGTGCTCGAAGTTGAGTAACAAATGGATACCCCGGGTCCCTTTGACCCGCTTGAGCACCTGCTTGCCGAACGCAGCGACGTTCAATGCGCTGAGCACGCTGGATTGCCGCACGGTGCCCACGGTGATCCGCCCCATGTCCTCGAACGTGACCAATACCCGCTTCTTATCCGCCATTCCTTATCCTCCCGCAGCGCAATGGCCGCGGCGAAACGCCATTTCCAGGCACTTACACGCCTCGTTGTACTTGATGTACTCCATGTAGTGCCGCATCAAACACACGCCGCGCCCGCCCATATGTTCCGCGTCGGGCATGCGCACTTGTTCCGGGTGGAAGCCGCCACCCTCATCGTGGACGCGGATCAGACACCGGTCTCCCGACGAGGCCAACTCGAGGCGCACCTGCCGCTCGGGGTCGTTCCGATTGCCGTGACGCACCGCGTTAACCAGGGACTCTTCGAGACACAACCGGGCCGGGCCGGCCTGTTCCTGAGCGAGCCAGCCATCGGCAACAAGCGCGCGCACGGCGCGGTCGAGAGTCCGGTCCATCGCCTCGATCGTGCTGGGAAATTCCTCCGCGAAAAACACCTGGACACCCTGGGATTCCGGGGCTAAGGCGCGCCCGGACATCGTGTCACGACAGCAGCCCGGAACTTTCGCGGAAGCTTGTTTCACGCGTGCGTTACCCGATGTCGCGCCGCCAAACGGCGCAAAAACCGACGCAAACCCCGCGCGGCGCGGGCCTTGCGCACTATTGTCACGTCTAAAGGATAACACACGGACGCAAAAGAAAGCGAAACACCGGGCGTTGAACCCCGCGTGGCGCGGGGCTCAACGCCCGGTGGTATGCGCGGTATTTCGCGCAGCCTGGCGGGGCGGCGGTTACTTGAGGGCTATGCTCAGGCCGGACTTCTGCCAGGACCCGTTCATTTCCGAAACGATGCGGACTTCGTCGACGGCGGCGGCGACCTGCCCCGCGATCATGCCGGCGTCTGCGGGAAGGGCGCCGAAGAGGTTGGCCAGCGGCTCGACGACGTCGGTGTAAAGGGAGGTCTTGAGCAGCAGCGCGTTGTAGCGAGGCGTGGCCGGGTCCAGGGCCGGCTTCAGCGAGGCGAACAGGTCGCTGTGCTTTTCCGCCTTCGAGAGATCGATGATCCGCTTCATTTCGTCGATGCTGTTCGACACGAGGACCATGTCGCCGAGGTAGGCGATGGACAGGGGCACAGGGATACCCGCCACGATCGAGTTAATCTCGACTTCGTTATGCGTTTCCTCGGGCATGGTCGGCACGAACATCTGGAGCAGGCCCTTGGTGGCCTCGGGGTTTTCCAGACCGATCATCAGCGTGGCCGAGGGGAAGTCGTCGGCCGCGGCGAGGCCGAGGGTAACTTCGGGCCCGATCATCTGGAGCACTTGCTTGCCCATGGTAACCCCTTGCGCCATGCGCGCGTCGCCGCCCGACTGGGCCACAATCGTGTCGATGACCATTTCCGAGAGCATGGTCTTAATCTCGGGAGTGAGGAACAGGCTGAGGAAGAGCAGCGTGTTCTCGGAGAGCATGGGCGCATAACGCAGCGGTTTGGCCTCGCCGGATTGCGTCAAGGCCGCCGGATGTACCGCCGTGTCGAGGCGCGACGTGAGCTCGAGGCGGTTGTCGCGCACGCCAAGCGTGACCAGCAGCGGGTCGTGGGCGGCGTCGCCCTCCCAAAGCGCGGCCATGTTGCCGACCTGCTTCTCGATGAGCGCCTTGGTGGTCGGGTCCTCATTCTGGAACGCGCCGGCCACGGCCATGAGCGCCGGAAGAAAATCCGCGCCGTAGAACAACAGGGATATTTCATTGGGCGCGATGGCGGGGCACTCGGCAGTGCCGTAGCGCAGGGTTGCCGGCTCCTTCAGCCGCAGCGCCGTGTTCGCCGCCAGGTCCACCGAATTGCTCAACGCGAGCTTATTCTCGGCGATGAAGTAGTTGAAGTTATCCGCTCCGAGGGACTTCATGGTCACGTCGCCCGCGGAGACGTTCTCGAAGGCGTCCGGGTCCAGGTCGGCGTACATAACGCCGAGGTCCTTGAGGGTGGTCTCGGCTTTTTCGGCATCGCTGACGCCGAGCACGACCGTGAACGCGGGGATAGTCAGCATCTTGTCGAGGGCCTTCTGGAAGGCTTTCGCCTCGTCGAAATCCGACATGGGCGTGGGTTCCGCGCTTTCTTCCGCGCTTTCAGCGGCTTCCGCGGCCTTGGCGGCCTCGTAGGCCTCGCGTTCGGCGGCCACTTTCGCCTGGATTTCCTCGATGCTCTTGACGGTCGGCGCGACGTCCACGAACGCGACGATGGGCGCGTCGAGGTCGAGGCCCAGTTCCTTCCCCAGTTCCGCCAAGTTGTCGGCGTCCAGTCCCAGCTCGATGGACGCATCGAGAATCGCTCCGTCCAAGACGTCCTTCGCGCCCAGTTCCGGTGCAATCCGGTCCACGATCGGGAGCAACGTCGCGACGAGGTTGTTGAGCGGGGGCAGCCCCAGGGCCACCGCCGTCTGTTTCGGCATGCACTGCAGGAACGGCAGGGTCAACGGCGCGTTCTCCTGCGCGGTGGCCGGGACGGCGGCGAGGGCCATGACGCAGATCGTCAGCGCGCATGCCACCGCGTAAGTCTTTGTACCAATTGATTTTGCAAAAAACATACCCTTCTCCTCTTTGTCTGGTTTCCAACCGTTGGAATTCGCTGTCACCAAGCAGGCGTTCCGCAAGGAACGTCCCTCGGACTAAAACATCATAATAAAGCGCGCCGCCGGAAAACGGGCACACAACACCCTCTAACGCCAACCCGGCTACAACATCAGACCGCGGGGCGCGGATTACAGTTTCAGCCCTTGCCGCGCGGGCCGTAATCAGGACACTTGACCGCGTTCGGCCGTTCGGGCCGCGAGCAGGCCGACGGATGGTCGTAGCGGCAGTGGTCGCACAGGAATTCCGTGGGACAGGTGACACGCAGCCACCATTGCCAAAGGCGCTCGCGAATCGTCATGGTCGTTTCCCGAATTGGTCCCGGTATTCGCTGGGGGTCATGCCCTCGAACTTCTTAAACAACTTGCTGAAGTGACTTTGATCCCGGATGCCGACGCTGTGGGCCACCTCGGCGGCGCGCATGCGCGTGCGACGGAGCAGGCTCTTTGCCCGGTCGATGCGCAAGCGGCCCACGTATTCCGAGTAACTCATCCCGAATTGACGCTTGAGCCGCTTGCTGATGGTCGGAGCCTTGAGGCCGAGCTGTTTCGCCACCTCGGACAACTTGACGCTCTTCGGCAGCTTCTTGATGACAAGGGCATTGAGTTCCTTGTACGCGAGCCGGTTGTCTGAGGCGGCGCACGCCTCCTTCGCCGTCTTTCTCGACCTGACGCGACGCAAGACCCTTACCGCCGCGTCCAACAGTTCGTTGTCCCGATCCTGCCCCTCGATATCGTCGAGAAAGGCGGCAAGCTGCTCCCAAGCCCCGGTAGTATCAAGCATCGCATTCTCGGCGGCCTCGAGGGCGGCGGTTACCGCGGCCAATATCCGGGCGCGACGCACGGCGGGCTTGGGCCGTTTGCCCCGGTGCGCCTCGCCGAGCAGCACTTCGAGCGTGTCGCGCACGAAAGCCATCTGTCCGCCGGCCAGCGCCAAGGCAACTTCGGTGGCCTGGTACGGTACCGGATGGAACTCCTGAACCCTCCCGCGCCCCACCGGAGCGTCCGGTAACGGGGGAACGACCGGTTCCGGGGCCGATTCCCGGGGCTTGGCCTCCACTTCGAGCCGCCAAAGCCGCTCGAGTTCCTCGCGCGTCCACTCGACCACGGCATGGACCGCCCCTTCGGGGGCGCGGTGGATATCCGCAAGGTTCGGCGCGTCGACATTGTCGGAGCCCAGACCTAGGGCGTCGAGCCGTCGCCGGACCCGCGCCTCGAGGCGTTCATCCGCGTCCACGGCGACATAAGGACCGACGGTAAGCACGAAATTCTGGTCCGGGAACGCGGGCGCGGCAATACACGTAAATCCCATGTGGCAAACGAAGGGAATGCCGCGCCACTGGCGCAGCGCCGTCATGCCGGCCTCGATTCTGTCCGCACGACAGGCGCTCGTGCCCGCCGCCCCCGCATTCACGCGCCTGCATGTGGCGCAGCCGCCCCAATGAACGATGACGGGCCCTTCCTCGTCCCGGGCGAGGTAGTGCGCGGCGACGGGTGCGCCGGCTGCGCGGGCGGCGCGTTCGAGCAGGCGGCTCACCTCGGGCAGGTGCAGGAAGGCCAGCGGTCTCACGGGTTCACCTCGAAGAAGGGCGTCGGCCGGTCCTGTTCGGCAAGGTACAACCGGGCCGGATGCCCCCGCAAGACGTTCTCGGCGAGTTCCCGCACGATTTCGGGGGCATTGTTATTCTCACTGAGGTGCACGAGCACGACCGTGCTCAATTGATCGTGTATCAGGTCGGCAAGCAGCGAGCACATGTCCTGATTCGAGAGATGGCCGATGCGGCTGCGGATACGCTGCCGCACCTGCGGGGGATAGTCGCCCGCAAGCAGCCGCCGCGGGCAGTAGTTCGACTCGAGCACTACGGCGTGGGACCCCGCGAGACTGCGCCGGACCACGTGCGAGACGTGGCCGAGGTCCGTCGCCAGGCCGAGTTGCGCCCCGTTCCACCGCACCACGTAGTTCACCGGGTCGGCGGCGTCGTGGGAGACGCTGTAACTGGCCACTTCGAGGTCGCCCACGGAAACGGTGTCGCCCGCCTCGATATGGACGGCGTTCGGAATCCCCAGAAGCGGCGCGGGCAGCCGGCCATGCGTCCCCGCCGTCAGGTACACGGGCACGCCCGACTGGCGCGTGAGCACGCGCAGGCCGCCCACGTGATCCCCGTGTTCGTGCGTGATGAAGACGCCGTCGAGCCCGTCGAGGGATGCGCCGACGGCTTCCGTGCGCAGCCGGAGCTGGCGGTGACTCAGCCCGCAGTCAATGAGGATTTTCGCGCGGGGCGACATCACGAGCACCGCGTTGCCGCCGCTGCCGCTGCCGAGAAGACTGAAACGAAGCACCCGGACCGCCTTTCCTGTAGTCCATTGTCGCCCCCCGCTCCTGAAAGGATAGCCTGTAGCGGATGGTATCGCAAGGGAAGGCGGGGGCCCGGCCCGCCGCGCCTCCGCGCCCGTATCGCATAGCGCCTGGGACTCAAGCTTGCGCGATATTCTGATAGGTCGTATGGGACCTATATGACTTATTTCGTCGCACGACCTGGGCCGTCTGGCTCGCCTCGGGCGCACGCTCGATTGACAGATTTGAGCCGGTCTCGTTATAATGGCATGTAAGTTGCTTGGAAGGAGCTTTTGCGCATGATACGTATGGAGCCGAGACTGGTGCAGACCCAGCGCCAGCAACTCGTGCTGACCCAGAAGATGCAGCAGGCGATCCACATCCTGCAACTGTCGAAGGTCGAGCTTGACCAATACATCCAGCAGGAACTCGAGAGCAACCCCGTCCTCGAACAGGCCCTGAAGGCGGAGGCGCCGGAACCCGCCGCCGAGGCGTCGGAAGCCGCCGCGGGCGACAACGAGGAGTCCTTTGACCTCGACGAATACCTGGACCAGTGGGGTTTGGGCCGGAAGGAAGGGGCGGATTTCAGCCGCAACGCGGACCTCGCCAGGCGCCGCGAGTTTTACCAGGACTCGATCACCAAGGAAGAATCCCTCTCCGCGCACTTGCTGGCCCAACTGCGCATGGCCATCGAGGACCCGCGGGCGCTCTCCATCGGCGAGAGCATAATCGGCGACATCAATGAGAAGGGCTATTTCGTCGGGAGCCTCGAGGCCATAGCCGCCGATGCACAGGCGCCCCTGGAACAGGTCGAGGAGGCGCTCCGGCTCATCCAAGGTTTCGAGCCGGCGGGCGTCGGCGCGCGCAACGTCTCCGAGTGCCTGCTGCTTCAAATCGCCGTCGAGTTCCCCGACAACGAGGAGTTGAAGACCCTCGTGAGCGAGCATCTCGAGGCCCTTGAACGCCGCCAGATTCCCAAGATCGCCAAGGCGATGAAGATATCCCCGGAGCGCGTCGAGGAACTGTACGTCCTGCTGGCGAAGCTGAACCCCTGGCCGGGCTATGAATACACCGCGTCGCCGCCCCAGTATATCGCGCCCGACGTCGTAGTCGAGAAGAATGAGGACGAGGAGTACGAGGTCTACCTCGTGGACGAACGGGCGCCGGGCCTCCGCATCAGCCCGGATTACAGGAAGCTCGCGCGGGACGGCGGCACGCCGAAGGAAACCCGCCAGTACGTGCGCGACCGCGTCGAGTCCGCGCGGTGGCTTATCCGCAACATCGAACAGCGCCAGCACACCATCCTCCGCGTCGCGAAGGCCATCGTCGAGGTCCAGCGCGAATTCCTCGACAAAGGCGTCGAGTTCATCAGGCCCCTCACCCTCCAGGAAATCGCCGACAAGGTGGGCATACACGAGGCCACCGTCAGTCGAACGACGCGCGGCAAGTACATCCAGACGCCGCAGGGGCTTTTCGAACTCAAGTACTTCTTTTCCCCCGGGCTGCGCCGCGACACGGGCGAGGAACAGTCTTCGAAGAGCATCATGTCGCACATCCGCAAGATCGTCGACACCGAAGACAAGCAACAACCCCTCAGCGACCAGAAAATCGCGGATCTCCTTAAGGCCGAGGGCCTCAACATCGCGCGCCGCACCGTCACCAAGTACCGCGAAGCGCTCCGTATTCCCGCCGCCTCGATGCGCAAGGCCTATTGACATCCTCGCTCTTTCGCATCAAGTTCGTAGTACACGCTTCAGTGTGTCCCAAACGCAGCCTGAAGGCTGCACTACAAACTCGCGTGTCTTCAAGACAGCCAGAAAGCTGCGCTACAAACAATATGCTACACTGGCCGCGAGGACTTGGTCCGTAAAGCATGGGTGCTGTGGGCGGCATGTCGGAACAAACACTTGGCGAATCGTTGGAAGCGGCGGCGCCCGTTCCGGCGCATGGCGAGACGGACGCGCGCCTTTGCGTCGCGATGCTGGGCGCGTTTCCGCCGCAGGCGCAGGGCGTTCAGGACTATTGCCGCGAGATCGCGTTGGCGCTGGCGCGGCTTTGCGAGGTCCGTGCGCTGGGCTTCAAGCGGATGTATCCGGCGCGGGTGTTTCCGGGCGTGAAGCAAGCCATGGACCCGTCGAAAGCGCCGATGATCTCGGAGCACCTCGGCGTCGAACATCGCCTCACGTGGCATAACCCCTTCGGCTGGCTGCGCGCCGGGCTGTTCACGGAGGCGGACGTATTCCACGCGCAATGGTGGAGCTGGCCGCTGTGGGGCGTTACCTGGACCATCGCCCGGACCATGAAGCTGCGCGGGAAGCCGGTGGTGCTGACGGTACACAACGTGCTGCCGCACGAGATGGACAAGAATTACCTGCGCGCGACCCGCTCCGTGTGCAACTTGGCGGACCGGGTGCTCGTCCACAGCGAGACGAACCGCGCGCAGTTGCTCCAATACTACCGGCTTCCAGAAGAAAAAGTCGTGCAAGTTCCGCTCGGACCGTACATGGCGGAAACCGAGAAGGTGGCAAAGGATGCCGCCTGCGCCGCGCTGGACCTGCCGCCGGACAAGCGGTACATCCTGACTTTCGGCACGATTCGACCGTACAAGGGCGTGGACGACCTGCTGCAAGCGTTATCGATGCTGAGTCCGGCGTGCGCCGACGTCCGGCTCATCGTCGCCGGCAAGCCGTGGACGGCGTGGGGGCTCTACCAGAGGGTCATTGACGCCAACGCGCTCGCGGACCGGGTACACCTCTTTCTCGACTATATCCCGGAAGACCGGCTTCGATACTTTTTCGGCGCGGCGGACTTGATTGCGCTGCCGTATCGGCATTTCGACGCGCAGAGCGGCGTGTGCGCGGTGGCGCTGCCGTATCGGAAACCAATAATCGTCTCAGAGGTGGGCGGACTGCCCGATTGGGTGGACCGCGATCCGCGCTGGACGGTACCGCCGACGGATCCGGAGGCACTCGCGCGGCGTATCGAGGACTTCTTCGCACGGGCCGACGACGAGACCGCAGCCTTCCAAGCCATCGGGGATCGCGTCCTGCGGCGCTTCGCGTGGGACGGCATCGCCGAACAGCACGTGGCGGTTTACCGGGAGTTGCACGACCGGTCCGGAAAGACCGGAAGGCATGGCCATCTCGTATAGGGTTTTGCTCGGCAAGACATTTCTGGTTGTCTCGGCGAGAGGGCGTTATAATCCAAACTGAAGTACTAATCACCGGCTATGCAGCGGGGAAAACAGGAGGCTGTGTCATGGCTGGAACATTGTCGCGCAGGAGTTTCGTAAAGTCGTCGCTGGCGGCCGCGGCAGCGGCGCAGACCGTGGGCCGCCGGGTCTACGGCGCGAACGAGCGTGCCCGGCTGGGCTTCATCGGCGTGGCGAACCGAGGCGGTCAGCTTATAACCGCCACGCGCCCGCACGAGGATGCCGAGATTGTCGCGGTGTGCGACGTGTACCGGCCCGCGATGGAGCAGTGGCGGGAGAAACTACCGGGCGCCGTGGACCTCTACGGAGATTACCGCCGCCTGCTCGAACGCGATGACATCGACGGGGTCGTGATCGCGACGCCGGACCATTGGCACGCCCTGCAAACGGTGGACGCCTGCGACGCGGGCAAGGATGTCTTCATCGAGAAACCGCTCTCGATGACCGTGCACGAGGGACGACGCATGGTCGAGGCGGCGCGGCGAAACAAGCGCATCGTGCAGGTGGGTCTGCAGCGGCGCTCCGGCGAAATGTTCCATGAACTAGCGGAATTCCTCAAGGGCGGCAGCATCGGCAAGGTCACTGTGGCGCACTGCCATCGCATCACCAACATGACGCCGGACGGCATGGGCCGCGCCCAACCCTCGGAACCGCCCGAGGGACTCGACTGGGACATGTGGCTCGGACCGCGGGCTTACCGGCCATACCAGGACAACATCACGCCGTACAAGTTTCGCTGGTGGAAGGAGTATTCGTCGCAAATCGGGAATTGGGGCGTCCACTACTTCGACCTGATCCGCTGGCTGCTCGGCGAAGACGCGCCGGTGTCCGTCGTGGCGCTCGGCGGGCAATACGCCGTGGACGACGACCGCACCATCCCGGACACGATGCAGGCCGTCTTCGAGTTCGCGTCGGGCCGGCTGCTCGTGTTCAGCCAATATGAGGCTAACGGCGCGCCCGTGTTCGCAGTGCGCGGCGACATCGAACTGCGCGGCACGCTCGGAACGCTCTACGCCGGCGATCGCGGATACCAAGTCGTCCCCGAGCGAGGCGGACAATTCCAGGACGCCGCGCCGCGTATGGAACCCGTGAAGACGGAAGCGCGCAGCCCGAACGCAGACCTCACCGTGCTGCACATGCGCAACTTCCTCGATTGCATCAAGTCGCGCGCGAAGCCCAACAGCGACGTCGAGGACGGCCACCGGTCTACCATTTTCTCGCATCTGGGCAATATCGCTCTCGAAACGCGGTCCCGGATTGATTGGGACCCGAAGACGGAGCGGATCACGAACCACGAGGCCACGAACGCGCTGCTGCACTACGAGTATCGTGCGCCTTGGGAGTTGCGCTGAGATTGCGGTGCCGCGTGTGTGGAGTGGTTCGAGTACGAGCACGAGCACGAACAAAACGGGCGATCAAAAATGGCGCTCGATATAGGCCAAGGCGGTCTCGAGGTCGGGCAGGATTTTGGTGCAGAATTTCACCATCCAAGGCGATAGGTCGGCATAGGGCGTGGGGCTGAAGGCAACCACGAACTTCCCGAGGTCGTGCGCGGCGTAGAATACCTCCATCGCCGTGCCGATGGACGGCTTGCTATAGTTCACGAGCAGGATGTCGGCGTCGCGCACGTCCTGCAAATCGAAATCGACAATCTCGTTCGCGCTGTCAATCTCATTGTCGCGGAAACTGCGGCGCAACGGGTCCAGCACGATGAACCGCCCCGCAAGCCGTTCCTTCGCACGCTGCCGCCACGTTTTCGATTCCACCTCCGCACAGTCCATGATCGGCCCCGACAGGTATATCGTCCGTGTGTGCTGCATTATAATCCCTTCCCTGAATCGCCGCCCCATTCTACCCTATCGCTCCTGCCCGCGTCATCGCGCGCGGCGCGCCCTCTGGAATGCGCCCCGCCGCTCATGGATAATGCCGGGGCAGGCGCAATCCGGCAGCAAGGAGTCCGTCATGCACATTCAGGAGGAACGATTCGGCGTTATGCCCGATGGGCGCATCGCACTCTTGTATACGCTCGCGAACGCCAACGGAGTGCGGGTACGGCTGACCAATATCGGCGGGTCCATCGTCGGGCTCGAAACGCCGGATCGCAACGGCGCGCCTGCGGATATCGTGCTCGGGTATGACAATGCTGAGCAATATGTCGCCAACAAGCCGCACTTCGGCTGCGTCGTCGGGCGCTTCGCGAACCGGATCGCGAAGGGCCGGTTCACGCTGGACGGCGTCACGTATCAACTCGCGACGAATAACCGGGAAAATCACCTCCACGGCGGCCCGCAAGGATTCGCCAGGAAGCTGTGGAACGTGGAACCGGTCGAGGAGGTGGATGCTGTCTGCGTTCGGCTGCGTTATGTCAGTCCGGACGGCGAGGAATCGTATCCCGGGACGTTGACCTGCATCGTGACTTATCGTCTGACGGACGCGAACGAGTTGCGTATCGACTATGAAGCAACGACGGACGCGCCCACGATCGTGAACCTCACAAATCATAGCTACTTCAACCTCGCGGGACACGGCGCGGGCGACATCCTGAATCATGAACTGACCATCAACGCGGACCGGTTCACGCCGGTGGACCCTTCGTTGATTCCCACCGGGGAGGTGCGCTCTGTCGAAGGCACGCCGCTGGACTTCCGCGCGCCGAGGACCATTGGCGCGCGTATCGACGGGGACTACGAACAGCTTCGGCTGGGCCGGGGATACGACCATAACTACGTGCTGAACGGTTCGGCGGACGGCCTGTGTTTTGCGGCGCGCGTATCCGAACCGTCGAGCGGCCGCGTGCTCGAGGCATACACCACCCAGCCCGGCGTGCAGTTGTATACGGGCAATATGCTCGATGGTACGGAGATCGGCAAGGGCGGCAAGGCGTATCTCCGCCGATTCGGGTTCTGCCTCGAGACGCAACACTTTCCCGATTCGCCGAACCGGCCGGAATTTCCGTCGGTGGTCTTGCGGCCAGGCGAGCGATACGCGCAGACGATGGTGTTCCGATTCGATGTCTGCTGATGCCTCGCTCGTGTAATCACGGGCGGTTGTATAACACATTGCGTCCGGACGGCAACGCTACATACGAGAATGGAGACGACATGGTTCTTGCGCTTTGGATAAGCCTGCTTGCGCACGCGATCGGCGCAATCGAACTGCCGGCGTCATTCGCGTTGCCGGGCAACGTCTTTCTCACCGAGGCGGAAGCGGTCGCAATCCGCGCGCGATGCGCGGAGGACCCGGACGCGGCGGCTGTGCGGGAGCAATTGCTTGCCGTTGCGGACGCGCTGGTCGCTGAGTCCCTGGAGATTCCGCGCGCCGGGGGGCAATGGACACATTGGTACAGTTGCAGGAAGGACGGCGGTCGGCTCGAGGCGAAGTCGCCCACGCGGCATGTTTGCCGCGACTGTGGTGAGGTGCATTCGGGTTGGCCCTACGACGACGTCTACGTGACGCACCGGCACCACCACTGGCTGGGCGGCGTCGAGACGCTCGGCTGGGCGTATACCCTCGACCCGAAACCGGAATATGCGGCGCGCGTGCGGGATATCCTCCTCGAATACGCGACCTTCTACCGCGAACTCGAGCAACACGACACGCGCGGCAATGCCTCGGTACGCGGCGGGCGCTTGTTCGCGCAGACGCTCGATGAGAGCGTGGACCTGTGCCGGATCAGCCTCGGCTATGACCGCGTATATCGCGACCTGTGTTTCAGCGCCGCGGACCACGCGCGGATCGCCGAGGGATTGCTGCGGCCGATGGTCGAGACGATTCGCCCGCACGGCGCGGGCATCTCGAACTGGCAAACGTGGCACAACGCGGGCGTGGCCTGCGCGGGATTCGTTCTCGGCGACCGCGATCTCGTCGACTGGGCCCTCAACGGCAAGCACGGCTTCTTCTTCCAGATGCACAACGGCTCCGTAGTCGAGAGTGGCATGTGGTATGAGGAATCGCCGTCGTATCATTGGTACGCGCTCCGCGCGCTGGTGTACCTGATGGAGCCCGCCACGCGGGCCGGCATCGACCTCTATGCGGATCCGATGACGCGCAAGCTCTTCACCGCGCCCATTCGCCAGCTCTTCCCCGATTTGACCTTCCCCGCGCTCCACGACAGCAACCGCGATGATATCCGCGCGCAACGCGGCCTGTACGCCGTCGCATGGGCGCGGTATCAGGACCCGCAATTCGCCGCGCTCGCGACGCCGCTCGATTCGCCGTGGGCGCTTTTCTGGGGCGGCGCGCCGCCGTACTCGGGTGGCATGGGCATCCCGCCCATGGGCTCGGATCACGGGCGAGAGGCCCGTGCCATGTGGTTTGAGACATCGAACGAGGAAAGCGAGGGCCTCGCGATTCTCCGCGACGTCAGCGGGGAAACGGCGGTGTTCGTCGATTATGGTCCGGGGTGTTCGGGCCACGTGCAGCCGGCCAAGCTCAACCTTATCCTCTTCGCGCACGGCGACGAACGATTCGTGGACCCGGGCCGACTGCCCTACGGTAACCCGCTCCACGGCGCGTGGTACCGGCAGACGGTGGCGCATAATACGGTCGTGGTTGACGGCGTCTCGCAGCGGCAGGGGCCGGGCCGTCTCATCGCCTTCCGCGATACGCCTTCCTACGCGCTGGTCCACGCCGCCGCCGATAAGGCCTACGACGGTGTGCGGCTCGAACGCGTCGTGGTCCTGTCGCGGAACGTGATCCTCGACGTGTTCCGCTGCCAATCGGATGTCCCCCGAACCTACGACCTTCCGCTGCATACTCGCGGCGCACTCGAGATTGCGACGGAGCCCTCACCCTCGGGGAGCGAAAACGTGCTGGGGACCGCGAACGGCTATGAACTCATCGAGGACACGGAGCAACTCCCGCGCGACTGTCGCGAAGCCGTCGTGGCCACAACCGCGGGCCGACGCATCCACGTCCGGTGGTTTGACTCGGCGGACGTGTTCCGCGGCATCGGGCTCGGCGCGACGCCGCGCGAGAAGCTGCCCATGCTGCTGCGCCGCCAGGAGGGGAACGAAGCGGTCTTCGCCGCCGTGTATACCTTGCTCGAGGCGGGCGAGACGCCGCCGCGTTGCAGCTTCGAGCACGGCGCGCAGCGCGTGGTCTTGCGGGCGGACGATGTGGCGCTCCGGCTCGGGCAGGAGGCCCATGTTCGGGTGTACGGCAAATCGGGACGGTCATAGGCTCATGGACGCACGGGAAACTAAGACACTCCGGGTCACGGAGATTTACCGCAGTATCCAGGGCGAGAGCACGTGGGCCGGGCTGCCGTGCGTGTTTGTGCGGCTGACCGGTTGCCCGCTCCGCTGCGTCTGGTGCGACACGGAATACAGCTTCCATGGTGGCGAACGGATGGCCCTCGGCGCGATTGTCGCGGAGATCGCCGCGATGAATACTCCGCTCGTCGAGATCACCGGCGGCGAACCGCTGGCGCAACGGGCCTGCGGCGCGCTCGCGGAACTGCTTATCGAGCACGGCCACACCGTCCTGGTCGAGACGAGCGGCGCGCTGCCCATTGACCGCCTGCCCGAGGCGGCGACCCGGATCATGGACCTGAAATGTCCCGACAGCGGCGAGTGCGAGAAGAACGACTGGGACAATATCGAGCGCCTCGCGCCGGACCGCGACGAGGTGAAGTTTGTGCTGGCAAGCCGCCGAGATTACGAGTGGGCGCGCGACGTGGTGCGTCGGTATCGTCTCGAAACGCGCTGCAAGTGCGTGCTATGCTCTCCGGTGTCCGGCGCGATCGAGCCGCACGACCTCGCGGCATGGATTCTTGAGGACCACCTCCCGGTCCGTCTTCAACTCCAACTGCACAAAATCCTTTGGGCGCCCGACGCGAAAGGGGTGTGAGCGCCGGGACGATACACGCTGTCGGACACGTGAGACGGTCTTGAATGAGAGCACATCTGATCAAAGAATTGTACGTCGAGGCGGCGCACCGTAACCCACGCGGCGGCGAAGCGCAGCGCCGGTTGCACGGGCACAGCTACCGCATCGCGATGCTGGCCCGGGGCGAACCGAGCGCCGACGTCGGCTGGGTCGTGGACTTCGCCGAGTTGAAGCGGCTGATCGCGCCCGTCGCGGCGCAACTAGACCACGCTTATCTCAATGAGATACCCGGTCTAGAGGAGGATACGCGCCTCCCCGCCTTGCGCGACTGGATCGAACGTAGCATGGGCATCTTGCCCATCAACCACGAGCAGGAGCCCCGTGCCGCGCGTCCCGCGTGGTTCGCGGGCGTGCGCGTGGCCATCCACGGCGACCTGGCGTTCGCGCCGAGGCGCCTGCCCGCCGACCTCATCGACGATTTGCCCGCGCGCATCGCGTTCACTTTCGAGGCCGCGCAGTCGCTGCCGCAACTGCCCGAGGGCCACCCCTGCCGCCGGATGCACGGCCACAGCTACCGCATCGAGGCCGCCGCGGAAGACCTGGACGGCCTCGAACCGATTCTGGCCGCGCTGTATGACCGACTCGACCACCAACGTCTTAACGAAGTGCCGGGACTCGAGACCGCGACAGTCGAGCACCTGTGCGCATACCTGTGGGCGTGGATGCGCGACCGGGGCGCGCGCCCGACCGCCGTGGTCGTGCAGGAAACCCCCTCGTCGCGCTGTGTATACTACGGCGAGTAAACCAGATGAATAAGCTCAGTCGCACCTGGTCCAGTTGGAGACACGCGCGGAAATTCGCCGTTCGGGGGCGGGGCAATGAATTCGCGTTTCCAGACCTGCTCGTGCAGGGGCACGTCGAGATCGGCTCGTACTGCCGTTTCCGCAACAATGTCGTCCTCCGCGCCGTCGGCGAAGGGAAGATTGTCATCGGCAACCGTTCCGGTTTCAGCTGGAACTGTTTGGTAGAGGCGGCGGAACTGGTGCGGATCGGTCATCGTACCGGAATCGCGGAGAACGTCGTGCTGCGCGACGTCGTCTACGAGTTCTTCGGATCGGCGGGCGGCTCCCGCGCGGTGGCGCGCCGCTCGGCGCCTATTGTCATCGGCGACAGCTGTTTCATCGGCAGCGGCTGCTACATCGGCCCCGGCGTGACCATCGGCGACAGCGCCATCGTCGCGCATCACAGCGTCGTTACGCGCGATATCGGGCCCCTTGAAATCTGGGGCGGCCGCCCGGCGCGGCGGATTTCCCACCGCACCGAGGGCGTGCCCGAGAGCGTGAAGCGGGAGGTTGAGGAGCTTATTGCGCGTTTCGGATTGCGGGAAGATCGGATGGAAGGAAGGTATGAGTACTAAGAGGCTAGAGGCTAGGGATGAGGGGCTGGTCTAGGAAGGTAGTGTAGCTGATGAAGCCGAAGGCGATTACGTTCGATTTTTGGAGGACGCTATTCCGCGACAGCGACGGCGAGTTGCGGAACGAGTTGCGGGTCCGTGCGTTTATGGACGCCTCAGGCGCGCCGGAGGACGCGGTGCGGCGCGCGTTCGAGGTCTGGCCGGCCGAGTTCGCCCGCGTACACATGGAAGAACAGCGCACGCTCACGCCGCATGACGCGGTGCGCATGGTCTGCGAGACCCTCGACGTACGCCTCGCCCAGGAGGCCGCGGACACGGTGGCGCGCGCGTTCTCGGAGGCAATCCTCGAATACCCCGCGGTCCCGATTGACGGCGCGCTCGAGGCGGTGCGCGCCGCCGCCGCGCGCGTGCCCGTGGCGGTCATCTCCGACACGGCCATCAGCACGGGGCGTTGCCTGCGGCAATTGCTCAAACGCTTCGATTTCGCAACGTCCTTTGCGACGACGACCTTTTCCGACGAGGTGGGCGTGTCGAAGCCGCAGCGGGCAATGTTCGAGCGGACGGCCTCCGCCCTTGGCGTCGAACCCGCGGCGTTGTTGCACATTGGCGACCTCGAGCCCACGGACGTTGTCGGTGTTCACGGAGTCGGCGGCACGGCGGGCCTGTTCACGGCCGACAACGCGCGCTTCCTCGGCAACACGCAGGCGGAGTACACGTTCACGACTTGGGGCGAGTTCATCGACCGATTGCCGGAATTGGTACAGACCGGGTGAACGCCCGGCGCGGCTCGCTGTCAAGATCAATCACCGTATAGCACGCGTCGTCATCCCCGACGGCGCCGCACAACGGCCCCGGTCCCACGAACAGCGTGCCGTCCACCAGCCGCGAGAACGGCGCCGGCGAGCCGCCGCAAACGATGACGTCCGCAGGGGCCATCTCGCGCTGACGGCGCAGGCGCTCGAGCGGCGTCGTCGCGTCAATCCGATCGGTCACACGCGAAATCGAGCCGTGGCACACCACAATCCCGAAGCCGTCCACTGTCATCGTGTGCATGTGCGGGAGCCGCGCGAGGAATTCGACCGTGTCGCGCGGCAGGCTGTCGTGCAGCCGCTGCAACGTCTCAAAGGTCTCTTCGCCGAGCTTGCGCAGCAGCAATGTCCGCCGCGATGGACGCCGCGCCCGCGCTACCTGGCGGTCGTGCAGCCCCTGCACCAGCACCACGCCGCGCTCACGCAGCGAACGCAGCGCCGCGTCACCGCCCACCTCGCCCACAACGTTTCCCGTCTGCACCACAGTGAGAATGCCCGCGTCCTCGATGTCCACGAGTGCAGCCTCGAGCGCGGCAAAGTTGCCCGCGACGTCGCCCAGCGCGGCGAGAATCACGCTGTCAACCTCCCTGATCCGCGATAGCTTCAAAGGCCCCCTGCGGGGCCCGAAGGCACTATAGCCACTTGCCGAAAAGGATTCAACGTGCCTTGCAACCCATTGCAACACAAGCACATACAGGCCCATCCGCAGGGGGGGGCCGATGTCGCGCGCGGATTCTCCTTGAAAATCAAGGCGATTTGTGACATCACCTTCGGATCGCCCTTGAAAATAAGGCTTGACAAAACGCTCTTTAGGCGCTATCAAACTACTGATGACGGGGTGCGATCGCAAGGGACGCATCGAGACAACCCGTGTCAGGAAGGGGCCGTGCGGGGCGGCTCTTGGAAGAACAGGAACCCGCGTGAACAGATTGTTACGCAAGAGGAGGGTAGGACTATGGCAGTAAAGAAGGCGAAACCGGGCGACAAGGCGCTGACCAAGGCGCAGATCATCAACGCGCTGGCCGGCGAGACCGGGCTGAGCAAGAAGGATGTCGGCGCCGTCCTGGGCGTACTGACGGACTTGGCCTATGCGCAGGCGGTCGTCGGCTTCACGATTCCCGGCATCGGCAAGCTTGTGATCGTCAACCGCAAGCCCCGGCTCGGCCGCAATCCGGCCACGGGCGAGCAGATCAAGATTCCGGCGAAGAAGGTGCTGAAGTTCCGCATCGCCAAGCAGGCGAAGGACGCCATCGCGCCGAAGAAGTAGACTCGCGAACATACGCGGAACAGCCCGGGCAAGCCCCCGCCAGCCCGGGCTGTTTCGTTTCTCGGGTCTCCGCTCCAGCATCGGCGTCGCGCGGCATTGCGCGCGTATGCGGTGGGAAAATGCGGTGGTAGCCGCGACGGTCGGGCGCTCCTCATCCCGCGCCCGGCGCGAGTCCGTCCTCCGTGTCCGACGTCCGGTGATATAGACCGCCCGGCGTGTTGTAGAACTGAATCAGACGGAGTAATTCGCTGAGGTTGATGACCCAATCTCGCGGATTGTAGTCGGTGTCGTGCGGCTCGCAGACACGACCGCCGCTTCCTGGTGTATACCCGTCTTCCGTGCCGTCGCCACAAGAGAGCTCGCCGACATTGAAGAACTGGATGACGCGCAATAATTCCGTGAGGGAGATGTTCCAATCGCCGTTGATGTCGGCGCTCTGTTGACCGCTTTCCGGGCGCTCATAGACGTGCAGCGAGGCTCGGGCGGAGCGCTCGCTGGCAATACCATCGCTGAGCATACAGTCATAATCACCGGTGTCCTCGAGGAAGACGGGATCAATCACCAAGCGGACGTCGCGGGCATCTTCAATAGAGACGCCGTCCTTACGCCATTGAAACGCCAAGGGCCCGCTACCGCCACGCGCGGCCACTTCGAATTCCGCACGCATGCCGGTATACAATGCGAGGCTGCGAGGCTGGCGCGTGATGACTATGTCACATTCATCCAAGATTGTGACGATCCGCACAGCGAAGGCAACGTTACCGGCGGCGTCGGCAACCGAATAGGTTACTTCATGAACTCCGGGTGCTCCGCTTTGCGGCGCGCCCGACAGTTCAATCCAGGCGCTCAGGTCGCCGTCGCAGGCGTCGTACGCGGTGGCGCCCGCTTCTTCGTACACGGTGTTGCAGGATAACACCAGGGTGGTGTCGCCCAGCAGCGTAATCTCCGGCGCCTCGGTGTCCACGACCCGAACCATGCGCGTGACATGCGCGGTGTTGCGAGCCGCGTCGCGCACGGAGTAGGTGATCAGGTAATCGCCGGAAGCGGCGGTGTCCACAGTGCCGGTCACTTCCACAGCCGCGGACAAGTCCCCGTTGCAGATGTCCCACGCCGTCACGCCCGGGTCTGAAAAGGCGTCGCCACATGCGATATCAATTGCACCATCACCCAGCAGCGTAACCACCGGCGCTTCGTTGTCGACGACCCAGACTATGCGTGTTGTCTGCACGCGATTACCCTCCGCGTCCTGCACGGCATAGCTAATCGGATAGTTACCGGGAACCGCGGTGTTTATGCCGCCGGTTACCTCGATAGCCGCGGACAAGTCCCCGGTACAGGCGTCCCACGCGGTCGCGCCCGGATCCGAGAAGATGCCCCCACACGCGATGTTGAGCGTTGTGTCGCCCAGAAGCGTGATCTCCGGCGCTTCAGTATCCACGACGCGAACCGTGCGTGCGGCCTGTACGCGGTTGCCCGCTGCGTCCTGTACGGCGTAGACCACCGGATAGTCGCCGGGAACCGCGGTGTTCACGCTGCCGGTCACCTCGATGGCCCCGGACAAATCCCCGGCGCAGGCGTCCAGTGCGGTCGCTCCGGGATCGGTGAACGTGCCGCCACACGGGACGAACAACAGATTCGCCCCCAACAGGTTGAGCACGGGCGCTTCCGTATCTGCTACGAGCACTGTCCGTGTAATTTGCGTCGCATTGCCCGCTTCATCTTCGACGCGGTAGATGCGCAGGTATGGACCCGGCAACGCCGAATTCACCAAGCCCTCGATGACAATCGCGCCGCTGATGTCGCCGTCACAAGCGTCCATGGCCTGCGCGCCCGGGTCAACGAACGCCGCGCCGCAGGAAACCACGAGCGGGTCAGGCCCGATCAACAATAAGTTGGGCGGTGACATGTCACGCACAACCACGGTGCGAACGACTGTCGCGCTATTCCCGGCTCGGTCGCGCGCGGTATAGGTAAGTGCGTACTCGCCGGGGATCGCCGGGGACACCGTTCCCGAAATCACCACGGTGGCGCTCACGTCGCCATCCACGGCGTCCCAAGCGCTCGCGCCCGGCTCCACATATACGCCGCCGCATTCGACGAACAACGGGTTGTCACCGTTGACCGTGATTACCGGCGAAACGACATCGGGAGCCGTGCTCACAGTCAATACCACGACGGAGGACTCCAAGGTCACCGGACTGGCGGACGGCCCCCCGGTGACGCGCGCCTGATAGAAACCGGCATCACTCAACTGCAACGGCCCGATGCTAAGATCCGAGTCTGTGGCGCCTGGAATCTCCGTCATTGCGGCGGCGGTAGCCCCCCGATACCAACGGTACGCGGGGAGTACCTCGCCGCCGATTACCCGCACCGAGAACGTGTGGCTTTCGCCTTCCACTTTGTCCGCCCCCTCGGGATAACCCAGGAATTGAAATCCCGCCGCCGCCACCGCAAGCCGCGCCGGCTGCGCTGCGCGCATCCACGTATCATCACAGACATACAAGCTGTATAGCCCGCTATCCGAAGGCACCGCGTAAGGAAACGCCAATAGGGGCGATGTGCCAACGCCATTGGAAGCCCCTGTGGCTTCGTTCACTCGCTTCCAGTCGTAACCGACGGGGCCGCCGTCGCCGCCCGCGATGACCGCATCGAATACCGCGGCCTCGCCCGCGGTGACGCTCAGGCCGACAGGCGGCGTGACGATTTCGAGTGGCGGTTTGACAACACCCTTCGCCAGCAGCCAGTTCTGGCGGTTGCGCCCCGCCGCGTCATAGGCCGCAAGATTGCTCGCACCCGCGCCGCTGATGTTTCCTGAGGCGCCGAGCCAATTGGGTTTTGTCGCCCCCGGCGCGTCGCCGTAAGAAGAATAACGGGAGGCGACAAAATTGGCATTCACCGTGTTGCGCAATACGCTCTTGACCGTACCGGCGATGAACCCCGGAATTTCGCCGCTGCTTACTCCCACTTCGATGAAGATTTCACCAAGCGTGATGAGAAGACCCCGGATATACTGCACCGAGGCCGCGTCGCCGAGAGTCATGTAGGCGGCTACCAGGTCTTGCAGCGACTCGCCGAACGCCGGGTCGCTCTTGTTGATCTCGTCAATGATGTTCACCGTCACAAAGAGGATTACAAGCGTCAGGTCTGGCCGGACTTTCCCCCGGTTCGCGGTGAAGGCCGCCCGTATCTCCGTGACCCGGCCTTCAGGAATCCCGCCCAGCACCAGCGACGCGGGTTCGCCCGACAAGACCGCCCCCAGCAGTTCGACATGATCGTCATCATCGATCCCGTTCTGCGAGTTATCTTCGTTCGCAAACGCGGGTGTTGGATCGGCGGTATTTTCCTGACGGTACCGCTGAAGCCACTGCGGATAGTCCTCCCCGAGGTTGTTGTCAAGTCCCCAGAATAGATAGTCGATGTCGAACTGTATCGCGCCTGACACGGGATCCGCCACGCATTGGCCCGGAGCACTTCCGGACCATCCTGCGAGCGCGAAGCCTGGCAGTAAACACATAGCCAGCCGGTATTTCGTTGTCATTGTTCGTAATGTACCACAGGTGGAGACTACAACAACAAGAATAGTCCAGGCGGCCAGAATATGTCCGGCCTTGCCGGCGATAAGTAATTTCATACCCGATCCGGCCCGTCTAATCGTGCGCACTCCGGACAACTTCCAGATAAGAAGCCCCGCACTGACCGCAACTGTCTCAGTTCCCAGCAAGAGCACCAATCAGTGGGCCGCGGAAACGTTTTCCAAGGCCGTGCGCTCGCAGTCAACTTCGATACCCCTTGGCCATACTTCGTTGGAGCAAATGTTCCTTGTATCGCGCGTGATGGGCTGTATATGCTTGCGTTCTTCGAGATGATCGGTGAACAGGGAGCGCAGTGTCATGAAACGAGCCGGCGTGATTCTCCTTTTGTTGGCGGGACTGGCGGGATCCGACACCATCGGGCAGGAAACGGCGGATTTCGCCGCGCCCGCCGCGGAAGACACGATTCCGGAGAGCCTGCCGCTGTTGCCGATGGGCGGGTTCGACCACGTGGCGCCCGATGCGACGCACCCCACGGGTTGGGCTGTTGAACCCGGCGGCGACGGCGAGTGGGCGCAGGACACCGAGACCAAGCTCACCGGACCGGGCGCGTTGAAGGTCGTGTCGCGTTCCGGCAAGCTGAACGTTTCCTCGGAGATTATCGAGGTAAGCGATGAGTTGCGTGCCGTTTCCGGTGGTGTCATGGCGAAGGGCGAGGGCACGACGACGGCGCTGCTTCGTTGGCGCAACGCGGACGGCGTGGTGCGCGAGGACCCGTTGCGGGCGGGCGCGCCGGGCGCGAATGGCTGGCATCGCTTTTCGCTATCCGAGTCCGAGCCGCCGGAGAACGCGGACCGCTTCGCGCTGGTCCTGATTACGGAGGCGCGGGACGGCGAAGCGGCGTGGTGGGACGGCGCGCAGCTTTACGGCGAATACGAGCGCGTTCCCAAGGTGGGCGTCTATTACAATCAGGTGGGCTACGAGTCGCAAGGCCCCAAGTGTTTCACGGCCTACAGCAACTTCGCGCCGGCGTCGGCCACGTTTGAAATCCGCTCGGATACGGGCGAGTCGGTCTACGGCGGCTCGCTCGGAAGCGCGGAAAAGATAACCGACATCAATGGACGCGACTGGGATTACTATTACCTGCGCGGCGAGTTTACGGATTTCGAACGCGGCGGCGCGTATCGTATTCGCGTGACGCTGGACGGACACAGCGCGGAATCCGACGTCTTTGATATCGCCAAGGACCTGCTCTGGGACAAAGTCCTGCCTGTCGCTTTGAACCACTTCACTTATCAGCGGTCTGGCGTCGAAATCCCGAACTTCCAGGCCGCGGCCCACCTCGATGACGCGGTGGACCCGGAAACGAAGGAGGCGCTGCCGTTATCGGGCGGCTGGTACGACAACGGGCTGGGCGCGAAACTGACGAATCCCTATGTGCTTTGGAAACTCGCTCAGGCCTACGACGCGGCGGCGTGGCGCTTCGATGCGCTCGACACGAACCGCGACGGCGTCAACGACATACTCGGGGAGTTGGTCTGGGGCGCGGATTACGTGAAGCGACTCCTGAGTCACGAAACGACGGCGTACCAGGGCGTGCAGGCGACACCCGATTACAGCGGACCCTTCGGGCGCGACACGGACAATGCGCCCGGCACGGCCGACGATCGGCACGCGGAACACACGGACGATACCGCCCTTCACTTAGCCGGTCTGGCCTGCCTTGCGCGCTACGTCAAGGACAGACAGCCGTATGTGGACACCGTCGCCAAAGCCCTTGATCGCGACCTAGCGGCGGGCTGGCGGGGCCCGGGGCAATTCGCCGCGGCCATGAATCTGTATCTCGCCACGCGGGAGGATCGTTTTGGCGAACGCGCGCAGGAGTTGTTTCCCGGTGTGGACCTCGAGTTTGTCGACAGCATCAACGCGCACGACGACGAATTCGGCAGTTTCAGCACCATCGAGATCGGCATGAAATTCACGACGCAGGCCGACGCGCTCCTGCGGCTGGCAGACAATCCGTTCGGCGTGTGCACGTACGGCCCGCCGAACAAGCCCGTTTTTTTCAGCGGCCCTGACGGAAAGGACGGCGCGGCGGACGGCAATACCCAATATGTCCTTCAGGCGGCGGAGTTTATGGCGCGGACGTATCGGTTCGCGCCGAAACCCGAGTATTTACGCTTTATTCACAATCAATTGAACTGGCTGCTTGGCGACAACCCCTTCGGCCTCTGCCTGGTCGAGGGGCTCGGCCACGAACGCGCGCCCGCGTATCATGACCTGCGCGTGTTCACCGGGACGCGGCGCGGCGCCATGCCGGGCGCGATTGCAAAAGGTATCGGCCCGAAAGGCCCCGGCGACGACCGCCCGTATTTCGACCTGCGCGACGTGGACCTGCCCGAATCGCGCACGAACGCCTGCGACATCCGCAATAACGCGCTCATGGTAAGCACGATCGCGCATCTGAAACGATTCCGATTCGCCGCCATGCCGCCGCGATGAGAGTACGGGCGGATCGGGGACAGGCACGTCTCCCCCGCGCCACGCGGGGTCGATTGTGCCAGTCCCCCGGGTTTTCGGACAAAGGAGGCCAGCCGTGAAGACGCCCCGCATCATGCTGACCACAGGAATCCTCTGCGCGATCGCGGCGGGTGCGTCGGATCCCAAACTGAAGTGGGAGTATCAGGCGCTGTCCAATCTCTACGCGCCGCCCCTTGTCGCCGACATGCATCACGCGCCCGGCCTCGAAACAATTATCGCCGACAGCGAGGCGAAAACGCTCCGCTGCATTGACGCGCGGGGCGAACAACTCTGGGAACAACGCGCGGGTTGGACGAAACGGCTTATCTCCGCCCCGGCGTTGAGTTCCTTCGTTGAAGGCGCGCCGCGCCTCCTTGTCGTCGGCAATGCAGACGGGTCATTGACGTGTCTGCGCGCCGGGGACGGCCTCGTGCTGTGGCGCAAGCCGGTCGGCGCGGTCGAGTGGGGCGGCGCGCTCTGGGCGGACATAACCGGCGACGGCGTCGAGGAAATCATCTACGGCACGAAATATGACGGTGTGCTAGCGATCGACCGGGACGGCGAGTTGCTGTGGCGGTATCGGGGAGAGGAGGACACCGCCCTGGAAGTGCAATGTCCGCTCGCCGCGGCGGATATCGACGGCGACGGGCGCGCCGAGATTCTCGGTTGCGCGAAGGAAGGCCCGTTTTGTCTTACCGCGGACGGCACATTGCGTTGGCGACAGACGACGGCGTTCGACTTCGTGAGCGGGCCGGTCGTTACGGCCCTCGAGGGCGACGGCGCGCATTCGCTGATCGCCGCATCGCGCGATGACAATACGCTCTGGTGCTTTGACGCCGCCACGGGCGAAGAGCGCTGGCGCGCCGCGCTGTTCGCGTCGGTGGACACGACCACCGGTTCGTCGATTGCCGTGGGCGATATTGACCGCAACCTCTACGACCCGCCCGCGCTTCGCAAGGCCTTCGCGGCGAAGGAAATCGTCATCGGCGACATGCAGGGCACCCTGTACGCATTCGAGGCGTCGGGGCTCCTGCGCTGGACCTTTACCACCGCCATGCCGGGCACGATCGCGCCAACACTGGGCGACGTGGACGGCGACGGCGCGGTCGAGGTGCTGGCCGCCGCGGCGGACCACGCGCTCTATTGCCTGAACAGTCGCGGCGAGCCGAAGTGGCGGTTTCGCACGAATCTGCGCCTGATCCACTCGGCCACCATCGCCGACGTGAATGCGGACGGCAAGACGGAGGTTCTGGTCTGCGGCGGCGACCACAGTCTGCGCTGCCTCACGCTGGACGGCGCCCACGAGCCGTATCTCCTGCCGTGGCCCGCGCGTCGTGGCGACGCACAGCAGACCGCCGCCGTCTTGCCGGCGGACGAACCGCCGCCGCCGCGCGCCCGGAAGGCCGTGCGCGCATTGCCGCTTCGAGGCGACTTTGAACACCCGAAGGAGCACCGGGGCGCCCCCATCGGTTGGCGTATCGAGTCGCCTACTACGACGGCCGACGCGTCTTGGGAACTGGACGGGAGGCACGCGCGCGAAGGCGCGAGCGCGCTGAAAGCCGCGGGTCCCGTGACGATTGCCTCGGGCGCGATAACCGTGGACCCGCGCATGCGTGGCGCGCGAATCGAGGTGTTCTCCCACGGCGCGGGGGCGCGCGCGCCGCGTCTGCGTTTCCTCGGCGCTTCAGGATTGATTGACGAAGTCGTCCTCGAAGCGCACCCCGAAGATGACGGTTGGACCCGGTGGTTGCACTCCACGGATCAGCAACCCTGCTTCGCGTTGCGTCACGGTCGGACGCGCTGGGCGCAACTCGTCCTTGAAAACGCCGAGGGCGAGGTCTGGTGGGACGCGGCACGTCTCGAAGGGGTGTTCTTCGAGCCGCCGGAGCTTATGGTGCTCGTGAACCAAGTCGGATACGACGTCGGCGCGCCAAAGGCGTTCGTGGTACAGGCGAATTGGGCCGCGGAGAAGGCTGAGTACGTCGTGCTCGAGGGCGACGAAGAGATCCGGCGCGGCGCGCTCGAATACCGGGGCCGTATCGTGGGCGCGCATGAAAGCGACTGGGGTTACGAGTACTGGCACGGCGTCTTTACGGACTTCGAGGCGCCGGGCGTTTATCGCATTCTCGCGCAATTGGACGACGCGACGGCCGTTTCTTACGAGTTCGAGATTGGCGACCGCCTGTTATGGGAACGCACCGCGCGCCCGGCGTACCGATTCTTCTATTACCAACGGTGCGGCGCGGACGTGCCCGGCTTCCACAAGGCGTGCCACCTCGACGACGCGGCGAGCCCCGACGGGAAGACGCAGTGCGAGTGCTGGGGCGGCTGGCACGACGCGGGCGATTACAACACGTACCACAACGCCCCGTATGTGCTCGGGCTGCTGCACGTCTACGCGGGGTGTCCCGAAGCATTCGACGCATGGGACGAGGACGGCAACGGGCGCGCGGACCTGCTCGATGAAATCCTTTGGGGCGGCGACCGCGCGCGACGCATGATTGCGCCAGACGGCTCCGCGCGCGGGACGGTCACCTCGGGTTACGGCTACTGGGGACCGCCGGAAATGGAGACAGACAACATCCCCGGCACGGGCGACGAACGCCACATGTCGCGGGAGGACGGAGCTGACCCAAGCCACCACCAAGCGGCGCTCGCGCGTATTGCCGCGATCTTGGCGGAAGATGTGGCGGGACCGGCGGGCGGCGCGCCCCGCGAGGCGTGGGTCGAGACTGCGGCGCGCAGTTTCGAATGGTCCCTCGCTCAGGGGCGGCGCGGCCCGTTTCAACTGAGCGCCGCGCTCGATCTGCTCGCCGCGACGGGCGACCAACGGTACGCCGAGATTGCGCGGGAGACCATGCGCGGCCTTGACAGCGGCAATCCCGGCCCGGGCGATATCCACGCGGCCCACGTCTCGTATACGCTCATCGAGGCCGTGCGCCGTTACGACGCCGCCTTCGGCGTGGACCACGCCGCCGCGCTTCGCGCCGCCCTGGTTGCGAAGGCAAACGCCTTACTGCCGCTGGCGGACAACCCCTTCGGCGTGTGTGCGTTCGGCACGCCGGACAACCCGAACTTCTTCAACACGCCCGCCGAGGCGACCCAGTGGCGCGTGGGCACGAACAGCCACCTGCTCGGCGCGGCGGCCGTCGCGCTCATGGCCTACCGCCACGAACCGGACCCGCGCTATCTCCGCTTCGCCTACGACCAGATCAACTGGGTCCTCGGCATGAACCCGTTCAACACCAGCCTCATGGAAGGCTGCGGCGACGCCTTCCCGCCCACGTACCACCATCGATACACCTTCGCCGGCGTGCCGCGCGGCGCGGTCCCGGGCAGCGTCATCAACGGAATCACCTATCGCGGCGGCGGCGACGACCGGCCCTCCCTCGACCTTTCCGGCGTCGATATCCCCGCCTTCGAGTCGAACGAGTGCTGGCTACCCCACAACGTCAACTATCTGGTCGTGTTGACCCACCTGCCCCGCGAAACGGGATGAGGCCGTCGGCTGCCTCGAAGTCTGAGCCGTGCTGCTTTGCGCCCGAGGGGTCACCGTCTCGGAAAGTACTTCACGTTCGGCAGGGCCTTGAAGTGCGCGTCGAGGGTCCACACGGTCGCTTCGTACGCCTGGGCCGTGGCGAGAACGATACTGTCGGCCATGGGCAGCGCGTATTCGAGGCTGAGCCGGGAGGCCGCCATGGCGAGTTCGGAAGTGAGTTCCACGACCGTACCGCGATGCATGGCCGCAGCGGCCCGAAGGGCGTAGTCCGCGTCCCGTTCACGCAGGACAACCTTGAACACTTCATACACCACCACCGTCGGGACCACGAGCGCGGTCGCATCCTTCAGTGCGGGCAAGAACCGATCGGCGCCCGACTCGTCGGCGAAATAGGCCAACCAGGCGGAGGAGTCCACGAGATTCACACCCGATCCTCCTCGCGATCTAGGCGCGTGTTGATCCCTTTCAGGAAACCGCGCAGTTTTCGGATATCGCGTTCGGGAACCAGTTCGATGCGCCCCTCGTGCGCAAAGACCTGTATCTTCTGCCCCGGTTGGATACCGAGTAACTTGCGAACGGTACGCGGGATCACGATCTGGTATTTCGGCGATACGGTAACAGCCTGCATTTCGATACCTCCATCGATCATCTGGCGTATTACGATGTCAGAATCGATAGACTCTTGTCAAACGTAGCGCCATCGACAAGAAACCGCGTTCATTCCGCGGAGATTCTTCATGAATAGACTTGGGATGAGGCGACGGATTCGCGGGGCGTACCACCACGTTGGGTTACAGCGGGATGCGCAGTTCGAAGCGGGCGCCGCCTTCGTCGCGGTTCGCGAAAGAGGCGGTCCCGTTGTGCGCGGCGATAATGCGCTGGACGATCGCGAGGCCGAGGCCCGTGCCGCCTGTCTTCCGTGAAAAGAAGGGAGCGAAGGGGTCCTCGCCGGGCTGCAGCTTGAGGCCCGGGCCATTGTCCTCGACGATGAAGGCCATGACGGCCCCGTCCACGACGGCGCTCACGCGGACTTCTCCGTTCGGCTGCAGCACGTCGATGGCGTTGCCGATGATGTTCGCCAGAGCCTGCGACAACTTGACGGGGTCGCCACGGAACGCGGGTAATTGGTCCGGACACGCGACGCGGACATTGGCCGCCTTTGCCTGCGCGGCGGGCTGGGTGAGTTGGAGGGCGCGGTCCACGATCTCTCTGACGTTGCACGCGGTGGGTTCGAGGTCGAAGGGCCTGGCGAAGCCCAGGAACTGGCGGATGACCCGTTCAAGGTTACCGGCTTCCTGCACGATGCGCACCGCCGTCGCATGGTCGCGTCCTCCCTCCTCGAGCCGGCGCACGAGCAGTTCGGCCATGCCCGCGATGACGCTGAGCGGGTTGCGAAGTTCGTGGACGACCCCCGCCGTGAGTTCGCCGACCTCCGCTAACTGCCGGTTCAGGGAAGCGATGTGTTCGAGGCGCCGCACTTCGGTCAGGTCGACAAATAGCAGAATGGTTCCCTTGCGTTCGACTTCCCCGCCCAGCGGCGACGCGCTCAACCCGATGACCTTGCGCTCGCCGTCCGCCGTGGTGATGTGCAGTTCGCGCCGGGTGATGGGCGCGTCGCCTTCCGCGATTTCGCGCAGGACCTCGCCGAGCGGTTCGAGGCCGTTATCCGTCACGAGCCGCTCGCCGACGCGGAGGCGCGTGGGCGGCACGTGCAATTGGCCGCACGCGGCCGGGTTCGCAATCAGGATGATTCCGTCGTCATCAACGGCGAGCACGCCGCTGCTCAGGCTCTCAATCACCTGAAGATACGGGTTTGCCGCGCCTTGAGTCATGGTCGTATATCACCCGGTTCCACCGTGGCACGGGCATCCCGCCCGTGACTCTCAATCATGGGCACGACGCGCGCGCCACGACATATCTTAACATAGTCGCGCTTGCAGCGCGGACGTTATTCGTCTGAACTCGTCCAGGTCAAGGGTCTGCGGACGGCGGCCATGATCGATGCCGGCCTCCTCCATCGCCGCGAGCACGTCCTCCCGGGCAAGCCCGAAGAGGCGCGCATTGCCGAGGGCGTTGCGCAGGGTCTTGCGGCGCTGCGTAAAGGCGGCGCGCACGACCTTGAGCACGTTCTCGTCCTGCTTAATGGTTTGCCGATCACGCTGACGACATCGAAACCGCACGATGCAACTGTCCACCTTCGGGCGCGGCGCGAAACACGTGCGCGGCACCTGATGCACGATGTCGACCTCGGCATGGATGCGCGACGCGACGCCGAGCACGCCGTAGTCTTCCGCGCCGACAGGCGCCACGAGGCGGCTGCCGACTTCGGCCTGAACCATGACCACGAGGCGCGCGAAGAACACCGGCGATTCGAGGAAATGGAACAAGAGCGGCGTCGTGATGTAGTAAGGAAGGTTTGCTACCAGCTTGAACCGCTCCCCGCCGGGAAGGAACTCGTCGATCAGGGCCTTGAGATCGTGATTTAGCACATCGCCGCGAAAGAGGCGCACGTGCGGCATCGCGCCGAACTGGTCTTCGAGACACGGCATGAACGTGGGGTCGATCTCGATGGCGAGCACCCGGCCCGCCCGCTCGGCGAGCAGCGTCGTCAGCGCGCCTAGTCCCGCGCCCACTTCGATCACATCGTCCTCGGGCGACAGTGCCGCCGTATCGACCATGATGCGGTTGATGTTGCCGTCGAGCAGGAGGTTCTGGCCAAGCGCCTTCTTGAAACGAATCCCATAACGGCGGCACTTCTCACGCAGAGGCGCGGCCCCCGGCGGCGTCCCCTGCCCGCCGTTCCGGCGCGCCTGATTTCGTGCGTTCTCGTGCCTCATAGTGCGAAGGCCGGGTGTCTTACGGCGACGAGAATTGCACCGCGATGTCGACGTCATTCGGGGCGCTAAAACGATGTTCGAACGACTGGGTCTCAAGCGCTTGGGTGAGGACCGCGTTCCTCGGGGGCAGCGTGACGGGGATATAGATGATCAGGCTCGACGGCGCGTCCACGTCCGCGTTCGAGTACGGCGTCCCCAGCGTGTATCCGCCCGTCGGAAAAGTGCATTGGCCCTTAAACACCCATTCCACGTCCTCGGGCGACGACTTCGTAATCGTTCCGCTCAGTTCGAACGAACCGGAGACGGTATAAAGCAGTTCATCATCGATGCGCGCCACGGTAACCGATGCCAGTTCCGCAGTCGCCAGTTGTTCCGCCGTCGGGAACGCCAGCGAACCGTGTCCCGGTTGCGCTTGGGCCGCCGCCGCGGACGCCTGTGCCGCCGCGGGTGACGGCGGGTTGGACGGAGCGACGGCCAATTCCTGCATCTCCGGCGCAACCGGTGCGGGAACGGCGGGTGGTTCTTCCGCGGCAGGCGCGACTGGCGCAGGCACAACCGGCGCGGGGGTGGCGGGCGCCTGGCGGGGTTCCGAAGGAACACATCCCGCATACGTCAAGAGCGCAAGCGGCATGACGATGTACAGGGCGCAAATCCAAACACGCATGGCGGCATTTCTCCTGGGCGCGAAGCCGGAAGTATATGGAGGCGGCCTTCTATCCGTCCCCAAGAACTAACACACGGGCGGGGTCGCCCGGCGCGATCAGCATGATACCAACCACTCATGGCACGAATCCATTCCCGTCTGCCGCCATTTGACGGTTTTCCCCGCGCCCGCTATGATCGCGCATAAAGGGAAGGTTATGCCGCACGTCATCATCGAACAACCGGGCGTCCCCCCCATGACGGTGCCACTCCGCAAGGAAGAGACGCGCTTCGGGCGCGCCGAGGACAGCGACGTGGTCCTCGTGGCGGACGAAGTGTCGCGGCATCACGCGAAGATTTGCCTCCAGGGCGATCGGACACTGCTGGTGGACCTCAGGAGCCTTAACGGCACCTACGTGAATCGGCAGCGCATCGTCGAGCGGGTGCTGGCGCATATGGATGAACTCTGGTTCGGCAGCAAGTGCCGCCTCGTCTTCCGAGACGATACGCGCCGCGAACACGCCGCAGCGGCGAAGCCGCAAGAAGAATCGCGGCTCGCGCGCAGTATGAACGAGATTCGCGCCGAGATGGATCGGGTGGGCAACAGCATGACCATGATTGGCACCCGCACCCCCGTCCAGGTCCGGGAAAAGACGGTCGCCGTGCCACAACTCAGTTCGGAAGAGGTTGTGAAGATGGGGCGGGCGTATCGGCGCCTATCCGCGCTGCATCGCGCCAGCCAGGTGATGGCCTCGAATTTCGAATTGAACGCCCGCCTCTCCAGCCTGCTCGATATCGCCCTGGACGTCATGGACGCCGAGCGGGGATTTCTGATGCTGCGCGAGGAAGGCACGACGAATCTGATCGTAAAGGTCGCCCGCGGCATGGGGCGCGACCTCGAGGCAAGTTCGCCGAGCATGGGCGTCGCGGGACGCGCGGCCATCGACGGCGAGCCGGTGCTCATGGCCGATCGATCGAAGGATCGGGAATTCGGCATGCGCGAGAGCATCATCCGCAACCAGATTCGCGCCGCGATGGCCGTGCCGCTCGCCATCCACGACCGGGTCATCGGATCGATCTACGTGGACACGACCAAGGCGTCGTCGGCCTTCGGCGAAGAAGACCTTGAACTATTCCAGTCGCTCGCGAACCAGTCGGCGCTCGCCATTGACAATGTGCGCCTTCACCAACAGGTCGTCGAGGAAGAGAAGAAACGGGACAACCTCGGACGCTTCCTCTCCCCCGCCATTGTCGAGCAGATTATCAGCGAGGAAAGCCGGCTTGAATTGGGCGGGCGCAAGCAGCGGGTCACGACCATGTTCTGCGACATCCGCGGTTCGAGCAAGATCGCCGAGCAATTGCAGCCGCAGCAGCTTATCGAGCTGTTGAACGAGCATTTCACGGCCATGACCGCGATCATCTTCGGTTACCACGGCACCCTGGACAAGTACATCGGCGACGAACTCATGGCGGTCTTCGGATCGCCCCTGTGCGCGCCGGACGACGCCATGCGCGCCGTGCGCGCCGCCCTCGCCATACTGCAGCGCAACGCGGAACTGAACGAGCAGCGGCGGCAGGAGGGACGCACGACCTTGGACCTCGGGATTGGCATCGAGACGGGAGAAGTCATCGTGGGTTACGTCGGCTCGCCGCAGCGCATGGAGTTCACGGTCGTCGGCGATCGCGTCAACACGGCGAAGCGCTTCTGCGACATGGCCGGCCCCGGGACGGTCGTCGTGGGGCAGGAACTCTGGGATGAAATCAAGGACCGCGTCGCGTCGCAGCCCATTGGCGCGGTGATGTTGAAGGGCAAGGCGCAGCCCGTCAATGCCCACGAGATTATCGCTCTGAAGGAATGATCGACTGACATGCGCCTTACGACTTGCCGGCGAGAAAGGTCAGCCACAACACCACCGCCGTGAACCCCAACCCCGCCAGGAGAATAACCGCCTGCCAACCGTAACGCTGGAGAAGACCGATATCCTCCGCCGCGACGCCCCCCCCTGCCCCATCGTTCAAACCCGACTCGCCGGGGCGCGCGATCGGGACGTCCGCCGCGTCCGGGGCAAAGCGCGCTTCGACTTGGGCCGCCATCTCTCGCGCCCGTTGCGCCAGTTCCACCTCCTCGGTCCGCACGTAGAATTCGCCGGCCTCGTTCCGCACCCGCTGGAAGCCGGCCTCGCGGGCTTCCCGCTCGTGCCGTTCCTCCCGTCGATGGCGCAGTTCGAGGCGATAGTCCTTGACCTTGCTTTTCAACGTGCGCCTGACTGGCGGCGTCTCAATCCAGGGGGCATCCACCGTAACCGTTACCTGTTCGCCCGCCTCCTGGTAGGTCCCGTGGACGACTTCGCCGTCATCGAAGGTAATAACGTACGTCTTCACGTCGTCATCCCGCGGCGGGGCGTCCTGCCCCAAAGCAAGACAGAGGCATGTGATCATCAAGGCAATCATGGAAGCAGTATACGGGGCGCCCTCGGATCAGGGCAAGGAGCCCGGCCTCTTCGTATTCGTACACGGCCTGATCGCCTTGAAACTCCCGCGCCCTCGGGAGTATGAATGCCTGCATGAAGAACTTCCTCGGCGGATACAGCGGTCTCGTACTTGTCTCATCCCTGCTTACCGCGGCGGGCTGCGCGACGCCCGGCGATGGACGCCCGGACGCCGCAGAGCCGGGAAAGTTCCCGTCCGTGACTTTTCACGGGGAAGCAAGCACTTTGGGCGCCACCGTGCGCCGGTTGGGCGAGGAATGCGGCGGCGGTCTTGTGCTGATGAACGGCCTCGAAGAACGTCCGGTAGGACCGGTCAAGTTGCATCGCAACGACTACGAGTTCCTCGTGCGGCGCTTGACGCAGGAAACGGGCCTTGTTGCTCATGCGACGGCGTATTACTACTTCCTGCATCCTCCCGAATACGAGGTGTTGCGGAGCATTAACGTCGAGGGTGTGCTGGCGCCGCGCTACGCCGAGCCACGGACAAGCATTTCGTTCGGCAACGGAACGCGGTTGTACAACGTGTTTGGCGTGCTTAGTCGAAACCTCGGGATCACCGTCGTGGCGGACAACGTGGTCGCTGAAACCCCGTGCGGCGAATTCTTCCTGACGGACGCGCCGCTTCCGGCGGTCCTCAACGCGATCCTCCAGTCGGCCCGGCTGAGTCCGCAGGCGTTCGCCATCGAAAGCACGGACGAGTACATTTTCATCCGCTCGATGGCGAACAGGAACCCGAGCGGCGCCTTGTTGAACGCGGAAGCGCTCACGCCTGATCAACAACAACTTCTCGCGAGGCGCGTATACGTCGAGCTTCCGCGACAACCCGACACCGCCGAGCAGGTCCTTGTGTATCAAGCCGCGCTGACGCTCGAGGCCACGCTGCCGGCGCTGAGCGCCCAATTGGGTTGCCCGGTCCGCGTCGCGCCGGGGCTGGAAGACCTGCCGGTCAATTTCGCCGTCATGACCCATGTGCGGGTGGCCACGGTAATGGACCTGATCGTCCGGCAGTGGCCCATCGCGGAATTCGGATACGAAGTCGTCGGTACCGAGATACGCATCCGGCGGCGGTGAGGTGGCCCGCCCTCACTGGGCGTTCTTGCGCGCATGCAGCCGGACGATGAACTCGGTAGCCCTGTCTTGCATTTCACTCGCGAGGTCTTCCACGCGCTTCGCGTACAGGCTGTGGAAGGCGAGCGCCGGAATTGCGATGCAAAGTCCGGCGACGGTCGTAACCAACGCCTGCGAGATGCCCGCGGACAGTACGTTCGGGTCGCCCAAACCCGCCGCGCTGATCGCGTCGAAAACCCGCACCATGCCCAGCACCGTCCCGAGCAGCCCGAACAAGGGGCTGACGGCCGCGACGATTTCGAGCACCGTGAGACCGCGATCGAGATAGGCCGCCTGGATGCGGCCGATGGCGTGCATGCGCTCGACGGCCTGATGGTAGTCGAGGTCCTGGGTGCGCAGGGTCTCAAGAATGATACGCGCCAACGGACCATCGTGGCGCCGGCAAACCCGCGTCACCTCGCCGGGCGGCGCGCCGCCCACGTACTCGTCGATGGCGCGCAGGATGCGCCCGTCCAGCACCCGCCGACGCCGCAGAGCGATCGCGCGCTCGATGATGATGGTCCCGGCGGCCACCGAGCACGCGGCCAACGGCAGCATCGTCCAGCCGCCTTGTTGCAGGAGAGCAAAGGTCTCGAACATGCAGGTCCCTTATTGCCACTGAAACGTGCAGTGGATGACCAGGTTCTCATCCCGGTACTCGGGCGGGACGCGGAACGGGAACGGCTTGAACGACCCCGCCCGCAAGATGGATTCCCGGCACAACGCCGCGTAAATGCGACTCGTCGGTTCGCCGACCACGACCGCCGAGACGATACGTCCGTCCGGCGCGATCGCGAGCTCGACTTCCGCCACGGCGCGTGTCGATCCCGAGTAGCGCGTCAACATGATCGTGATCCAACTGCGTCGAATCAAGGGCTTGATATGATGCAGGTAGTAAGCGGCCACGTCGTCCCGAAGCGCCTCAAAGCTCGTGAAGCCGCGCTCGAGGACCCGCCCGTCGACTCGCCCGCGACCTCGTTGCGGCGCATCCGCCAACGGTGGCGGCACCTGCGCAAGCACCCGCCGCTCTTCCGCACGCCCCGCGTCATCCGCGTCCGCATCTGGCCGTTCCGGCGCCGGTGCGTCCAAGAGGCCTTCGATTTCCGCGTCCGCGGCTCGACGCGTTTTCTGCGCATCCTTGGGGCGCGGCGTGTCTCGGTGCTCCTCGATCCCGGCTGTCGGCGGCGCTTCCCGTGGAGGCGCGGGCACTGCGGGCAACGAAACAAGGTCGGCTTGTTCGTCCAGCCGGGGCCCCGGCTCGGTCCCGTCGTGCTGTACGGCGTCCGCAGCGACGGCATCACGGTCGGATAGTAGGTTTGTCTCCTCGACAGGCCGGTGCGCTTCGACGGTCGCTTCGACGACCTGCGGCGGCGACGGAGGCGGCTCGGGCGCGCGCGGCGGCTCGGTTTGGATCCGCACCACCAGCGGCGTGTCGTAAACCCGTGCGCGCGCGGCCTGCTGTTGCCAGGGAACGAGCAGCACGGCCAGATTAACGCAGAGGGAGGCCACGGCGGACAGGGCCAGGCGTTGTCGGTAGCGCATGACGATAGTCTCTCGGCGCGATACCGATCATAGCAAAACCGGAGTGGAGCGGGCATGAAAAGCGCGGCAAAGACGACCGATTCGCGATGCGACGCTTGTCAGACCGTCAGTCATCGTTTATAATGACGACTTACTTGCGCGCGTTGCGCAAAGCGGGTCGAGGGGCCTCGAGCGGATAGAGGGCTGTGCTGGATGCGTCATGGCGCGAGTTTGTTGGTGTCCCTGGAAGGGATGAGCCGCGCGGCGTTTCGGATCGCGAACGAACTGGTCGGGAACAGCAAGTCGGGGCTTACAACACGTTTTCTTTCGAAGAAACTCGATATCCCGGAAGAGGAAGTCGAGTATCTGCTTGACGTCAATCACCGGCTGCTTTACGTAGACCTGACCAAGGTCAAACTGGTCTCCGAGGGACACACCGCGGTTCGGCGGATCAGCGAAGGGCTCGAGAATCGCGGCGACGTCCCCGCACTCATCCGCAGAATCAAGGGACTGGACGCCCATGATTTTCGCCGCATCGAGGAACTGCTCGACCTGCATGAACCCGTCGCGAAGAAAACCGCGGCGGAAGAGTTGCTCCAGCGGGTCTATCAGCATCCGGATTCGATTGTCGCCTACGTGGCGTCTCGCGGATTCTCGCAGACGGCCCGCGAACTCTTCGACATCGTATGGCAATCGAAGGACGGGCTCATGCCCGTGGCGAAGTTGCGCGCGGCGCACGGGGCCGCCGAATTCGATATCGAGCAGGCATTGTGGGAGCTATTCCGGGGGTTCGCACTCTTCGAGATGTTCCGCTTCGATGCGGAGGACCGGCTCGTACGGGTAGCGGGACTGCTCGCGGAGATTCGCCAGTACCGCGAAGCCGCGGCGCGCAAAGGCACGAAGAAGACTAAACCAAAACCCGTTCGCACAACCCCGGCGCGGTTCCAGGGACAACAACTGGGACTTTCCGACGCGATTTGCCAGCTCGTGGCCGCCCTTGGCGCGCGACCCGCTCGGCTACGGGGCGACGGCGACATGTTCCGCGAGGACCGGCGGCGTCTCGAGGAGATCGTCGCGGAGGACGCGGATCCGTCGCTGAACACGTGTCTCTGGGCGGCGCAAGGTGTGGGGTGGCTCGTGCGCGTGGATGATACGCTCCGCGCGGGGGAACTCGATTCGCTGCTGGCGCTCGACCGCGTCAGCCGGCACCGCATCCTGTACGAGTGGTTCGTATCCCAAGGCGACGAAGCGGTTTCCCGCAAACTGCTGGCCGAGTCGATCGAGGACGTGCGCGTCGGAGCGTGGTACGACGCGGTGGAATTTGTGCAATGCGCCACGCAGTCCAGCGAGGAAAGCGCCCAGCCCGTGCTGCGCCAGAAGGGCGCGCTATGGCAGTACATGAGCCCGAGCGTTTCCGGCCACTGGGAGAGCCGCCTTGCGCGATCCCTCGAAGAGACCTTCTACTGGCTCGGCATCGTGGACCGCGCCGAGGACGGCGGTTCGAGCCTCTTCCGTATCACGGAACTCGGCGAACTGCTGATCACCAACCGCGACCCGGCGTGTCTGCAAAGCGCTTTTCCCGCGCGCAAGTGCGAATTCGTCGTGCAGCCGAACTTCGAGATTGTCGTGCCCACGGAGGAGATGGACCCGCTCCTCACCGTCCCGTTGGATCAGTTTGCGACCCGCCTGAGTACGGGGCAGGCCACGGTTTATCAGGTCACCAAGGATTCCTTCACGCAGGCGATTCAGGAGGGCCACGACGGGGACGCCTTCGTCAACTTTCTCATGCGCTACAATCGGGCCGGAAAGCTGCCGCTGAATGTGACGACTACGCTCGAGGACTGGCGCGGGGCTATGAAGCGGGTCAAACTGCGCACACTGCACGTGCTCGAATCGGACGATCCGCTGGTCATCGCCGAACTGATGCACCGCCGCCGCCTGCGCAAGTACTTCGCCGAACCGGACCCGAAAAAGATACTCGCCTACACCGGCATTTCGCGCGCGGACTTGTCTAAGGAACTCGAAAAGGACGGCTTCATCGTTGAGTAGCGGCGTGCAGCATCGGGGACTTTCGCCGGCGCCTGATCGATAGTCTCGGGAATAAACGGAGGCCGGGCGCTTGTTTGAATTCGTGCCGCGGAAACCGCACTTCCGGGGGAACGGGCGCCTGGAACCTCCATGAACGCGATTCGTCCAAGACTGCTTATTCTGGGTACGGGCTTCGCATCGTTCAGTCTCGTCAAGGCCATTGACGTGGATTCGTACGAGGTGATCATCGTGAGCCCGCGCAATCACTTCTTGTTCACACCGCTGCTGCCGAGCACGACAGTGGGCACCATCGAGTTTCGGAGCATTATCGAGCCGATCCGCACCGCGCGCCGGAACATCCGCTTCCATCAGGCCCGGTGCGTCCGGCTGGACCTCGAAAACAACATTGCTCATTGCGAAGGCTTTTTTCGCAACACGCCCTTTCAACTCGAATACGACCTCCTCGTAATCGGGGTGGGCATGGTCAGCAACACCTTCGGCGTGCCCGGCGTTGATCAACACGCCTTCTTCATGAAGGAGTTGGCCGACGCGCGGGCGATCCGGCAGCGGATTATCGAGTGCTTCGAGCGCGCGAGCAAACCGAAACGCGACCTGGATGAAGTGCGCATGCTGCTGCATTTCGTTGTGGTCGGCGGCGGACCGACAGGCGTCGAATTCGCCGCGGAAATGCACGATTTTGCGCGGCAGGATCTATCGCGCTGGTTTCCGGACCTCATGCCATATGTGAAGATCACGCTACTCGAAGCGCGCAACGACATTCTCTCCGCGTTCGACGTCAAGCTCAGCAAGTACGCGCTGCGCCATTTCCGCCGTGGAGGCGTGCATGTGCGCACCGGCTGTCAGGTGGCGGAAGTCCAGGAGAACGCCGTGGTCCTCAACACCGGCGAGAATACGCCCTGCGGCCTCGTCGTGTGGTCCACGGGGATCGCCGCCAACGACCTGGTGCGTTCGATCGATGTGCCCAAGGGGCCTTTGCAGCGACTGGTCACGGACCGGGACTTCCTCGTCGTGGGCACAAGAAACGTTTATGCCATCGGCGATTGCTCAATACTGGCCGACCAGGACCTGCCGGCGACGGCGCAAGTGGCCCAGCAGCAAGGGAAACACCTCGCCAAGCACTTGAATCGGAAGGCCCGCCGCATGCCAACGAAGCCGTTTCGTTACCGGCACATGGGCATGCTGGCGTACATCGGCGAGTATCGCGCGCTGGCGGACTTGAAGAACGTGAAGGGGCGCGGCTTCACGGCGTGGCTCTTCTGGAGATCCGCTTACGTGACCAAGCTCATCAGCATGCGCAACAAGATACTCGTGGCGCAGAATTGGCTGACCACCTTTATCTTCGGACGGGACATCAGCCGATTCTAAAGCGGGAGGACGCAACATGAATTTCGCGACCGCCGATCTTTGTGACCAATTCGAGGACCGCGTGCGCGTCGTCGAGGGGCCGTTGCGCGACTTCGGCGGCCGCCCGTCATTTCACGGACGGATCGAGACCGTCAAGACCTTCGAGGACAACAGCCTGGTCCGCGCATGCCTCGACGAGTCGGGACAGGGCAGAGTGCTGGTTGTCGACGGCGGCGGATCCCTGCGGCGCGCGCTGCTGGGCGACCAACTCGCCGCTCTCGCGTTCGAGCATGATTGGAGCGGCCTCGTGATCAACGGCTGTATTCGCGATGCGGCCGCCATTGCGCAAATTGATCTCGGCGTGAAGGCGCTGGCCACGCACCCGAGGAAGACGCTCAAACAAGGTTTCGGCGAGCGTGGCGTATCGGTCCGCTTCGGGAACGTGGATTTTGTCCCCGGCCACTACCTCTACGCCGATCAAGACGGCGTCGTGATCGCGGAGACCGCGCTCCTGTAATCAGGACACCGCTTAACATGAAGACGGGGAATGTTTGGCCGGTCCCGAGGGTTTCTCCCATTGATTCCGCTGCGTGCGGGCCAAAGCCAGGGGCGGCTGCGCCACAACGAACACAGCGGACAACGTAACCGGGCGGAAACCCACAGGAGTATGACAGATATGCAAAACACACGCAGAGAGTTCTTGAGGTTGGCGGGGATGCCGGTCGCCGCAGCGGCGACCATGGCCGGCGGCGTATCGATCTTCTCGGGCGCGGCGCAAGCGCAGGAGTCGGCTGACGGGCTGGGCGCGTTGACGGAACACACGCTGCCGCCGCTGCCGTATGACTACAACGCGCTCGAGCCATACATCGACGAGCAAACGATGCGCATTCACCACGACAAGCATCACGCGGCGTATGTGAAGGGACTAAACACGGCCGAGGCCGCGCTGGCGAAGGCGCGCGCCGGGGGCGACTACGCGCAGATCGAGTATTGGTCGAAGAAGTGCGCATTCAACGGCGGCGGCCACTACTTGCACTCGATGTTCTGGGCCGCAATGGGGCCGGCGGGCAAAGGAGGCGGCGGTCAACCGACGGGTAAGCTGGCCGACCTGATCACGCGGGATTTCGGCGGCTTCGACGCCTTCAAAGCGCAGTTCTCGGCGGCGGCGACGGGCGTCGAGGGCAGCGGCTGGGGCCTCCTGCATTATCGCCCGGAGGACGGGCGCCTGATCATCCTGCAAGCGGAGAATCAGCACAAACTCTCGCCTTGGGGCAGCATTCCCGTGCTCGGGATCGACGTGTGGGAGCACGCGTACTACCTCAAGTATCAGAATAACCGCGCCGAATATGTCTCCCAGTGGTGGAACGTCGTAAACTGGGAGCAGGTGGCGAAGAACGTCGCTATGCATCAAGGTGCGTAAGAAATTCGCCGGTCATCGCGGACGCGGCACGCGACCGTGAGAGTCGGGATTCAAGGAAGAAACACTACGGCGAGGGTCCGTCTCCTCCGGACACGCGACCCTCGTTTCCATGTCGCACGCGACACAACAACGCAACGGGTTCAAAACAACGTCTGCTGCATGTCGTCGGGCGTGGGCTCTTTCCGCTTTTCGACCCGCTGTCTTGCGGCCTTCTTGGGAGCGGGATCGGCGGGCAGGACGCTTTCTTCCGGCGCGACTGTCGCCGCGACCGACGGAACGGACCGCTTCGTTCGGCGGCGCGGGGTCTCAGGGGCCGTGTTCGCTTGACTGCGGGCGACATTCTCGATGTCTTCTTGCAGTATCTTGCGCGTCGTGCGCCAGGACTTGCCGAACTTGAACCCGCGCAGGCGCTTCTGCCGGAACATGTAACGCACGGTAAGCGGGCTGACATGGAGGATCTGCGCGACGTCCTCGACAGTCAGCATGTTTTCCAGGTCCATTGCGGCCTCCCTCCTCCTCTGCGGCCCGCGCCGCGCCAACCACGCGCCCTCATGGTACAAAAACCGCCGCAAGCATACAAGCACGACCCCAAGCAACCGAATTCAAGCCCGCGGCGTGATACACAAGGCGTCGCGGCAACCTTCATTTGCGCCGGTTGTTTCCGCCGACTACAATGCGGCCTGGAATCCTCAAGCGGGCACTTTCGGGATGGCGCATCCAACATTATCCGAGATTTACCGGCAACGGCGGCTTGCCCTTTCTTTCGAGCTGTTTCCGCCGAAGACGGAAGAGGGCCTCAACAATCTGTTCCAGCACCTGAAGGAACTGACGGGTTGCGGGCCCGCCTACATCACGTGTACCTACGGCGCGGGCGGATCGACCCGTGACCGCACGTTGCAGGTGCTTACCCGCGTGATGGAGGAGTATCCGGCGCTGCCCGTGGCCTCGCACCTCACTTGCGTCGGCGCGTCACACGAGGACTTGCGCGGCTACCTTCGCCACGCCCGCGATATCGGCATCGCTTACATTGTCGCCCTGCGCGGCGACCCGCCCCGGGGCGACAAGACGTTTCGGCCCCATCCCGACGGGCTGCAGCATGCAATCGAACTCGTATCGCTCATCCGAGACGAGTTCCCGGGCTTCGGCGTCGCGGTGGCGGGCTACCCGGAGATGCACCCGGCGTCGCCGAGCCGCGCTGCCGATATGGAGCACCTCAAACGGAAGGTCGATGCCGGGGCGGACGCGGTCATCACGCAGCTTTTTTACGACAACGACGACTTCTATCGGTTTCGCGACCGGTGCGCGCAAGAGGGCATCCACGTGCCGATTGTGCCAGGCATCCTGCCGGTCACGAGTCTTGCGCAGATTAAGCGAATCGCAGCGCTCTGCGGGGCGAGCCTTACGCCCAAACTCATGGAGCGGCTCGAAGCGCACCCCGACGAAGAGGGGCAATTCCTGGTGGGGCTGTATCACGCCGCCCGTCAGGTCGACGAGCTTGTCGAGCACGGCGTACCGGGTGTGCATTTTTACGTGTTGAACAAGTCCCGGGCCGCGGCGTTCATCTGCCGAGCCTTGACCCTGTCCAATCGCGGATGAGGAATCGTGTATGACCACCTGGTTCGATCCGATGCGCTGCCAGATTCCCATCGAGGCGGCGGAGATCCTTGCCGCCTGTCCCGGGTATCTCCGGGCGTCTGACGTCCATGAATTGGTGGACTTGGCTTGTCGCGATGCCACAGATGGTTGGCACGACACGGCTTACGATATTCCCGGCGTGGGCCGCGTCGTCGAGGCGCGGGTCTGCCGCGTGCGCAACGGGGTCGCGGCGAACTACCTCGAACCATACATGCGACGCCGGGATCCGGATTGCATGTTCATCGCCGATAAGAGCCCCACGGACAAGCCGCGCTTCGACGAGCGCTTTGGGGCCGACTTCGAGCAAGTCCGGGAGGAAACGTTTGCCTGGCTGAAGACGCAGGAACTGGCGGTCTTCTTCTTTGTGGCGGGCGCGCCCGGCAAGGGTGTGGATTCGATGGTGGTCGCGCCCGCGAATGCGGGATTCTTCGCCTTTGGACTTTCTCTGCTTCAGGGTATCCTCGACGAACCGCCGGAAGACTTCTGCCCGAAGTCCGTCATTTATGTGGCGCCACCTTTCCGACACACGCATTTCGCGGGACGGCAAGTGGTCGTCCACAACCGCAAGCGGGGGCTGCACGAACTGTTCAGCTACAATCTCTACCCCGGCCCGAGCGCGAAAAAGGGCGTGTACGGCGTGTTGATCCATCTGGGTGAAGAGGAGGAGTGGGTAACCGCCCACTGTTCCACGGTTCGCGTGATGACGCCCTACGATAATCAGGTCACGATAATGCACGAGGGCGCGAGCGGGGGCGGCAAGAGCGAAATGCTCGAGCATGTTCACCGGGAACCCGACGGGCGGCTCGTGCTCGGCGTCAACACGGTCACCGGCGAGACGCGGCACGTGGTACTGCCGCGCGCGTGCGAACTGCGTCCGGTTACGGACGACATGGCGCTGTGCCACCCCTCGCTGGATCGCGGGGACGGCAAGCTCGCACTCATGGACGCGGAGGACGCCTGGTTTGTTCGCACAAACCACATCACCCGTTACGGCACCGACCCCCACCTTGAAGCGGTCACTATTCACGCGACGCAGCCGTTGCTTTTCCTCAACATCGACGCGGCGCCCGGCGGCACAGCGCTGATTTGGGAACACATCGAGGACAAGCCGGGGCAGCGCTGCCCGAATCCGCGCGTCGTGCTGCCGCGCGAAGCGGTGCCCCATGTGGTCAACGGTCCCGTCCGCGTCGATATCCGCAGTTTCGGCGTGCGCACGCCGCCGTGCACGGCGTCCGCGCCATCCTACGGTATTATCGGGCTGTTCCACGTTCTGCCGCCGGCCCTGGCGTGGCTCTGGCGCCTGGTCGCACCGCGGGGGCACGACAACCCCAGCATCGTCGAGTCGGAAGGCATGACCTCCGAGGGCGTCGGGTCCTACTGGCCCTTCGCGACGGGCCGTCGCGTACACCAGGCAAACCTGCTGCTCGAACAGATTCTCCACACACCCGAGGTACGTTACATCCTGTGCCCGAACCAGTACATCGGCGCGTGGCGCGTCGGGTTCATGCCGCAATGGATCGCCCGCGAATATCTCGCTCGCCGCGGCGGCGCCTGGTTCGCTCCGCGACAGGTACTTCCCGCCCGGTGTCCGCTTCTGGGATATGCGCTCGACACCATCATGGTCGAGGGGCAAACCCTGGACCACTGGCTGCTGCGCGTGGAAACTCAGCCCGAGGTCGGGTTTGCCGCCTACGACCAGGGCGCGGCAATGCTGACCGCCTTTTTCCACGATCAACTTCGCGCGTACCTGGAACCGGACCTCTTGCCGCTTGGAAAACGGATCATCGACTGTTGTCTTGCGGGCGGAGCGCTTGACGATTATCTCGGGCTTGTGACCGCGAAGCCGCTGGTCGAAGACCGCGACTGAATTCTCGCGGGACCGCCGCGCGTCGCGGTTCGTTTCCTTGAATCGCCGCCGGCGGCGAGCCTATGCTTGCCGCGATCGCGTCGTTTCTCCCCGCAAGGAATACTGCACCCGATGGATGTTCCCGAATTTCTGGCGGAGAAGGCGTCGAAAACCGAACAGGCGCTCGATGCCTATCTGAACACGTGGCGCGACGCGCCGGTACGGCTGGTCGAGGCGGTGCGCTACAGCCTCTTCGCGGGCGGCAAGCGGTTGCGGCCCGCCCTCGCGCTCGGGGCCGCGGACCTTATCGCCGGGGATGACGCCGCAGCCCTGCCTGCGGCGTGCGCCATCGAGATGATCCACACCTATTCGCTCATCCACGACGACCTCCCCGCGATGGACGACGACGACCTGCGGCGGGGACGGCCCACGTCGCACAAGGTCTTCGGCGAGGCCACGGCCATCCTCGCGGGCGACGCGCTCGTCACCATGGCGTTCGATGTACTGGCCCGGACCGGCAACGTCGACGTCGTCCGCGAAGTGGCGCAGGCGGCGGGCGTGGCGGGCATGGTGGGCGGCCAACACCTCGACATGGAGGCCGAGGGCCGCGCCCTGACCCTCGAGGAACTGCGGCGCATCCACGCCTTCAAGACCGGCGCGTTGATTCGCGTGTCCATGCGCGCCGGGGCGATGCTCGCTTATGGCGCGGGCGGCCCGTGCTCTCTCTCCCCGAGGGAGAGGGCTGGGGTGAGGGTTGAAGGGAGCGGAGCCAATCACGGGCAAGATGCCCGTGCCACGCGGGGACACGAAGATCGGATCGAGGCGCTTACCCGCTATGGCGAGGCCATCGGTCTTGCCTTCCAAATCATGGACGACATCCTGGACGTCGTCGGAGACGAGCGCGCGCTGGGCAAGCGTGTCGGCGCGGACGCGGGCCATCGTAAGGCCACTTACCCGGCGCTGGTCGGCCTCGAACGGGCACGCGAACTCGCCGTGGAAGCGCGCGACGCCGCGATCGCGGCCTTGGCGGGTTTCGGCCCCGAGGCGGACGCGTTTCGCGCGCTGGCACGTTATATCATCGAGCGGGACCGCTGACGGCCGGGTGACGCGCCCGCATGGTTTCGCGTAGGATACGTCGGTTCATGGCCACGCGCTTCGCTCGACGGGCGAAGCGGACACAAGAGACGGATGCGTGGTCGCAGCGATGGCGGGTAGAATCGACGGAGGGAGCCGGCGTATATGGATATTGGAAAGCTGAAGACGCTTCTTGGCGAGGTGGCTTCGGGCGCGGTCACAATCGAGCAGGCGCTCGAGCGGCTGCGCAACCTGCCCTACGAGGACCTCGGCTTCGCCAAGGTCGACCATCATCGGCCCTTGCGCAAGGGCTACCCCGAGACGATCTTCTGCGCTGGCAAGACGCCGGAACAGGTGGTCGGCATCGTGCGCGGGATGCGCGACCACGGCAGCAACGTGCTCGGGACGCGGTGCTCGCCGGAGGTGGTGGCGGCGGTGCTTGGGGCTTTCCCCGAGGCGGTGCATCACGAGGCCGCGCGCGCGTTCACGATCACGGTCGAGCCGCCCGAGCCGCTCGATGGCTACATCGCGATTGTCTGCGCGGGCACGAGCGACATCCCCGTGGCGGAAGAGGCGGCGGTCACGTGTGCGGCCCTCGGCAACCCGGTCGAGCGTGTTTACGACGTGGGTGTAGCGGGGATTCACCGCTTGTTCGGCCAACGCGAGAAATTGGACGGCGCGCACGTGGTTATCGTCTGCGCGGGTATGGAAGGCGCGCTCCCGAGTGTTATCGGGGGGCTCGTCGAGCATCCGATTATCGCGGTGCCGACCAGCATCGGGTACGGCACGGCGTTCGGCGGCGTGTCCGCGTTGCTGGGCATGTTGAACTCGTGCGCCACCGGCCTCACAGTCGTGAACATCGACAACGGCTTTGGCGCGGCGGTTGCCGCCTCGGCCATCAACCGGCTGGTCTCGAAGACGGCCAGAGGCTAGAGGCTGGAGGCCAGGGAGGACGGGTTAGGGAGCAGGTTATGCGGATTGCATATTTCGATTGTTTCAGCGGTATTAGCGGCGACATGACGGTCGGCGCATTGATTGACGCGGGCGTGGATTTCGACGCGGTCCGGGCGGGGCTCGCGTCGCTCGGGGTGGAGGGATTCGGCGTCACGGCGGAAAAGGTGAAGAAGAAAGGCATCCAGGCAACGCAGTTCCAAGTGCATATCGATGACAGCGCGCGGCAGCCGCACCGGCATCTGCGTCATGTGATCGAGATTATCGAGCGCGGCGCGTTGCCGGCAGTCGTCAAGACCGCCGCCATCGAGACGTTCCGTCTGCTTGCCGAGGCGGAGGCGGAGGTACACGGCTCGACGCCGGAAAAGGTGCACTTTCACGAGGTTGGGGCTGTGGACTCGATTGTCGATATCGTCGCCGCGCACCATGCGTTGCACTTGCTCGCGGTCGACGATGTCGTCGTGTCACCGCTGCACGTGGGCTCTGGGACAGTCCGCTGCGCCCACGGCCTGATGCCCGTACCCGCGCCCGCGACGGCGCTCCTGCTGCGCGGCAAGCCGACCTACGGCGGCCCTATCGAGGCGGAACTGGTGACGCCGACCGGCGCCGCGCTCGTCGCGCAATGCGCGAAGCGGGTCGGTCCCGCGCCGGCGATGACGGTGAGCGCCGTCGGCTATGGGGCGGGCACGCGCGACCTGCCGGACTTGCCCAACGTGCTGCGTGTGATGATCGGCGACGCGGCGGACGCGACGCCGGACACCGAGACCGTCTCTGTTATCGAGGCGAATATCGACGACATGATCGGCGAGTTGTATCCGCCGTTGATCGACGCGCTACTCGAAGCGGGGGCGCGCGACTCTTTCGTCACGCCGGTTCTCGGCAAGAAGGGCCGGCCCGCGCATTGCGTGACGGTCCTTTGCGAAGAGCCGCGTGTTTCCGATATGGTGCGCGTGCTGTTCGCGCACTCGACGACATTGGGCGTGCGCGTGCGCGGCGAGCGGCGCTTCGTGTTGGCGCGGGAGTGGCGCGACGTCGAGACGCCGTGGGGCGCCGTGCGGATCAAAGTGGGTCTGCTGGATGGGCGGGTCCACGTCGCCGCGCCGGAGTTCGAGGATTGCCGCATTGCGGCGGAACGGTCGGGTGTGCCGGTCCGCCGGGTGTACGAGGCCGCGCTGGCCGCGGCGGAGCCGTTGCGGGAGGAGCAGACAAGGCATGAGTAAGCGAATTGCGTTGTATCCGGGGAGTTTCGATCCGCCCACGCGCGGGCATCTCGATTTGATCGAGCGCGCGGGCCGCATGTTCGATCAGGTGATTGTGGCGGTGGCGGCGAACATCCGCAAGGCGGGCCTGTTCACGGTCGAGGAGCGGCTTGAAATGCTGCGTGACATGGTGCGGGATATGCCCGACGTGACGGTGACCCAGTTCGACACGCTAAGCGTCGAATTCGCGCGCAAGCACGGCGCCATCGCCATTATCCGCGGGCTGCGGGTCATGTCCGACTTCGAGTATGAGCTTACCCTCGCCATCAACAACCGCAAGCTGAACCCCGAGGTGGACACCGTCTGCCTGATGCCCAGCGAACCGTATGTGTTCCTGAGTTCGTCGATGGTGAAGGAAATCGCTAGTTTCGGCGGCGATCTCGGTTGCAGCGTTGCGCCGGAAGTCGAGGCGCGGCTACGGGAGAAGCTGCGTCAAGCTCGCTTGGAGTAGCAGCGGCGGTTGGTGTGTCGCCGTTGTCCTGTTAATCTGGTCTTGTGGACGCCGCAAGGCGTCCGTGTTTCATGAAAGGGAACCGTCATGGGGACTACGTTGAAGGTGGGAATTATCGGGTGCGGCGCGATCGCGCAAAAGCTGCATGTGCCGGATATCCACACGTGCGGTCTGGGGGAACTTGTCGCGTTTTGTGACGTGCTGCCGGCAAAGGCGCGGGCGCTCGCCGAGCAATACGGAACCAACGCCAAGGTCTACGCGGACTATCGCGAATTGTTGCGCGACAAGCGGGTCGAGGCCGTCGTCGTCGCGCTGCCGAACGTGCTGCACGGTCCAGTGACCATCGCTGCGGCGAAAGCGGGCAAACACGTGCAAGTCGAGAAACCCATGGCCACGAGCCTGGAAGAAGCCCAGCGCATGATCGACGCGGCGAAGCGCGCGGGCACAAAACTCATGGTCAACCAGAGCCAGCGGTTGTTCCCCGAGCATCGCAAGGCGAAGGAAGTGCTGGACAGCGGGATTCTCGGCAAGATTCTGCATGTCAGCGCCATGTTCGGCCACGCCGGTCCCGAACATTGGAGCCCGACGGGCAAGTGGTTCTTCCGCAAGAAGGACGCGCGGTTCGGCGCAATGGCGGACCTCGGCGTGCACAAGGCGGATCTCGTGCGGTTCCTCACGGGGAAAGAGGTGGCGGAGATCAGCGCCTTCCACGACCGCATCGAAAAGAAGAACAGCGACGTCGAGGACAACTTCGTGTCGTGCCTCAAGTTCGCCGATGGCACGCTGGGCACCTTGAGCGCATCCTGGACCGTGAAGGGGTCTTCCGCCGAATACACGTTCCTGCACTGCGTCAACGGGACCTTGCGCGTCAGCGTGGTCCCCGGCAAGCCGGTCATCGCGAACCTCGTGAATCCCCGCTGCGAGATCGTGTTCGATCCGCCGCCGCCCATCGAAAGATACCCCGGTTCCTGGGGCATCGACGCCGGCGGCGCGTTCGTGCGCGCCATGCTCGGTCTCGAAAAGCCCTATTGCACGGGCGAGGAAGGGATGAAGGCCCTCGCCATCATTCTGGCGGCGGAGAAGGCGTCGCTGACGGGCCGACGCGTGCGCGTGTCGTATTAGGCGCGGCAGCGAAGGGACGTTCCTCATATCGCCGGACCTAGTCTCGTTTCCGTGCGCCTGTCCAGAGGTGGGCGCGAAGGGCCAGGGCAATCGCACTTAATTCTCGCTGGCGGTAGTTCTTACCGCCTCTAACGGTCCCCGCTTTTCCCTTATGAAACGCCCGGCATTCGAGGTATCTTCAGTATGATTAGTTTGATATTTATCTGTGACACATATATCATCTCTCCCAGGAACCCAACCACAAGGAGAGGTACAATGAACGAGAAGAACGAGAAGGAGTGTCCCGTGTTTCTGGACTGCTTCGGACGCATCAAGGATCCCCGATTGGACCGCCAGAAAAAGCACAAGCTCATCGACATCATCGCCATGGCCGTGTGCGCCACCATCGCCGGCGCCGACGGGTGGGTCGCCATCGCCCTGTATGCCAAATCCAAAGAGGCCTGGCTGCGCACCTTCCTTGAACTCCCGAACGGCATCCCCTCCCACGACACCTTTGGGCGCGTGTTCAGCCTGCTCGACCCCCAAGCCTTTCAAGACGCCTTTCGCGAGTGGGTGGGTGTTATCCAAGGCAAGATCAAAGGAATCGTCGCCATTGACGGGAAGACGGCCCGCGGCTCCCATGACCGCGCCAACGGCAAGCAAGCCATTCACATCGTCAGCGCCTGGGCCGTGGAAAACGGCGTCTCGCTAGGACAAGTCAAAGTGGACGACAAATCCAACGAGATCACCGCCATCCCGGAACTCCTAAGCCTGCTGGACCTCAAGGGCTGTCTCGTCACCATCGACGCCATGGGCTGCCAGCGCGACATCGCCCAGCAAATCGTGGAGGCCGGCGGCGACTACCTGCTTGCCGTGAAGGGCAATCAAGAAACCTTGGCCGAGGACGTGGAGCAAGAGTTCAAGCATGCCCAGGCCGAGGGCTTCGCTCACATGGACCACCTGTACCGCGAGACGGTCGAGAAGGGCCACGGCCGCATCGAGAAACGCCAGTACTGGTATACCCGCGATATCCAGGGACTGGGAACGCTCGAACGCTGGCCCAAGCTCAACGGCATGGTCATGTGCCGGGCAACGCGAACCGAGAAAGGGGACACCACCGTGGAAGACCGCTACTTCATCACCAGCGCCGACCATGACGACGTGGCCCTGATCGCCGACGCCGTCCGTGCCCACTGGCACATCGAGAATGGGCTGCACTGGGTCCTCGACGTGGCGTTCGGCGAGGACCAGTCGCGCATACGCTCCGGCTACGCCGCCGAGAACATCGCCGCCATACGCAAGATCGCCAACAACACCCTCAAACAATGCATATCGAGAAAGGGCGGCATTAAAGCCAAGCGTCTACAGGCCGGCTGGGATGACCGCTTCATGAAGGAAATCCTGCTGGCGCTATGACTTTTAGTGCGATTGCCCTGCGCGAAGGGCTGGGTTTTGCCCGGCCCAAGGCGACTTTCTGGTAGAATAGAGGGGAATCTTCGGGAAGGACGATTCCGAGAGACGGGCATCATTCCGTCGCATGTCCCGAGCCACAACCAAGAAGCGAGACGATGAAAAGACTACTACCGCGCTTGCGCCTTATCCCCGCGACGTTGATCGTGCTGATCGTCTTCGGGGCGGCCGACGTCTTCGCCGCCGAGCACGGTACGGGGTTCGTGTTGCCGCCGCCGGACGATCCGTTCTGGCAGATGAAGACGGAGCCGCGGTCGTATGCGAAGGGCGCGTTTCCGGCGGTATACGACTGGCGCGCGCTGGGCGGCGTCACCCCGGTGAAGGACCAGGGAAGCTGCGGAAGTTGCTGGGCCTTCGCGACGGTGGGGGTCTTCGAGTGCGCCATCAAGATCAAGGACGGCGTGACGGTCGACCTGTCGGAGCAGAACCTGCTCGGGTGCAACGATCTGGGCTGGGGCTGCAGCGGGGCGCTCTGGGCGCACGACTGGCACAAGGACCGGCCGAACAAATGCGGCACAGTCGGCGCCATCCTTGAGGCGGACCTGCCCTACACAGGCAACGACTCGTATTGCACCTGCGGCCACACGCCGGCGTATCTCCTTGACGACTGGGGCTGGGTAAACGGGCTCACGCCGAGCGTCGAGGATATCAAGGCCGCAATCATGACCTACGGTCCGGTCGGCGTGTCGCTTGTCAGCGATGTACTGGGCAGCGGCACGGGCGTGGTCGGGAATTGCGGGACCTACGACGTCTGGTCGATTGACCATGCCGTCGTGCTGGTCGGCTGGGACGACACGAAGGGCGCGAACGGCGCATGGATTCTGCGGAACTCGTGGGGCGCGAGTTGGGGCAACAACGGCTATTGCTACATCGAGTATGACTGCGGCTGGGTTGGGTTCGCCGCGAACTACGTCGTATATGGCAGCCCCACCGATGACCTGACGGTGGAGCCGCGCTATCGCGTGGACTTCACGGGCGAAGTCGGTGGCCCCTTCACACCCGCTGAGTTCACATATACCCTCGAAAACGTCGGGACCACGCCGCTTACCTGGCAGTCGAGTGCACCGCTGTGGATCGCCCTGGCGCCCGCTTCCGGAACGTTGGCCGGCGGCGCAACCCAGGCCGTGACGGCAAGCGTCCGGGTCGCGGACGCAACGCTGGGGCAACACAGCGCTAATATCGTCTTTACCCATGTCGAGACCGGCGAGGAATTCCCGCGTTCCGTCGGTTTGACGGTCAGCGCCCCGGTGATCTATCGCTTTGATTTGAGTTCCGATCCCGGCTGGGGACGCACGGGTGACTGGACGTTCGGGCGTCCGACCGGCGGCGGCAGCAACAACAAGGACCCGAATGCGGGCTATACGGGACTCAACGTATTCGGGAACAACCTTAACGGCGATTATGCGAACAGCATCCCCGAGTACTATCTCACGGCGGGACCGTTCGACTTTCAGCATTACACCAACGTCCAATTGCGCTTCATGCGACGGCTCGGCGTCGAGAGCGCCTCTTACGACCACGCCAAGGTGCAGGCGCGATCGCTGAGCGGGACATGGCAGAACGTCTGGCAGCATACCGGCGGCGATCTTGCCGACACCGCGTGGCAGGAGTGCCGATACAGTATCGCGAGCATCGCCGACCGCAGTGCGGCGGTCTATGTCCGCTGGGTCATGGGCCCGACCGACAGCAGCGTCACGTTCCCCGGTTGGAATATCGACGATATCGAATTCTACGGCATACCGCTGAGTTCCGAGGGCGAGGGCGAAGGTGAGGGCGAACCGCCGCAGCGCTGGACGCTCACCCTGGACACCGCCGGGACCGGCTCGGGCACGGCGGCCCGTGTGCCGGATCAAGCGCTTTACGATGACGGACAACGCGTCGATCTTGCCGTCGAGGCGGCGCCGGACAGCGTATTTGCCGGTTGGTCCGGCCCGAACGGCGACCAGGTGCTTTACGGCCACATCACAAAGACCTACTTTATCATGATGGACAGCGATAAGCACGTCACCGCAGTGTTTAATCTGCCAGACCCCGGCGAAGGCGAAGGCGAAGGCGAAGGCGAGGGAGAGGGTGAAGGCGAAGGCGAAGGCGAAGGGGAAGGTGAAGGAGAGGGCGAAGGTGAAGGTGAAGGTGAAGGCGAGGGCGAGGGAGAAGGAGAGGGAGAAGGTGAGGGAGAGGGAGAAGGTGAGGGAGAGGGAGAAGGAGAGGGAGAGGGTGAAGGTGAAGGTGAAGGCGAGGGCGAGGGAGAAGGAGAGGGAGAAGGTGAGGGAGAGGGAGAAGGAGAGGGCGAGGGAGAGGGTGAAGGAGAGGGAGAAGGTGAGGGAGAGGGAGAAGGTGAGGGAGAGGGCGAGGGTGAAGGGGAAGGCGAGGGCGAGGGTGAGGGTGAGGGTGAGGGCGAGGGTGAGGGTGAGGGTGAGGGCGAAGGCGAGGGCGAAGGCGAGGGAGAAGGAGAGGGAGAGGGAGAAGGTGAGGGCGAACCATCTGTCGCGGTGCATTCCGCTGATCAGAACGGCGATTGCCGTATCGACCTCATGGAATTACTGCGGGTGATTCAATTCTACAATTCGGGTGGTCTCCATTGCGCCGTTGCCCGGCACGATACGGAAGACGGCTACATGCCGGGTCAGGGCGAAAACCATGCCTGCGCACCCCACGCCAGCGACTACTACGGCGGCTCCGACTGGCGCATCGACCTCACCGAATTGCTGCGGCTGATCCAGTTCTACAACGCCGGCGGCTGCCACGCCTGCCCGGGCGACGGCACTGAGGACGGATTCTGTGTCGGGCCGCCGGGCGGTTAGAAGGTCCTGACCTCGACGGCCGCGCCGCCGCGCTCGGCGGAGAGGTAGGCGCTGTAGATGGTGGAGATGGTGTCCGCCGCGAGGCGGCTGTCGCTCTCGACGGGATCGCCGTAGGCCACCGTGCGATAGAATGCCTCGATTTCCTGGGGATAGCCGGTGAACCAATCCTCATCCGGCGGCATGTTGGTCCAGCCCTGCTTCTGCTCGATCTTCTCGACGGTGTAAACGTCGGCGAAATTCTCGTTCCGGGGATTGTAGACCTGCATGGCCGTGTTCGGGTTGATGTTGCAGACGACGCGGTGGTTGTTCGCGGCGACTTCGATCCAATTGTGAATGCCACCGAGGATGATGTCCGAAGCGAACACCGTCGCCAGCGTGCCATCCTCGAAGGTGACGTGCATCATCGAGAAGTCGTCGATGTCGTAGTAGTTCGAGCGGATGTGGCCCTCATCGCGGAAGCCGGGCATGCGCGTGAGCGCCGCCGTGCGCCCGGTCACGGTGCGCGGGCGGATGGGCCGCCCGTCGCGCGCGCGGCCCTCGACGCGCTTGAGGTACAGCGCCGCCGAGAGCGGGTGGCAGCCCTTCCCGATCATCACGCCGCCGCCGGAATACTTCCAATAGGCGTAGGTCGGATTGTGCGAACCGGAGTGGGCCTCTTCGCCGTGAATCCAGAGGATTTGCGCGCCGGTCTTCTCGATGATGTCGCGTTCGCGCTGGATGGCGGGCGCATAGACCCAGTTCTCGGCGTAGAGTATGCAACCCTTGCTGCGGCGCTCGGTTTCGAGCATGCGCTCGACGCTAGCCAACCCGTGCGTCAGCGCGTCTTGCTTCGGGAAGGTGTCGCCGTGGAAGGCGTCCGTGCCGTCGCCGCAGTATCCCGTTAACGGCTTCTCGACGATAACGCACTTGTCCCGTTCAAGCGCGGCGACGGCCACCTCCTCGTGTCCCGCCACCAAGACGCAGCAATGGACCACGCCCACGTCCGCGATCAGCGCATCGAGGGAATCGTAGTTGCGAATACCGCGTTTCGCCGCGTATTGCGCCGCCTGTTCCCGGTCCAGCGCGTACACGCCCGCGACCTCGACGTTCACGCCGTGGACTTTGCGAATCGCTTCGTAGTGGAAGCCCGCGGAAAAACCCGCGCCGACGATCCCGGCGCGGACAGTTTTCTTCTGCATCTATGATCTCCCGCAACGCGCCCCATGCACGCCATAGTTCAGTTCGTAGTGCAGGCTTTAGCCTGCCTCTCCGTTCGTAGTCCAGACTTACGCCTATTGCTTGATAACATCCACGTAGTGGACCCCCGTGTACCGACTTCCCTGCTGCAAGAACGCCTCGAGGCGCGCGTCGCCCGCCGGCAGCGCCATCCCCGCGAACTCGCAGGACTCCTCGCCGCCGTGCAACGGTATACCGAGCGCGACGTCGCCCAGCCGGAAGAGCGCCCCGGCCGCTTGCTCGACCGCGGGGAACCGCAATCGCACGGTGTACGTTCCCGCGGCGGCCACACGCACCTCCCAGTGGCCGACGTCATGCGCGCCCCAGCCTTCCGCGCCGCGCCAGTCCTGGCGCGTCAACACCACGGGGTTCTCGTGGGGCGTGCCGAGCAGGATGCGCGGCGGCGCATACCCGCGGGTGGCGCTCACGTCGGCGAACCAGGTCTCGTAGGCCGCGCGCATCTGCGCGACCCGCTCGGGCTGATCCGCCGCGATATCTCGCTCCTCGGCGGGATCGCGATCCAAGTCGTAGAGTTCCTTGCCGTCAACGAGCTTATAGCGCTGGTTGAGCACGGCGCACTGGCGAAACGGCTCGGGCGCGTCGCCGCGATGCCACTGGAAGAACAAATTCCGGTCCGGCCAATCCGGGGTTTCCTCGCGCAGTAGCGGCAGGAGGTTCAGGCCGTCAACTTGCACGCCTTCCATCGGGTCGATGCCGCATGCGGCCAGCAACGTGGGGAAAACGTCGATGTGCGCGGCGACACGGTCGATGTCGCGGCCCGCCGCCGCCACGCCCGGCCAGCGCAGGAAGAACGGCACGCGGATGCCGCCTTCGTAAACGCTGCCCTTCCACCCGCGCAACCCCGCGTTGAACCGGTCCGCATCCTCGGCGGGCGTGCCGCCGTTGTCTGTCATGAAGATGACGATGGTGTCGCGTTCGATGTCCAGGCGCGCGAGCGTATCGAGCACGCGCCCCACGTTCTCGTCGATATTCGCGATCATGCCGTAGACCTTCGCGGCCCCTTCGCTGACGTCCGCCGCGCGATAGGGCGCGACGTGGCGGTCGTCGATCTGCAGCGGCACGTGCGGCGCGTTCGTCGACAGATAGGCGAAGAACGGGCGGTCGCGGTTCGACTCGATGAACGCGATGGCCGCATTCGTGAAGATATCGGTGCAATATCCCTCGTGTTTCTCATCGCGGCCGTTGTGCGAGAGCACCGGGTCGAAATAGCTGTTGCCCGGCGGGTCGCTGGGCTGGCCGACGCCGCCGCCGCGATGCACGAGCGCCTCCTGGAAGCCTTGGTCCATCGCGCGCATCGGGTGATTGTCGCCGAGATGCCACTTGCCGAAGATGCCGGTGCGGTAGCCGCCCCGCGACAACGCCTCCGCGAGCGTCACCTCGTCCGCGTGCATCATCGAGCGGCCCGCATAGGTGTCCACGACGCCCGTGCGGTAATTGTAACGGCCCGTCATCAGACTCGCCCGCGTCGGCGAACACACGGGACACACGTGGAACCGCGTGAACCGCGTGCTCTCCGCGTGCAATCGGTCCAGGTGTGGCGTTTTCAGGACGGGGTTGCCGTGGCAGCCGAGGTCACCATAGCCCTGATCGTCCGTGATGATGAGCACAACGTTCGGTAGACGCGGCGCGGAGGGCTCCTGCCCCATTGCGCCGCGAGGCCCAGCCAACAGGGCGCCCGCGGTCATGGCGCTTGCCGCCCCGAGAAACGTGCGTCGCGTTTGCAGGCACATGTGGATTCCCTCCCCGCCCCGCCCGCGCTTCTCGCGCTGATACGAGGCGCTCCTTGCGATTCCGCTATTCGAGCCGCCACTTCACTTCCGGTACGCCGATGGCGTTGTATTCCCGATAGAACACAAGTTGCCCCGGATCGGAGATTTCGATCTCCCCGATGGCCGTATGATACCGCATCGTGTACCATCGCGCCCGCGCCCGTATCGGTTGTTTGCCCGGCGCCAAACCAATCGTTCCGCTCGCCCCCGCCTCGAACGACGCCAGAGGAACCGTCGTCGCGCCGACGTCGCCTATCCACACGTCCAGCACCCCGTCCGTTTCATTCCGCGTTGCGATTTTCACGCCTTGCGGGTCGCCGAAAACGCCGTCTACCGCCGAGGGCCGCGTCGCCGTTCGCGTGGGCGCCCCCGCCGCCATGAACGCGACGTAGTAGTATGCGCCGCCGGCCGCGAGCGCCAACACCAGAATCGCCAGGACGACCGGCACGGCCTTCCGTTTCCTGGCCAGGGTCGCTTTCGCGCGCGGTGCGGCGGGCGCCGATGCCGGCGCTGGAGTCGTCTGCCGTTTTGGCGCGGGCGCGGCCGGCTGCGCTCGTTGCATCAGTTGCGCCCGAAGCTGGTTCCCCCGCGGGTCCCCATAGACCCTGGACAACATCTTGCACAATTCCACCGCCGCCGCCGTATGGCCCGCCGCCGCGAGACACATGGCGCGCGCGTAAAGCACTTCCGTGTTCCCCGGCATGTCCCGCGCGAGGTCGTCCAGAATCTTCAGCGCCTCCGCGTACCGCTTCGCCTGATACAACTGACCCGCCTGCTGAAACTGCTGCTTCGCGTTCCCGTTGCTCATCGGCTTTCTCCCGCCTCGCCAGCTGAACTCATGATACGGCCCCCGCGCGATGATTTCCAGCACGCGCCGACCGCGCCTGTCCCCGATCTCCGCATATTCCTTCCCGATCGCTGGAAAGCCGACCTCGAGTCCTGAGCCAAACCCCGGGCGTCTACCCCCAGGAAACCACCCTGTACTTCACCGGACGCTTACGCATATGTCGCTCTTACTTCCGGCAGCGGAGGATTGCCTGGTAGTAGCGAATCAGAACATCGAGTGCGCTCATTGGAGGGTCATTCGTGCGTAAGCTCTTGTAGTAGCCGCGCAGGTACTGACCTGAACCTTCTGCCCAAGAAAGGCATCCTCGCTGCGTTCGTCTCCTCGTCTTGATGTCGTCCGCCCGGGACTCTAAACTTGGTCTGAGATCATGGAAGACCAGAGAAGGAGTAGCGCAGATGTGTTGCCATGACATGAGCCGGAGAACGTTCTTGGGCACGGCCGCAATAGGCGCTGGCATGGGACTGAGCAGCGCGGTATGGGCGCAGACGGCGGATATGCCGGATTGGCCCGCAGACATGTGGGATGCTGCACGCCCCTACAAGAAGCCCACGCAGACACTACGCATCCAGGCGGTGCTCATGTATCGGGTGCCTGTTCCGCGTGAGAGGACCTCCTGGAAATCGTGGGGAGATGTGCAGACCCATGAAGCGGCCGATGAAGAGGCCAAACGCATTGCGGAGGAGTTGACACAGATCGCGGCACAGGCCGCCTTCCCGATGGAAGTCCTGCCGGTCCACAAGGTACTCACGCCGGAGGAGGCTCGGACGGACCACGAACCACGGGCCGACGTGACGATTGTGTATCCCGCCACAGGGGGTGGGGATACGCTGCGCGCCTGCCTGCCCGAGAAGGGCGGGCTCGTCTTTGTGCGCCATCGTTCGGGCTCCGTCTACTATTGGTACGAGGCCCTCAGCGTGAAGTATCTGCGTCCCTCCGGGACCGCCGAAAGCCCAGACGGCGAGGGGCTGCCCATCTCGGCGGATGACGTAGTGGTGGACGACCTGGACGACCTTGCATGGCGGCTGCACGCGTTGGCGGCCGTCAAGAACACCGTGGGCACGCGAATCGTGGCCGTTGGGGGACCGTGGGGCAAGTACGCGCCGGAAGCGCCGCAGGTCGCCAAGGACCGCTATGGACTCGAGATCATCGATGTCAGCTATCAAAGCATCGAACCGCGAATAAAGGCACTGCTGAACAATGCTCAGTGCATGAAACTCGCCGAAAGATGGACCGATGCCTGCCTCAAGCTACCTGGAACCACCCTGGCGACGGAGCGCGAGTACGTGGTCAACGCCTTCATGCTCTACGGTCTTTTCAAGGATCTCATGCGCGAGAACGATGCCACCACGTTCACCATCAAGGATTGCATGGCAACCATCATGCCCATGTCCAACACGACGGCCTGCCTCACCCTAGGCCTGCTCAACGACGAAGGTCTGCTGGCGTTTTGCGAATCCGACTTCGTAATTATCCCTGCGGGCATTCTGCTGCATCACGTCGCGGGCAAACCGGTGTTCCTGCACAATTCGACCTTCCCGCACAAGGGCATCGTGACCTGCGCGCATTGCAGTTCTCCAAGGCGCTTCAATGGCGACCGCTACGAACCCACGCTGATCACCACCCACTACGAATCTGAATTCGGAGCCGCACCAAAGGTGGACGTTCCCCCCGGACAGGACGTTACGTTTATCGATCCCGAATACGCCACCGGCCGGTGGGTCGGTATGCGCGGCGTTGTCGTAGACAACCCCAACCTCGCCATTTGCCGGTCCCAACAGGACGTGCGCATCCGGGGCGACTGGCGCAAGCTACTCAATGAGGTCCGCGATTCCCACTGGGTCATGGTCTACGGCGACTACCTCAAAGAGGCCGGCTATGCGGCCCGCCGCATGGGTATCACCTGGGATAGCCTCGAAATGGAAACCTGACAAACTTGCATGCATGAAGTCCGGCGGATTCCGCCGGAACAAGGCTTCTCCGGAATCTGATGCCGTCTCTCGGGTGCCGACTCAATACATCGGCCTGCTGCCAACAAAGTCTCGCGAGGGATAAGAGCACATGGCGCATGTCGTACAGAGAAGGTCAATCGGGAGGACAACCGGATCAGCACCGGGAAAAGATCGGGTGTGTAACCGGGATTCCGAAAAGACTGATCTTCTCGTTCTGATTGCGATTAGGATGCGCTTACGGCCTGCTAAGCTAATGAATAGGCGCCAGAGACTATGTCGCGTAAGTCTCTGGCGCACATTGCTTTATAATGGTCGGGGTGAGAGGATTTGAACCTCCGACCTCTTGGTCCCGAACCAAGCGCGCTAAACCGGGCTGCGCTACACCCCGACGTGAAGAAACTTAATGGTACCGCATTTTGACTGAGCGTATCAAGTAACCCAGTGATCCCCAGTTTCTGATGCAGGCAATAAACAAAGGCCGTACGTGACCTGTTTCCGGTTAGAATGGCCTCAAGCTGCAAAATTGAGGTCAACCGGGAGGAAGAATTCATGTACGACCCAAGTAAGATTTTGGCATGGACTTTCTCGCATGTCCAGGGGATGCGCCTGAGCCGATGCAAGACCTTGGCGGCGGTCGTGAGCGCGGCGCTGTTGATGCAAGGGGTCGGGGTGTTGGCGCTGGGACGGGCCATGTCAGGCGAAATCGCCGCAAAACACGGCATAAAGCGTGTGTGGCGCTTCTTGCGCAACGGTCGATTTGAGACGGAAATTGACCTGCCCCCGTTTTATGTACCAACTTGAATGAGAGTATTTGCCTTGGTTTCGGGTCGTGGCTCCGGGGTGCAGGCATTGTCGGAACGGAGGGAGGCCGTAGGCCGACCGGAGTTCCGACAATGCGCGGCGAATTCCGCCGGGGTCCTGTAGTTCAAACTGCTGTGCGGTCGTTCTTCATTGTACTCGTTGCGCCAGGCTTCCACCACCGTCTGGGCATGGCGGCCATCGATGAAGACGTGCATGTTCAGGCACTCGTCTCGGAACTTGTCGTTGAAACTCTCGATGAACGGGTTCTCCCACGGGCTTCCGGGGGTGATGTAGAGGGTCTTCGCGTGATGCTCCGCCAGCCAAGTCTGAAGCGCCTTGGCGATGAGTTCGGGACCGTTGTCGGAACGAATGTACTCGGGCCGGCCATATAGCATGAAAAGCCATTCCAGGGATGCAATCACTTTCGCGGCCCCGATGGAACGGTCCACACGGATGTGCAGGCACTCACGCGTATACTCATCCACGATGCACAACATCCGAAGCTTGCCGCCCCGTTCGGTGCGGTCCTCGATGAAGTCGTAGCTCCACACGTGGTTGGGGTGCTCGGCCCGCACCGGAAGCTCGGGCGACGGGCCACACCCGCGTTTTCGCTTGGTTTTCCGCTTGCGCTGCAATCCTTCTTCCTTCCAAAGCCGGTGAACCCGTTTCTTGTTCACCCGCCAGCCTTCGCGCCGCAACAGAGCCAACATCCTCCGAAACCCGTATCGTTTGTGCTTCGTAGCCAACGCCCGCAGACGCTGGCGTAACGCGTCCTCTCCGGGTCGTACGCGACGCTCGTACCGAACCGTCATCCGCGGCGCGTCGAGTACCTCACACGCCCGCCGTTCACTGCACACACCCCGCTGCACCAGGCCCTTGACCACGGCCCGCTGCGCAGCGGGGCCTACCACTTTTTTGAGTTGACTTCCTTCAGAATCTGGATGTCCACCGCCTGCGCCGCCACGACCGCCCGCAACCGCCGGTTCTCCTCCTCCAGTTGCTTAAGCCGGCGCAGTTCTGCGAGGTCCATCCCGCCATACAGACTCCGCCACCGGTACACCGACTGCTCCGATACTCCGTACTCACGGCAGACCTCTGCAACGGCTTTGCCGCCATCCACCTCCTGCAGAATCCGAATGATCTGCTCTTCCTTGAATCGCTTGCCCTTCATGAGAGACTCCTCCTAAGCTCAGAAGCTTACGGTTTCTCTCATTCAATCTGGTACAACTTTCGGGGGACAGGCCAAAATGCTATTTGCAGCGCTGTTCCATGCGCTACGTCCACCGACCAGACGGACGATCATTTTGGTGGATTGGACGGATCGCGACCCGTTCCAACAACTCGTGTTTTCGCTGCCGCACGATGGTCGAGCGCTGCCTTTCCTGGGGAGCACGATGCGAAAAGGAACTTCCGAAGACGAGACCAAGGGGCGCATGATTGCGGCGGAAACCCAGGCGATGGACATGCTGGAGCGCCTATGTCCGACGGAAGTCCGTCCCGTAATCATCGCCGACCGTGGGTTCGGCCATCCCCGCCGGCTTAAGGGAATTCAGAAGAGGGGATGGTACTTCGTGCAGCGATTTTCCTGTATTCATCAGGTGTCCGCGGAGCAGCACATGGGCACGCTCAAGGAACTGGGGATAGGGCGCGGATGGCGCGCGAGAGACTGGGGGTGGGGGACGATGGATGAACAGGAGTTCGGTCCGATTCGACTGATCACGGTGTTTGAGCGCGAGGCCGAAGAGGCCTGGTATCTCGTTACCAATCTTGAGGTTAGCCCCCCGCGGAAATCGTCCGTCTTCACAAACGTCGCATGTGGACCGAAGCTATGTTCCGGGATCTGAAGAACCGCGACTGGGGGCTGGGGCTCGACTGTGTCCGGCTCTCCGAACCCGAACGCCATGACCGTCACTTCGCCATTCTTGCTCTGGCGTATATCCTGCTGTGCGCTTTTGGGGCTGCCGCCAAAACCTTCAACATCGCCCAGACACTGAAAGCCAAGACCCGGGCCGACCGTGTCCTCAATCTCGCACGAATCGGGAATTACTTCTTACAACTATATCGATATCCTCTCAAAGAAGCTTGGGCCGCTCTCGCCGCTCTACCTACATGAAACTGGGGAGCACCAAGGGGAGGAACGGCAATTGCAGGACATGCGAGGCTATCATGGCGCGACTACCCATATCCGGTCCCGTCGGGACCGCGCGGTCAGCGGCACTACTCATTCATACGCGAAGCGTGTACACTATGTGCGTGGACGCGGAGAGGACCACGCGTTCGCGGACCTTTCGGGATCGGGCGGCGCGCTCCGCCGTCTTCCGTCGCGTCGCGCGCTCTTACGCGGTGGGCCGGACCGCAACGTCTGGCGGATACACTGGTGCTTTGCGCGGTCGCAAGCGATTCCAGTTGGTCTTTCCCAGCGGTCCTTGTCAAGTATCCGAGGGTCGGCTGGACCGCGCGGCAGGGTTTGGCGGTTCCCGATGAAGGACGCATCCAAGTGAGGAAGACCAGAGTGGGCGTGATCGATCAACTGAATAACGCGGCGTCCTCGGTTGCCGAACCCGTAGACGCACCCAGCGGCGAGAAGCCTCGAAGCCCGGTACCATCGCTTCGTCATGTGTCACCCCGGTCGATATATGATTTTGAGACCGCGCAACCCGTGTACTCGGCGTTCGGCGTGCCCACGCGTGTTGTGCGCATTTACGAATGCCCGGAGTCGGGCGTGCGCTTCAGAATGCCGCCATCGAGGGAAGAGTCGGCGCTACTTCATGCCAAACACTATCAGGACTTCTGCGGCGCGGGCTCGCCGGACTACGAAGCCGCCAATCGTGAAAGACTGGCGGAACGCGTGAAATACCTACAGGCCTTCCGTCCACAGGGCCGCGTCTTGGATGTGGGCTGTTCCACGGGGCTGATGATGTCCGAACTTACCCGGGCTGGTTTCGAAGCGTTTGGCTGTGACGTGTCAAGTGAAGCCTGCGCGGTGGTCCGTGAACAGTTCGGCGCCGAGCGTGTATGCCATGGCGACACAAAGGACGCGCGCGGGCGATTCGGGGAATCTGCTTTCGACATTATAACACTTATGGATGTGATCGAGCATTTTCATGATGCCGCGGGCGGACTGCGCGACATTCACTCGCTGTTGAAGCCCGGTGGACTTGTGTTCTTGCGCACCCCTTCCCTTTCATCGCCTTTCTTTCGCTTGGCGGATTGGAGCTATCGGTTGACCCTGGGCCGCTATACCCGCGCCGTACAGACCATTTATCACGCGGAACACATATACTTCTTCAGCGAGAAAGGATTGCGCATGTTGCTCGAGGAATCGGGACTCTCGATGGTCAGCATGCGTCCCGACCCGCTGAGCTGGCGTGTATTTCGTGTGTGCGAGTTAGTGCACGGGCCTTTGGTCAATGCGACGCTCGCATTGGTATACTTTGTATCTCGAGCAATGGGGGGCGGACACGGCATAAACATTATCGCACAACGCTGTGAACAGTAGACCGACGAGGTTTTCGACGAGTTCGCCCCTTGCTGGCGGGCCGCGAGGTGTGTCAAGTAGTTCGATTGCGCCGTGGCGTGGTCGCGAAGGAATCGGGGTCTCGATATCGCGTCCAGGGGCGAATCGTCTTTGATATGATGCGGGCGACGCACTTTGCGGTTCGGACGGGTGCGAGGTTTGACCCGTTGACGCCGTGGGCGGGGGGACGCTGTTCGTTCGCGCGCTTCGATGGTAGGCTGGGCGTGTAAGAGGGAAATGGCCATGCATAAAAGGACTCTCCGGCCGTGGGTCGCGCGGCATGGTGTCTTCTGCGGCGTCATGCTCCTGTGCGCGGTCGGCGGCGCGGTGTTTCTCTACGGATACACAGACGTCCTGTGCGGCGAGAAGCGATTCCCCTATTGTTTGTCGCCCGCGGTCTTGTGGGCGTCGGGACGGGGGTTGTGGGCTCCGGACGGGATATACCCGCCGCTACACGGGTTCGTAACGCAGGAGCAGCCGTCCGTTGACGCCGAAGCGGTTCGGAACATCGGAACTGCGCCTCTCACGGATTTCCACGCCTGCCATCAGTATCTGCTGTACCTGGTCGGGGCGGCGTGGCGCGTGTTCGGGATTTCCTGGGGCGTGTTCAGGCTGGTGTTGCTCCTGTTCTTCTGCGCGACGGCCGCGGCGCTGTACGGCGTCTTTCGCCTGGGGATGAACCGTTGGGTCAGCGCGATGGCGACGCTGCTCTGCATGTTTTCGCCGGGCATGCTCGCCGCACTCTTCAACCTGCGCGACTACAGCCGCGCCTTCTTCGCCTTCGCCGCTATCGCGCTGCTCGGCTTGATGGTCAAACACGGCGTGACGCGATCGCGAGTGCTCGGGGGCGCGGCGCTGCTCGGGCTGGTGGTCGGCTTGGGGTTGGGATTCCGCCAAGACATCCTCACCTGCATCCCGCCGGCGCTCTTCGTGATGCTGTGTCTCGCACCGTCCGTCGCCCCGCTGCGTTACTATTGGCGCGTGGCGGCGGTCGCGCTGTTCTTCTGCGTAATTGTCTTGTCTTCTTTTCCGATCCTGGTCGCGATCCGGCAATTCGGCCCGACTACGTCGCACCACATCATTGGCGGTTTCGCGGTGGGCCTCGAAGACCACCTGGGCGTCGGCCGGGCGTCGTATCAGCACCTTGCCCTCTGCGACGACCGCTACATCCACGCGACGACGTCGAGTTACGCGCGTCGCGCGCTCGATGCAAGCGAGCCCGTAGCGTTTCTCAGCCCCGAAGCCGCCAAGGTGGGCGACCGATACGTGCTGGCGATGGCGGCCGCGTTCCCGGCGGACATGCTGGCGCGGGGCTACGCGGGCGTGCTGCGCATCTTGCGCGGCCCGGGCCAGGACGGATATCCAAGCCTGCTTCACGACCCGATGTCACGGACGGTCTGGCGCATCGAGCGGATGCTTGGCGCGGGCGGCGGCGCGGTGCTGTGCGGGCTGGCGGGCATTGCGCTGGTGCTGCTCGGCCTGAGCAATACGCGCCACGCTTGGGCGGTGCTTATTTGCGTGCTGTACTTCTGCAGCTACATTTCCTTGCAGTTTCAGTTGCGGCACTGCTTTCATCTCTTCTTCATTCCGCTTTGGCTGGCCGGCTATGCCGTGAACCGCGCTCACGACGGCGTTCGATCGCTTTGCGAGGAGAGCAGGCGGGGGACTCTTCGGTCAAACCTCGAAACCGCCCGGTCCGCATGGCGCGCTCCCGCCAAGCGGCTGGCAACATTCGCCGGATGTGCCGTTGCCCTCGTCGTTGTTCCCTTTAGCGGGGCGCGCGCAGTTCAGGACGCGCGGGTCGCGCGCATGAACCAAGAACTTTCCGTCGCGTCGTTGGAAGAACTTGTGACCGAGCTTGTCATCGAGGACCGGAGGGCGCTGGTGCGTCCGATAGTCCCGGTCACGGACATGAATCTGATGCAGGACCCGGACGAGGTTCCCGATTGGCTGTTTCACGACGCCTACCTGGTTGCCGTATTCGATGCGTCGCAAAGGGCGCGGTCGCTTCGCGTGCGGTACGATCAGGACGAGGGAGGCAACGAATTCACGACTTCACTCGTCATAGGGCCGACGGGGAACGATCCCTCGCGGGAGACGCGGGTGTTCTTCCCGGTGTACGAAACGTTGGGCGCCCGGAAGAAGGGGAGCATGGGAGGCTGGATTCGTTTTGCCGGGATCGAAATGCGCCAGGCGGACCTAGGGTCGTTCCGGGGGTTGTACCGCGTCGCGGAGGCGCGGCGGTTCCCGCTCTGGCTCGAGTGGTGCGTCCCGGGCGACCCGGACCGATTCATCCCGCATCAAGCAGTCTGTACGCGCCCGTAGCACCCATGTCCGCTTCCAGACAGTCTCGCCCGAAGCCCATTCAGCGATTCCGGTCCGGCGCTGCGTCACCTTCACCGCGCGGCAACGCAAGAGTGAACCAGATAAGAAAGATGAACAGCGTGTAGATCGTGATGTTCTCCCAGAGCGGGAACGAATACCGCGTGTTGAGCGCCTCGGACCAGGAACTGCCGATGTGCGCGCCCGACGCGTGGGCGGCGGCCTTCATTTCGGCGTAGAGGAATTCCCACGTAATAAGGAAATAGGCGGCTATGCCGGTAAGCGTCACCCAGAAAAGATAAGGCCAAAGGATCGCGCGACGTGCCGGGCGCGGCGCGACGCCCGTCCACCGGGACGAGAAGGCATCCGCAACAAGAAGCAGCCCGTGCCACGTATTGCCGAGGATGAATCCAGCGGCGGCGATGATGGCAACCTTCTCGTGGATTTCCGTCCATTCCCATGTGCCGATAACCGCGCCGCGCGCGTCCGGGAAGACCGCGACCAGGACGATCCCCGTGCAGCCCATCAGCAGGAACAGCGTGCCGACGCGCGCGCCCCACTTGGTGAACACGGCGAAGCGGCGATGAATGTAGAACGCGAGCGGCATCGCCGCGCATCCCCAGAACGTCATCGCGATCGAGAAGATCCACCACCAGCGCGGGTTGTGTTTGCCCTCGAAGCTGCCCAGGAAACTGAAGGTATGGGTCATGATCGAGTAGTGGTGATCCTTCGGGTAGCTGAGCCACGCAATGAATATCAGCCCCCAGAAACCTAGCGACACAACCGTGACGTACCGCTTCAGTTCTCCCGCCCGAAAGTCGCCCCCGCCATATCGGATCAACGCGCGCATTGCCGCCTCCCGCTTTTAAAAAAGCCGCCCGGATTCTATCGAAGGCGCGCACTTTCGCGCACCCCGCGGCGCAGGGCCGCGTGGAACTGCGCGGGACGCCGCGGTGTCAGTAGACCAATCGGCGAAAGTCCCGGACGGTGTGGAACGTGATGAGGTTGCCGTCGTGCGCGTTGACGGCGCGCGCGTCGCCCGACCGCGACACCACGTGCAGGTCATCGCCGTCGATTGTCATGGACGCGTAATGGCGGCCTTGGCCCGGGTTGCCGGAATCCGCGACGCGGCACGCGAAGCACCAGTCCACGCAATTCCTGGAGAAATGCAGCACGAGCCGATGCCGCTCGTTGTTCGGCAGGCTATAGCGGTTTTCCGGCAGCCGATCCGGGCGGGTCATCGAGTCGGTCGACTGGCTCGACAGCAGCCAGAAAAGCTTCGTTGGTTCGTCGTACAGGATGTGAAACTTCATGTGCCCGCCGGGACACGGCACGTAGAGCATGGGCTCGCCGGACGGGGCACGTTCGAGCGACACCGTGATGTTGCCATCGTCGGCTTCGACTGCCTTGGCGATGGCGGCGAGATTGCTTGACCCCGTGTGGGCGCGCATCCAGAGGTGGAATGTCCGACCGTTTGGGTCATACCAGACGTGGTCCGGGTCGGTGAACTGGACAATGTTCGTCTCAAGCCAACCGATGGGGGCCATGCTCCTGAGACCATTGAGCAACGCGGTGAAGCCGTAGCGGAAGAACGGCACGCCGATGAGCCGCGGCGTTCCGGCCTGCTCGACGGCCTGGTTGAAGGTCAATTCGTTTGAGAAGGTCCATGCGATCCGTTGTGTAAGGTCCGCGGTGACGTCGGCGGACAAGACCACGGGCGCCAGCACGCTGACCGGCCACTGCTTGAATTCCGGATCGGTCTTGCGCTCCATCACGAGATATACGCGCCCGCGCGTGTAATGCACGTTGCACGGCGCTTGGTGCCATGACTGTTTCTTTGTGAGCCAATGCGGCCCGGACCACGTGGCCCCCTCGTCGTCTGATCGCATTACGCCGAGGTCGCCTCGGTGACCAATCACGTAAACCGATTTGCCCGCCGTGACGGGCCGGGCGTGAATCAGCGGCATGTCCGACCGATGGCTCCACGTACGGCCCCGGTCGTCGCTCGTGTAGATTTGCCCGCGCCAAGGTTTCTTCCCGTCCATGCGAATGCCGGGCAGTTCCTCTAACCCCGGGCCGCCTTGGTCCATGGTGGCGACCAAGCGTCCGCTCGGCAGGCGCGCGATGCCCGGGCTGTAGGCGTACACCCGCGTCGGATCCGGCGATTCATAGATGACCACGGCCTTGTTCGCTAGCAGCGGCAGCGGCTGCGTCCGCGGTGTATCCAGAGGATCGGAGTCCGCGGAACCCATCATCGACAGCCCGGTCCCGGCGAGTATGGTGTGCAGGAATGAACGTCTTCGCATACGTCTGTGCTCCCTCTTGGGATATGATTGTGCGCATCAATCACCTGCTTCTTTCAAGCGCGTCGCCGACGGCTTGTTCTCTTCGCTGTCGCGGGCGTTGCGCACGGTCCGCGCCGCCGCGGACGCAACCGCACAAGCGACGCTGTCCCGGCAGGGATCGCGGCAGGTGTGGTAGGATTATTCCCGGGGGCCCGGGGTGTTCTTCAGGAGGTGCGGGGCATTCGGGGGGACGGGACACCAACGGGAGTGCCGCAGTGAAGTACGGTGTCTTCGTAAAGTTGTTCCTCTTAGTCATTCTTCTTCTCGGGTTGAGTGGGCCGGCGCTTGCACGGCCGCACAGCGCCGATACGAGCGAGCCGTTCGGCGGGATTACGCTCAGCGAATTGCTGCGTGTCATCCAGTTCTACAATTCGACCGCGTTCCATTGCCAAGGCGGCACGGAGGACGGCTACGCGCCGGGTCCGGGCGACCAGACGTGCGCGTTCCACGCCAGCGATTACGCGCCTGCCGACTGGAGAATAGGTTTGAGCGAACTGCTACGGCTCATTCAGTTCTATAACAGCGGCGCCTATCACGTGGAGTGCGGCAGCGAAGACGACTACGCGCCGGGTCCGGGTGACCTGAGCGATTGCGCCGCCGAAGGCGAAGGCGAGGGTGAGGGCGAAGGCGAAGGCGAAGGCGAGGGTGAGGGTGAGGGTGAGGGTGAGGGTGAGGGTGAGGGTGAGGGTGAAGGTGAAGGTGAAGGTGAGGGCGAAGGCGAATGCGAAGGCGACGGTGAAGGTGAGGGCGAGGGTGAAGGTGAAGGCGACGGTGAAGGTGAAGGTGAGGGCGAAGGCGAGGGTGAGGGTGAGGGTGAGGGTGAGGGTGAAGGTGAAGGCGAGGGTGAAGGCGAGGGTGAAGGTGAAGGTGAGGGCGAAGGCGAAGGTGAAGGCGAGGGTGAGGGTGAGGGTGAGGGTGAGGGTGAAGGTGAAGGCGAGGGTGAGGGTGAGGGTGACGGTGAGGGTGAGGGTGAGGGTGAGGGT
>JAKQEQ010000044.1 GCA_029556545.1 Candidatus Hydrogenedentota bacterium
GGTAGCCTTGCTGTTCCAGTGGCCGGTCCACCGCGTCGAGAAACTGCTCAACGACCGTAAGGTGAAGGGCGCGCCCGGTCGTCCCCAGGCGGTCACCACGCTGGACATCGTGAACGCGCTCGATGTCGTCGAGGGCGAGCCCACGATCCCGGTGGTTGCCGGTCATCTCGGCGTGTCGGAGAAGACGGTCCGCAATTGCGTCAACCGCGCCGAGTCGCTCCTCATCGACGGCGGCGTCATACGCTTCCAGAAAGGCCAGTGAAAAAATGGAAAGAAAGATTCTTTCCCTCGCGGAAAACCAAAATTCGCCGGAAGAAACCCTTATATATATTGTTCCTGACGGAAGGAACCCCTCCAAGGGGGTTCCTTCCGTTTCAGCAACAATTGATTTCTTCCCTCGCGACACACGCAAGATCCTTGCACTCGATCTCGGCACAGTCACGGGATGGGCGGCCTGTATCGACGGACGCGTGCAGTCCGGCACCTGGACATTCCGTCCGTCGCGGTACGAAGGAGGCGGTATGCGCTACGTGCGATTCCGCCACCAGGTCGCGGAAGCTCACGCCCTGCTCGGCCCGTTCGACGCGGTCTACTTCGAGGAGGTCCGCAGGCACGCCGGTACGGACGCCGCACATGTCTATGGCGGATTGCTCGCAACGTTGACCGCGTGGTGCGAGGAACTCCGCGTTCCCTATCAGGGCGTGCCCGTTGCGACCATCAAGCGGCACGCCACCGGCAAGGGCAATGCGGACAAGTCCGCCATGATCGCCGCAGCCGTCAATCGCGGATGGAACCCCATGGACGACAACGAAGCGGACGCATTGTGGATTCTGGACTGGGCGCGGAATCAGTACGGGCATAACAACCCAATCGTTTCCGGTAGATGACCAGTGACGGGACCGCCCGAGAGGCGAAATCCGCCTCCCCCGCCGGTCGCGGCGGATGGTTCCAAATTGAACCAGAGGAATCGTCAGTGCCGAAGAATGTTTCAAAAGCAGACATGGCCCGTGCGCGGGGCGAAGTTGTGCCCCATCGGAAACCCAAGACGCCGCCCAAAGAACGTCCAGCCCACTGGTTCAAACCGGGCAACAAGGTCGCATACAAGCATGGCGCGTACTCCGCGGCCTTCGTTCAACCCGAGGAGAAAGAACAGTTCCTCGCACTGCGCCACGAGATCGCACGCGACTTCAAGAACGAGACCGGGCCGGACACGGCCATGCTGGATGCGGCGGCGCTTCTGTTCATGCGGCATGGACGCGCCGTCATCGCGGGCGAGCAGGACCTCGCCAACAAAACGATGGCCTCCATCCTGGCGATGCTGGACCGGCTGAAGGCCACCAAGGTCTCCCGCGAAGGGGACAAACCGTCCCACGGCGAGACCACGCCCGCCGAGTGGGCCAGCGCGTTGTTGGCAGGCAAGAGCGACGCTCCGCGAGAAAACGCGGGAAAAAGGTCGGATAACACCGAGACCGCCGATTCGGAGACCCCGGAAAACACGGGCGAATCCGAAGACACCGACGCGTAGAAGGTCAACTAACCGGTCATCTATGCCGTTCCGTGACCTCCGCGAGTGAGC
>JAKQEQ010000058.1 GCA_029556545.1 Candidatus Hydrogenedentota bacterium
GGTTTGCATTTTCTGGATCTCGGACGGATTCGAAAACCCCTTCGTGACCGAGTTGTACCACGCGAAATAGAACGAATAGTAGCCTTTGAGCATGCCCCGTCCGCCCGTTGCGGTCGGGTCCATGTCGGGGATCGCCGGAACGGTCTCAAAGCCGATCGGGTTTTCGATATACGTGCCGTCCGTCTGGTGTGCGAGACGCTTCGGCCGGTTCGATGCTTCGAAGGTCGAATCGGTGCCGTCAATGAAGAGCGGGCCGTCGCCGACGTAGATGATGTCACCGCGCTCGCCGCGATAGCCGTTTCCGCGCCGGAGCACGCCGCGCTTGCCGCCGAGCGGGAACAGCCCGCCCCACAGATAATAGGCGTCGGAACCGGAGTTGGTCGCGGATGCCGCGCGGTCGGCCACGAACTCAGTGTCGGAAGTGATCCGCGCGACCACGAGAACATCATCGAACGAATCGCCGCCGCCGTTCGTGATCCCGAGCATCTGGCCGACGTGAAGCTCGGTACGAAAAGCCGTGCCGGAACCGGTCACAACCGGCGAGTCTGCGGCCGTCGAAACGGTCCCGGTGACGGTCTCGCCCGTCAGGTCATAGTCCTGGCCCAGGTCCTTCGTGCCGGGATAGGCGACGATGCGCGGCGGGCCGTCCGCGCCCTCAAGACGGCAGTTCGCTCCCCGAAAGACGTTCGGGGCCGCGCCGCCCGCCAGTGACGTTGACGGCGCGAACCGCTCGGGCAGCAATGAAACGAAGACGGGCGGCATTAGCGGTGTGCGGTACCTCCGATCCAGACCGAATCGACGTATGATCGTTGCGCGCACGAATAGATGCGCTCATATTTCGTCGTGTCGCGAAAGACGCTCAGCGCGCCGTCGATCCCGTCGGCTTCGACGGTCTTCACCTGCCCGGCGTCGTACCAGATAACGTACTCGCGAGTCGGGCGCGCGTCGGGAAAGGCCGCCGTCATGGCAATGACAAGAAGTGTAACGATCGCCCAAACGGTCACGATGCTGATGGCTGTCTTCATCCTGCTTTCTCCACAAGTTTTGCCAGCGGGATCTCTCCCTTGAGAACCGCCGCGATAATGTTTACAACATCGTCCGCCATTTCATCCGACAAACCGGAGTCGGCGGACGAACTGGCCGGGACCGGAACCGTGGGAATGTTCAGTTTGAGGCCGGAATAATAGATCTTGATCGTCGCGCCGCCCGCGCCGGATGAGGCGAGAGCCTTGCCCCGCGCAAAAAGCGACTGCTCGTCGCCGTTAAAATCAACGATACCGTCGAAGAGCACGCTGCCGTCGCTCGTCTTCGTGACGAGAGCGCGGCGGCCGTCGTCCGCCGCCGTCAGATCGGTCGCCGCATGAAACAGATCGTTCGAGCCCGCCGTCACGGTCCAGGATGTTTCGGTCCGAACAAGCGTGTCGTTGTCGGTATCGTAAACCGTCATGACGCCGCTGCCGGATGTGGCCGTGCCCGTGGCCAGCGCGTAGACCGTGACCTGATCCGTGTCCACGATCGTGGCTATGATCGCATCGACGAGAATGTTCCCGCCGGGCGCGTCAAGTACCTGTATCCGCTTGCCGACATCATCGGCGGAAAAAACGGTGGTGGCATCGACGGTCAGATAAACGTTGTCGTCGTCCTCGTTTACGGTGACGCCGAGCGAGGAGCGGCTTACCTTCGGCGCCGCGCAGTTCGAGATCAACTGGCCGTTCTTGAACGTGAAATAGCACAGCAGATTGTCGAAGCGGGTCCGCTGGTAATCCGGATGCGGCAGATAGGACGAAAACGGATAGTCCGGCAGAAATGCGTTCTGCTCAAGAAATTCACGGATCGCCGTGGCGGGCATGTCGCCGCTCCCGTTCACGATCTCGATATCATGGTCGGCCGCAAGATTTGCCAGTTTTCCCGGTTTGCCCGAATCGAGCGCGCGGCGGATCGCGAAGCGCACGGCCGAAGGATAGATCGTCTCGGCCGTCATCGTGCCGTCGAGGACCGGCGACTGGGACGGGTCAAGACCGGTGCCCTGCGCCAGCGTTTCC
>JAKQEQ010000067.1 GCA_029556545.1 Candidatus Hydrogenedentota bacterium
CCGGCGGACGGCCTCCCTTGGGGCTTCGCGGAGCGTCCGGGAGACGCTCGACGAGCCAATCGAGTTGAGCATCAGTAAGTTTTAGCATACCACATAAACACATAACTCGAACTGAATATTCCGGTTTTGGGATAGCTTCTAGTGATGACAAGCTTGCCGAGCTTGTCCTTGAGCGTGTCAAGGGAATCGAAGACAAACCAGTCGGTTCGGATGTCCCGCTGCATTCTGGCGGGTTCGAGGCGGGAAATGAACAGATCGTAGGTACCCATGCCGAAAACCACGAGCGCAATACCAACGAGCAGGATATCCACGAGGGTAATAACCTTGACCAGCACTTCGTTGTAGAACTTTGAGTCGATCCGGGTCCCCTGGTCGAATACGGCGTGCGTCGTATGCAGCACAAGGGACACGGCCTCGAGCGCGCCGACAAGGAATACGATAAGGGCGCCCACGAGCAGCCCGCCGACCGCGAGCAGAATGACCATGCGCCCCTTCCACAAGAACGCCTCGAAAACGCGCTCCACCTTGTTTATACGCGACCCTGATGCGTCTGCCATGAGTTCCCTTCTCCGGGCGAATCTGTGGGGGAAGGCGGCCACTTCGCCGCCGCCGTGAGAACACACGACCGCGCGTGATAATTCCGGTATCGCGCCATGGGACGTAGTGGGTACGGGGACGGAACCAATGGGACACATGAGACTCATGACACCGGGAATAGCGGGGTTTCCGTTCCTTCAGAGGGGGCGCTATAATCCGGCGCGGCGGCCCGACAATGGCGTCGGGGACGCCGGGTGGGAGACATCATCATGTGTTCACGTCACTTGATGCGGATGTGCGGCGCGCTGCTGGTCGCGTTGACGGTCGTCACCGCGTGCGGCTGCCGCGAGACCACGGACAAGCCGCGCATCGCGCTCATCATGAAGTCGCTGGCGAACGAATTCTTCATGACGATGGAGAACGGCGCACGGGATCATCAGAAGGCCCAGGCGGACAAATACGAACTGATCGCCCAGGGCATCAAAGACGAATTGGACGTCAGCCGGCAGATTCAATTGGTCGAGCAGATGATCGCGCAAGGCGTCGACGCCATTGTGATCGCGCCGGCGGACTCGAAATCGCTCGTGGCGGTCTGTAAACGCGCCCGGGACGCGGGAATCGTCGTGGTCAACATTGACAACCGGCTCGACGCCGAGGTTCTGCGCGAGAAGGGCGTCGCCATACCGTTTGTCGGTCCGGATAACCGAAAAGGCGCGCGCAAAGTCGGCGAGCACGTGGCGGCGCAACTGGCCCAGGGCGACCCCGTGGCGATCATCGAAGGCGCGCCGAACGCCTACAACGCCGTGCAGCGAAGACTCGGCTTCGAGGACGCCTGCAACGCCGCCGGGCTTGACGTCGTGGCCTCCCAGCCGGCGCACTGGGAAATGGCCCGGGCAAACGAGATTGTATCGGGAATCATCACGGAGCACCCGGCCATCAAGGCGGCCCTGTGTGCGAACGACAGCATGGCGCTAGGCGCTGTCGCGGCGCTGCGCGCCGCCGGCAAGCTGAACTCGGTCCTGGTGGCCGGGTTCGACAATATCTCCGCCGTTCAGGGGCTGTTGGCGAAAGGCGAGATCGTCGCCACGGCAGACCAGCACGCGGACCAACTCGCGGTCTTCGGCATCGAATACGCGCTGGCCATCCTGCGCGGCGACACGACGCCCGCCGATAAGGAAACGCCGGTGGACCTGGTCACGCGCGAGACGCTGCAAGGCGGCGTCTCGGGCGCGCTTGCGACCGGAGCCGCGGGCTGATGCGCGGCGCGGGCCGCCGTTTCCTGGGCGATTCGCTGGGGCTCGTGCTCGTCTTGGCGACGCTGGTCGTCTTCTTCGGCCTGATCACGCGGCACTTCTTCAGTTTCACCACGCTGCAGACCATCGTGAATCAGATACCGGATTCGCTCGTGATCGCGGTCGGGATGACCTTTGTGCTCGTGATTGCGGGAATCGATCTCTCCGTCGGATCGGTGCTGGCCCTGAGCGGCGCGGTGCTCGGGGTGTGTCTCGCCCGCCTGCACTGGCCCCTGCCGCCCGCGATCGTGGCGTGCCTCTTTACCGGCCTGCTTGCCGGAACCGTCAACGGGGCCGTGACCGTGCGCTGGGCCCTGCCGTCGTTCATCGTCACCTTGGGCATGCTCGAGGCGGCGCGCGGCGCGGCGTACCTCGTGACCACTTCGCAGACGCAATATATCGGCGAGCCCATCGAGCGCATCGCGGAGGCGGGGCTCTTCGGCATCTCGCTCCCGTTTCTTATCGCGTTCCTAATCGTGATAATCGGCCAGACCGTCCTCTCGCACACGACTTTCGGGCGGTACATGCTCGCCGTGGGCGCGAACGAAGAGACGGCGCGCCTGTCCGGCGTGCCGACGCGCATGGTCCGCTTGTCGGTCTTCATGATAAGCGGACTGCTGGCGAGCGTAGCCGCGGTGATTCATTGCGCGCGCATGTCCGCCGCCGACCCGAACACGGGGATCGGCTATGAACTCAACGCGATCGCCGCGGTGGTCATCGGCGGCACGAGCCTCATGGGCGGGCGCGGCAGCGTGGCCAATACCTTCCTGGGCGTGCTCATCATCGCCGTGCTTCAGAACGGCCTTGTCCAGGCGGGCGCGCAAGACCCGACGAAGCGGATCGTGACCGGCGCGGTTATCGTGGCGGCGGTGATTGTCGATTACTACCGGCGACGAAGCGGCGGCCTTACCGCCCGAGTTGGCGGATGAAGAAATCCAGCGCCAGTTCGGCGATGGCCATCTCATCGACGCGCGCCTCCCAAAGCGCGTGGCCGGGTACATCGAGCGGCAGGAATTCGTAAGGCACACCCGCGACGTTGAGGTTTTCCTGCAACTTCAGGACGGGACCCAGCGGGGTGTCCCGCTTCGGGTCGTACAGACCGTGGACGAACAAAATCGGCGAATCGTACTCATCGACCGAGCGGAGATACTGCGCCGGGTTGCCCCACAGGGCGACGCACGCTTGCAGGCGTGAGGAATAGCCGGGGTTATCTGAGGGATACGCGCCGTCCATCTCGTCCGCCGTGTCATCAAAGGCCATGCCATACATGCAGGTCCCGCCCGCCGAACTGCCGATGCCCACCACCTTCTCCGGGTCAATACCATAGAGCGCGGCGTTCGCGCGTATCCAACGCACCGCCGCCCGACAGTCCGCCAGCGCCGCTTGTTGCGCAAGATACGTGGCGCACCGCTCAGACAGTCCCGCGGTCTCGGGCAGGTCCTGCACCTGGCGGTAGTCGATGCAGAAAGCGGCGAAACCGCGCGCGGCGAAGAAGCGGCCCGACGCCACGTGAGGCCGCTGCGACTTATCGAGAAAACGGAATTGGCCGCCATGCACGATAATCACGGCGGGTTTGAGCGGGTCCGGGCAGTTTTCCGGCAGGTAAGTGTCCATCAGCAACGACTTGAAGCCGCTCTCCTGAGCCCCCGACACCCCCAACCCGTACACTACATCCTTCCCGACCACGACGCGGTAATCGCCCTCGGCGGCCAATGTAGCCGTCGGGACAGCCAGTAAGAGCGTAAAGAGCAACGTGCAACGCAACATGATCACATTCCTTTCAGCCGCCGGCATGCAAGCCGGTCCAGCCTGCGTGTCTCTATTGTAGCATGTGCGCCCGGCGAAATACGATGGCGCCGCGGCGGCCACGGCGAGCAGCCGACGGGAATGCAGCGGTCTACTTGTGCAGATGGTGTAGTTCGCGGAAAGGAAGCACGGCTGGATTCGAGGGAGTCCGAGTACGAGTTGTCATGAAATCCTCCTGCGGCGGACTTCTCCCGCAGAGCATGAAAATGGATGCTGAAGCAGTGCACAAGCGGCGCTGAAGCGCCCTCTGGAAGGCAAGACCTCGTTACCCCCCGGCTAAAGCCGGGGGCAAAGAAGAGCCCGCTGAAGCGGGCTGACAAAGTGGGCTGGCGGGATGGCGCGCGTGCCCTGGCCCCGAAGGGGCCGAACGTGAGTAGCCGTAGGCGAAAGCCTACGGATAAAGGACCCCCATCCCCGTTCCCTGGCCCCGAAGGGGCCGAACGTGAGTAGCCGTAGGCGAAAGCCTACGGATAAAGGACCCCCATCCCCGTTCCCTGGCCCCGAAGGGGCCAAACGTGAGTAGCCGTAGGCGAAAGCCTACGGATAAGTGACCCCCATCCCCCTTCCCTGGCCCCGAAGGGGCCGAACGTGAATACTCGCGGGTACGCACCTGGCAAGACATCAAGTCGATTTTCGGGGTAGTACGAGTGCGAGTGCGAGCATGCATGCCGCCAAGGGCTGCGGAACCCTGCTTGGCGATACGCACGGGACGATGGACAGAAGAACAAGGCACTTGGAAGCGCATTCTTGCGAGTGATACCGTATCAACAACCGAGGTATCGAGCCATGTTCTACACCAGACAACGGGAAGTCGAGGCGTTGATCGCGGAGTACCGGGAACAGGCTGCGCTTTGCGTGCGGCGGTTTCACGACAGCCTCATGCGCTATTGCAGGACGGGAGACCTGGCCCAGTTAACGCGGGACGTGGTTGAGGTACACCGCGCGGAGAGCCGGGCGGACGACTTGCGGCGGGACATCGAGACCATGATGTATGCGAAAGCGCTCTTTCCGGAGTCTCGGGGGGACGTGCTCGGCCTGCTCGAGACACTCGATACGGTGCCGAATCAGGCGGAATTGGCGGTGCGCTCGATTGTGAATCAATACATCGCGATACCCGAGCCGCTGCATCCCCAGTTGTCCGAGTTGGTGAATCTGTGCAGCCGTTGCGTGGACGCGACGATGGAGGCGGTGGCCAAACTCTTCGAGGACTTCACGAACGCGGCGGCCCTGTTGGGCAAGATCGATGAAATCGAGAGTCGCGCCGACGCTATCGAGGCACAGTTGACGCAGCGGATTTTCGCCTCGGGCGACATCAAGGACCTCGACAAGCTCCTGCTCCGCGACCTGGTCCGCGACATCTCGGGCATCTGCGACATGGCGGAAAGCGTGGCGGACCGGATTCGCATCATCGTCGTCAAGAGGGTGTCGTAACATGGGCGCGCTCGTCGGGCTCGCGCCGCTGAGCGGCGGCCTGTTCTTGGGTTGGGCGCTGGGCGCGAACGACGCGGCGAACGTCTTCGGCACGGCGGTGGCCGCGCGGATCATTCCGTATTGGCGCGCGGCCCTTCTGTGCGCCTGTTTCGTGGTCTTGGGCGCGGCGCTGCAGGGCGCCGCGGGCATCGAAACGCTGAGCGCCATCACGACGCAAACAGTGACGACGGCGGTAATCGTGAGCATCGCATCCGCGATCACGGTAACGGCGATGACCATACTGAAGCTGCCGGTGAGCACGTCTCAGGGCGTGGTCGGCGCGATCCTCGGCATCGGCCTCGCCACGGACCGTACGGAACTCGGGCCGTTGCTCAAGGTCGTTCTGTGCTGGATCGGCACGCCCATCGGATCGCTGATCATCGCCGTGATTGCCTACAAGGTCCTGGCGTTCGGCTTTCGCCGCGCGCCGATGAGCATGTTCACACGCGACAAGATACTCTGGTCCGGCCTGTTGCTGGTCGGCCTCTACGGTTCGTACGCGCTCGGCGCGAACAACGTCACGAACACCGTCGGCATGTTTTCCGGCCTGCTGCCGGGCGTTTCGGACCGGCTGCTGGCGGTGATTGGCGGCCTGGCGATAGCATCGGGAACAATTACCTTCGGCCGACGCGTCATGCTGCGCCTCGGGTCCGGGATCATGCGGCTCGACGCCTTCACGGCCTTTGTCGCCGTGCTCAGCATGTCAATCACCGTCCACGTCTTCGCCATCGTCGGCGCGCCGATCAGCACTACTCAAGGGATCGTCGGCGCGACTCTGGGCATCGGCTTCTTGCGCGGCGCGCACGCGATTCATTTCAACGCGCTGCGCCATATCGTGGTCGGCTGGGTCTTCACACCGATCATGGCACTCATTCTCGCCGCGGCCGGATACGCCATCTTCTGTTGATAACGGGGGCACAAAATGGACGAGTTCGCGCGACAACACGCCGCGCGGCGTCAGAACAGGGCGGGCAAGAGGCCCTTGAGCGTAATCAAGTCCAGGCTGAGGTTTTCGAGCAGGATGCGCGCAACGTCGGGCTTCGCGATGAGTTGATCGTCGCCGGACCGCTCGATCTCGAAGGGACGCAGTTTCACCGGCACCATCTTGCCGCGCAATTCGCCGCCGGTACAGGCCAGCCGCCGCACCTTGAGGCGCGGCTCGCCCGCATCGACACGCGTGGGCGTCGCCGCCGCGCCCGCGAGCGTGCGCAGATTCTTCCCCATGCCCTTTTCATGGAGCGCGATCTGATCGAGCAGCAGCCGGTCGATGGTGACCTTGTCCGCAAACACCGTGCGCAGGTCGAATTGCAGCAGGACACGCTCGATTTCCGCGGCGGGCTCGGGATCGAAGCCCTCGGGGTTGTACACCGTTACACGGCGGAGGACCACGCCCCGCTGCAACGGGGCCAATTCGAGCGCTTCGATCTCGACGCGAGTATTGAACAAGGTGGACAGGCGGTCTTCCATCCACGTCCTGCCGAATCGTGCAAGCTGCGTCGAGAAGGCGACGGCGGCCACGGCCAGCGCAATCAGGAGCACGCCGACGCCGATCATGAAGAACCGAATAATGAACACCAGCACGCTGCTCCTTTGCGTTATGCAGATGGTCTTCAGACTGCCTGCCAGGCAAGCTGAAGCTTGTATTGCGAACCTATGCCCCGGTCAATCGAACGTGTGCATGACCTCGCGCGCCGTGCCCCATGCCTCGCGCGCCGCGTCGGCGGTCGGACGCTTCGGCGGCGGCGCGGGGGGCATGCCGGCAAGGTTCGCGGGCCACTCGAACTGATAGACGGCGCCGTGCGCTTCGAGCACGAGCCGCGCCGATGGCGGACCGCCCGGGGGCACGCGCAATTCCAGCGCGCGCAACGGGAACAGCAGGCGGTTCGTGCGCGCGAAGTAACGAAGCGCGCCCCGGGCCTCCTCGATCAGTTCCGTCCCACGCTGTATCTGGATGGGCCGCACCTGCGCGCCGTCCGGCGTAATCAGATAGACATCGACCCCGCGCAATCCGACGACGTCGTACGCAATGCTTGTGTCGGCGAATTCCGAGGCGATATGACAGGCGATATCGAGGTACATGGCGGCTGCGGGCGCGGCCTCGCCCTCCCCCGTCGCAACCGGCCACACGGCGTAGGAAGACGGCGAAAACAGATTGGGGTATCGCCCCGCCACCCATTGAATGGACGCCTTTGCCGCCACCGGCGTAAACAGCGGCATCACGGTCGCCTGGCCGCCCGAGCCGCTTTCTCGCGTCGTGCCGCATCCCGCGAATGCGCCGGCAAGGCACAGGCAAACGCCGCCCCAAACGAGCATCCCGTTTCTCATGGCGTTCTCTCCCACTTTTCGTCCGTCTCGCGTCGGTCCGCTTGTTCCGGATCCCGGCCGCGCGGACGACATGCTCATCGTATCATACGCGCGCGCTGCGGTGATCATGGGCCGAAGACACGCATGGGACCAAGCGCGCCGCCGCGTCGGATGGGGCCGAAAGCCGTCACTTGAAAGATCAGCCGTTTTTCGCCCATAATGCCGCCGCTTTCCGCCGTGTTTCCAGACTAACCGAGGGGACACGTGCATGGTTTCGCGCCGCGCGCGCGTGTGGTCCGCGACACGCCCCCCGGGGCGTTCCCGCAAACAGAAATCGGAGGCCGCGATGGCCGAAAAAGCACCTGGAACCAGTTCGGATTTCATCCGAGACATCATTCGCAAGGACATCGAGTCGGACAAGTGGGGCGGCCGCGTCGCCACGCGGTTCCCCCCCGAGCCGAACGGCTATCTGCACATCGGGCACGCCAAGTCGATTTGCCTGAACTTCGGGATCGCGCGGGATTTCGGCGGCGTGTGCCATCTGCGCATGGACGATACGAACCCGACGAAGGAAGAGCAGGAATACATTGACGCCATCCACGAGGATGTGCGGTGGTTGGGTTTCGATTGGGGCGAGCATGAGTACTACGCCTCGGACTATTTCGAGCAATTGCACGAATGGGCGGTGCAGTTGGTCAAGGCGGGCAAGGCCTACGTCTGCGACCTGAACCCGGACGAGGTGCGCGCGCATCGCGGCACGCTGACCCAGCCGGGCAAGGAAAGCCCTTATCGCAACCGGTCCATCGAGGAAAACCTCGATCTCTTCGCGCGCATGCGGGCCGGCGAGTTCGAGAACGGGTCGCGCACGCTGCGCGCCAAGATCGACATGGCCTCGCCGAACCTGAACCTGCGCGACCCGGTCATGTACCGTATTCTCAAGGCGACCCATCCCCACACGGGCGACCAGTGGTGCATCTATCCCATGTACGACTTCGCCCACGGGCAGTCGGACTCGATTGAGCACATCACGCACTCGATATGCACGCTCGAATTCGAGGACCATCGGCCGCTCTACGACTGGTACTGCGAGCAACTCGGCATCTGGCATCCGCAACAGATCGAGTTCGCGCGCCTGAACCTGAATTACACCGTCATGAGCAAGCGCCGGCTCCTGCAACTGGTCCAGGAGGGACTCGTCAGCGGCTGGGACGACCCCCGCATGCCCACCATCCGCGGCATGCGTCGCAGGGGCTATCCCCCGGAGGCCATCCGCGCGTTTTGCGACGCCATCGGTGTGGCCAAGGCCGACAATACGGTGGACATCGCGTACCTCGAACATTTCGTGCGCGAGGCGCTCAACAAGGCCGCCCCCCGCTACTTGGCGGTGATCGACCCGCTGCGCGTCGTCATCGAGAACTACCCCGAAGGGCAGGTCGAGGAGTTTGACGCGGTCAACAACCCCGAAGACCCAAGCATGGGCACGCGCAAGGTCCCGTTCTCGAAGGTCATCCACATCGAGCGGGAAGACTTCATGGAGGACCCGCCGCCGAAGTATTACCGGCTCGCGCCGGGCCGCGAGGTACGGTTGCGCTACGCCTATTTCATCAAGTGCACGGACGTGATCAAGGACGCCGACGGGAACGTGGTCGAGCTGCGCTGCACCTACGACCCGGCGACGCGCGGCGGCGACGCGTCGGACGGGCGCAAGGTGAAGGCGACGCTGCACTGGGTGTCGGAGGCGCACGCCTTCGACGCCGAGGTCCGCCTGTACAGCCACCTATTCTCTAAACCGGACCCGGACGACGTGGAGGAAGGCCGGGACTGGCTGTCGAACTTGAACCCGGACTCGCTGAAGGTGCTGCAAGGCTGCAAGCTCGAACCCGCGCTCAAGCAGGCGGCCCCGGGCGACCGTATCCAGTTCGAGCGGCTTGGCTATTTCCGCGTGGACACCCGGGACTCGAAGATGGACGCGCCGGTCTTCAACCGCACCGTCACGCTCCGCGACGCCTGGGCGCGCATCAAGAACCGGGCAGCGTCTTGACGCCGAGGTAACCATCCCCCTTCCCCTCGGGGATCTGTCCGATCTGTCCGATCTGTCCGATCTGCCCTTCCCCTCTCACTCGGGGAGAGGGAAGCGCTCATTCGATCTCACTGACCACGTTCATGTCCATGACCATGTCCATCTTCTGGCCGAGTTGCTCCATCGTCATGCGCATGATCGAGTCGACGTTGCTCTTCACGAGATTGCCGCGCGCCGCGTCGAAGAGAATCCAGCCCTTATACTCCTCCATCTTCATATCCATCACGGCGACGGCGCCCTCCTTCGGCTTGAACGTCACGGTAACCAAAGGATCGAGCAACACCTGCGTCTCGTCGCCCGAGACCGCGCGGACCTTGTACCGCAGGTCGAGCACCATGTCCCCCATGTCCGGAACGCTCTGTGTGACTGTGCCGCCTTCATAGGTTTCACCCGCTTTCACGGGCTCTTCCGGCAAGGCAATAAAGGCGTTCTTCATCATCTGGTTCATCTGCTCGATCATCGGTTCGGCCTGCGGATCGACCCCTGCGACGCCCGCAGTGAGTTCCGCCGTATCGAACGTGACTATTTCGCCGCGCGGCGACATGGCCGCGGTCATGCGCTTGTCCACCATCGCGGCCAACGGTTTGAATTGCGGCTGCGACGGCGCGGCGTCGGTCTTTGAATCATAGGCAAGCGGCGTTCCCATCATCTCCATCTTCATCGCGACGCGGCCAATGCGCATCTCCAGTTGATAGTTGCCGCTGTCATCCACGCCGGACACCTTGCACATCATCTCCATGTTCATTTCCATGGGCGCTTCCATCTTCATCCCGCCCATGTCCATCTTCATCGTCATGGTCATCGCGATACGGCCGACAAATTCGTCCCCTTTCGCGTACTTATAGCGCAATAGCACCGGAGCGTCGCTTGTGGACTCGAAGGTCGGGGCCTCAAGCGCCGACGCGATGGGAAGGACCGCGCAGACAAGAAGCAGGACAAGACGCATCGTTTGAATAGTGACGCCACGGTTCATAAGGAGTCTCCTCAAGTTCTGTCAGGTTAGACCTCATATTCCGTTTGCCGCATTCCCGATGTCGCGGGAACGACTAAAATGCCGACCGCGAATGCTCAAATCAGCGCCAGCGGATTCGTATAGACCCACGGCGTCCACTCGCCAAGAATTTCGAGTTCCGCCTCGACGCGGTACTTGCCGGGTTCTTCCGGCTGCCACGACATGCTGGTCCCGACCTGTTGCCGCACCGGCTCGCCGTGGCGAAGGATGGTGAAGCGGCAGCGGTGCGGCGCCGCGACGCGCAGCGTGATTTCCGGGCTGAACGCCAGCCGCTCGCCCATAACCGCGCGTTCGTCGCCCGCCTCCGCCAGAAACGTAAAGCCGGTGCTGTCCGCAATCATGTCGAACGCGACGTAGACCCGGCCCGCTCTTAGCGCGTCAAGCACGCTTTCCTTCGACAACTCGTTCGCGAGAATGTGGGTGCTCACGTAGCGCACCATCCGCTCGTACGGATCGAGCTGGAAGCGGAACAATTCCCGATTCGCCTCGAGGGGACCGAACAGCAGACGCAGCAACAGCCACGTCGCCGGATTCAAGGCAATCGTCTTTACGTCTGCCGGGCTGGTGTCCCGAATGAGGAGTTCCCCGTTTTCGGTGTAGATGAGAACGATACCGTTGTTCTGGTGACAGTCGTTGGCGGCGATGCCGACTATCTTGCGGGTCCTGTTCAATTCGTCCCAGTTCTCAAGAATAGCAGTCTGCCGGTCGAATAGGAGACGAAATGTCTGGTCGGGGTATGCGCCCAGATTCAGCAGCAGGTCCGGGGCGAGTTTTCCAACACTCTCGTCTTTGAAATCCGTATGAATGTTGTAGATTTCCATGCCGACAAGCTGGGGCAGGTCCCACCGCCGCTCTTCCTCCGTGTGCGCGAAGAACAGCATCCCGCCCAGTTCCTCGATCTGCCGCGCGAGAACCTCGACGTCTTCGCCGCAATCCAGCACCGTCTCCCGAGGAAGTCCCCAGGGCATGAACCCGTGAGACATCTCGAATCCCGGCACGAACACGATGCCGTCGTGGGTCCCGTTCCACTGAAGCGAATAATCCGCCTTGCCGTCGACGCAATGGTCCGACATGCAGATGAAATCGCGGCCCGTGTCCTTGAGCACCCGCAGGATTTCCTCGAAAGGGACATTGCAGTCGTGCGAGAACTCGGAGTGACTGTGGCATACTCCGCGATAGTCGCGCCATCCGTCGTCGAGGGTTACCTCGATACGGTCCGCACGAATGGCCTCCCATGCGCGGGCTTCGCGCGGGAACTGGACGAAGCGGTTGTAGAGCGCGCCCCGTAAGAACACGCCGGCGGCAATGATCACGAGGATTACGACCAACAGTATGAGCCGGACGCACCAACGCAAGACGAATCGAATCTTCCGCATAAAAAAGTGTCCTTACCACGTGGCGGTTACGTATTCGAGAGAAGCGCCGCGGAGAGCCACCCAAGCGTCCCACCAAACGAACCATCTTCCTCGGGCAACGCGCCCACAAGTGCTCGAACTTGCAGGAACCATACTGCAAACACGGCGGAGATTCCAATCATGCCCCCGCAATCACGCCCGGACTATCGGCGTTGCCCGACAACTTGGAGGATCGCTGCGCACAGGGCCTCCGGCGTCTCGGAACCGATGATGTAGGGTTTCCCGGCGGTTTCGAGGAAGACCCCCCGGCGCCCGCGCGCATTCAAGAACCGGCAGGGCTTGCCCTCGAAACGCCCGAAGCGAATGCCCCAGCCGCCCGCGTTGCGGAGGGGCCGGTATTCGACACATCGCGCCGCGCGGATATCCTCTATCGGGAATCGCTTGCGGTAATAGGTGAAGAATACGCCGAAACGCACGGTCAGGGCGTCGCGCGCGACCTCGGTGGTCATGCCGAGCACGTTTGCCCCGAAGACCGCCCCCGCCAGCCAGGCACACCCGGCAAGGATCGGTCCGAGCGTCAGTCCCTCTACAAGAAGGGCCGGCAAGAGGGCGCATCCGGCGCCGCCCATAGCGACGGCTATTCCGACGTACGCCAGCCAGTGGAAACGCTGTGTCTCGGTATAGAATGGCACTCTTGAGCGAGGCTCCTGATGCCTATCAATACACCCGCCGAGTCCGATTATTCGCTACGAGACGGGACTTTCACTCGAAGGCTCGACCGTCCGCGATTTCCCCACGATGTACGCGGCACAACAGGTGCGCTACGGCTGACTCGGTTGACCCAGCATATTCATGTCGCCCTGCTGCAGCACCAGTCCCACGATGTTGTTGATCAGGTCCAGGTCGCCCGAGGCGAGGATGGCGTTGTAGGTCTCGATGTAGGAGCGCAGGTCGGTGAAGGCCTGGGCCAGCAAGGCGAAACTCTGCATCAACGCGTTGATGGTTTCCGGGTCGCCGAGTACATTGTACAGACCCTGTAGACTCCCGAGGGCTTCGTGCTGAATCTCGAGCCCCGCCAGGTGCTCGTTGATATAGTTGCCGCCAGCGACCACGTCCTCGCCGAACTGCCGCACCGCGCCGTAGATCGTTTCCGCCGTCGCATAGTCGCCGATGGACTCGTAATACCGACCGGCGTCCAGCAGCTTCGTCGCCAGGTCGCGCATCTGGAGATATTCGTCCGCGCCCGCGGTGGCGGCGGCCAGGAGGCGCGCCTCGTTCGCGCCGTAGCCGGCGGCCATGAGGGCTTGTGCGCGTTGACTGGCGGTCTGCGAGACATAGCCGTAGGCCTGCCCAAAGCCCGCGGACTGTTCGAAGGCCAGCAGGGCGGCCTGAATATCCGCTTCGCGCAGCGCCAGTTCCGCCTCCATCAGATACGGCATGGCGTTGTTCGGGTCCGTGCGGCGCCATTCGGCCAACTGCCGCCGCGCCTCGTCGGCCCCGCCCTCGATGCCGCTGAGGCTTTTCGCCAGCGCATAGCGAAGATACGGGTCGTTCGGCGCCTGGCTCAGCTTCGCCAGCAACAGATTGACCGCCTCCTCGGGCGGTAGAAACAGCACCGCGCCGAGCACCGCCTCGATGGATAACCCGGCCTGTTCGACCAGCCGCCGCGCTTCTTCAGGCGACAGGCCCGCAAGTCTGGCCAGAAGTGCGCGATCCGCTTCCGTGCCGTTAATGGCGTTGGCTCGGGCCAGGAGGATGCTCTCCAGCGTGATGTCGTCGTAAGAATTCGATGGGGGCGCTTCCTCGTCCGGCGCGTCCGGGGCGTCGATGGCGGCGCTGGGCGGTGAAATCGGACCGGGCCGAACCGGAGCGATGCTTCCGTCCGCGGCCGGCGTCCCACTCGAGGCCGACGGGCCTCCCGCTACCGCAGGGTCCGTCGAGCGCGCAACAACGGGGCCTTCCGTGGCCGTGTCGGGCGGCAGCAACCATCGGGCGCCAAGCCACGATGCGAACAACAGGCACGCCGCGGCAGCCAAAGCAAGACTGGCCGAAAGGACGGGACGACGACCGCGCCCCGGCCTCGCCGCGCGCGGCCGTAACTTGACGACATTGCCCTTCGCCCGTTCCGCGGCGACCGCCGCCATCACCGCATCCTCAATATCCACGCGGGGCGCGGATCCGGCGAAGCGTTCCCCGAGGGCCACGAGATCGGCCCGCAGCATCACGTCCTCGGTCAAGTCGACCTCCGGAACCCCGGCGGCGGACGCCTCGCCCGCCGCTTCGAGGTCCACGCAAAGCATGACATCCTCGACCAAGTCGATTTCCGGGGTCCGCGCCGCGAGGGCTTCGCCAATCCCATCGAGTTCGCCCGCCAACGCCTTCAGTTCCGCGTACGCTTCCCAGGCCGATTCGGACGCACGAAGGCGCGCCTCGAGCGCGTCCGCTGCGGCGGCCTCCAACCCGCCGCCGAGCAGCGTCTCGATATCCTCGCGGTAATTCTCGTCCGAATGTCCGTTCACGTCACTTCTCGCAGGTGCGCGCACTCGTCGCGCAATTGTCGGAGAATGCGGTGTAATCGGGTCCGCACCGCGCCCTCCGTGCTCTCTATGATTTCGGCGATATCCCGAGCGGGCAAGCGCTCGAAAAACCGCAATTTCACTATCTCTTGCGCCTCATCCGGCAGCCGATCCAGCGTTTCCAGCAGGAGCCGCCGCCGTTCCGACGCCATCAGCAATTCCGCCGGACCGTCCAGCGGGGACGCCGCCAGTTCCCCGGATTCCTCCCGGGCGGAACTGGCGTATTCTTCGAGGGTTTCCATGCCCACGGTCTTCTTGCGCTTCAACTCGTTCAGGCAGAGATTACGCGCAATACACAACATCCAGGGCTTGAACCTGCGGGTGACGTCAAATCGATGCCGCGCCGTATAAATCCGCAGGAACGTTTCCTGCGCCGATTCCTTCGCCTCCTCCACGTTTTTCAGGTAGTGGAGACAGAACCGGAACACGTCGTTTTGATACCGCCGCACCAAGTCCGCCAGCGCATGGTCCATGCCCTGACTGAGCAGGCCCATAAGCTCCTCGTCGGTCCGTTCTTCTACTGTGCCCATGCGGATTCTCGCACCGGGGAACGCCTCGCGCGACGCCGGGTTATGGGAATCGACGCGGGTTTTCCTGTCACTGTACAATCAAAACTCGAAAATATCACACTGTCTTCCTCGTCCGACTTCGGTAACCGCCGGCCATTGTAATGAAGCGTCCGCGCCAAGGCAATCCGCGGCGGACCGCCATCGTAGACCGGCGGCCGAAGCGCGCCTCTGAGATCGCAGATCTGAAATCTCAAATCTGGAATTCCCAGCCAATGACGATTCCTGGTGCTTGTTGGGGCCGCGCCCCCCAATTCTTCGCGCGGCCTCCCGGGCGGCTTCCCCCGACTTTCGACTCTTGATCACGAATCCTCGCTGAAGCGGGGCCGGTACGGGGCCGTGTGCAGATACCTGCCGACGTTCCAGCGGCCAATGGCGGCCTCGATGCCCTTGGCGGCGTCGAGGACGGCCCGCAATGTCGCGCGGCGCAGTTCGAGGTCCTCGGGTCGGCCCGCCATGGCGCGCAGGCGCGCCGCGGCGTTTTCCACGATCCGCAGTTCCTGCTCGGGCAACGCATACGACGCCGCCAGGTCCCCCACGCGCAACCGGAACCCATTTAACCGCGCACCGAACTCGCGGTCGGTCCACTGCCGCGTCGTCGGAGCGGCGGGCTTGTCGCTCCTTGCGACTTCCCGGACGTACAGGTCCGCCAGTTCGAGCAACCCGTTGGCGAGCAGCCGCAGTTGCTCGGCCTTTTCGATGGTTGCGGCGTCCGGCGGACGCGTGCCGCCGGTCTCCCGGACGTGGCCGCGCACGAGCACGAACGACACCGCCATCGCGATGAGGAAACCGACCAGGGTTATGGCCAGAAAGCGAACGGCTTTCGCCCAGGACCGCAAGAAGGACAGGGCCATGGAGTGCTCTTCCTTGGTATTTCCCCGGCTATCGGTTCATGCGCAAGACGCGGCGGAAATTGTGCTTGTCGTCGCACCAAGCCGAAGCGCGCGCGAAATCGGGGTAGGCCGCCTCGAGCCGCTTGAACTCCGGCGGGTGGACGCGCCGCCGCCCGTTCGGGCCCTCCTCGACGCCGAGCAGCGCGTGAAGCATTTCGTGGAACACGATGTACCGGACCACGAACTCGGGCACGAATTCCTGGTCCAGCAGCGGGTGTATCCGAATCACGTTGTCCTGGTGCATATAGCTGCCGTAACGGATCGAGCGTCTGGGCCAGCTCGACAGTTTGCCCCAGGTGATGTGCGCCGTGATCTTGCCGTCGAAATGGGCCGCGTTCACCTCGTCGAAGAGCCGTTGCAGGTCGAAATACCGCCCCTTCGTCCGTAGATAGACGGTCCGCCGCCGCCCCGGGCGAATCTTCTCGCGATGGGCGCGAATAAACGCATCGATCACCTCGCCGGCCTGTGGCACCTTCGGCTTCCGAATCCACTCGGACAGCGCCTGGCGCACCTCGGGCGGCGCTTCGAGAAACATATGATGCAACCGAACCTTGGCGAACTTCTTCTCCGGATATCTCTGCACGGTCATCATCGTCGAACTGTTGTTCGTGACGTGCAGCCGTATGATCAGGCTTGTGCGCCGCGTCAGGTCCTCGAGCAAAGCTTCCGCCGCCGCCTGCATCGCCTGCCGATGCGTCGCCCGGTCCTCCCCCGCGGCGGCAGGTGTTGCCGCGGGCGCATCGGGGCGCGAAACACGCTCCGGCGGCGCGGGTTCCACCGGGGCCGCGCCCTGTGGCGGCCCCGCCCAGGGGAACTCCAGTTGATCCGTGGACATGGCGCGTGTAGTGCTTCTCTTCATACCGATGCGTTGTGTTGAGCCGCGCACACGATACCAGAAACGCGCCGCACCGCCAAGCCGGATTGCCCGTCGGCGCGGCGAAGTTGCTATACTGGCGGGGCAACACCTTTCGGGAGACCCTTCCATGCGCGTTCTTGTGACCGGCGGCGGCGGCTATCTCGGGTGTCACCTTGTGCCCATGCTTCTCGAACGGGGCCACACGGTCCGCGTGCTCGATCGCTTCTGCTTTGGCCGGGCGGCCCTCGAAGCAATCGCGGGGCAAAGCCGTTGCGAGGTGCTCGAAGGCGACGTGCGGCGGCTTCAGGAACACCCCGGCCTCCTGGACAACGTCGAGGCCGTCGTGCATCTTGCGGGACTGGCCAACGACCCCTCGTGCTATCTGGACGAGGACATGGCCTTCGATATCAACGTCGAGAGCACGGTCGAACTCGCGCGACAGGCCCTCGAGCGCGGCGTCCGCCGCTTCGTCTTCGCCTCGTCGGTAAGCGTTTACGGCCACGGCGTCTTCGATATCGTGGACGAGCAGAGCGCGGCGCGGCCCGTCTCGACCTTCGCGCGCACGAAACTCGCCGCCGAGGAGGCGCTCCTCGAACTACGCGAGGGAGATTTCGAGCCCGTCGTCTCGCGCGCGGCCACGTTGTTCGGCTGGTCGCCCCGGATGCGCTTCGACCTCGCCATCAACCAGATGGTCGCGACCGCCGTCCGCGAGGGGGCCATCGAGGTGCGCGGCGGCGGCAACCAGTGGCGGCCTTTCCTGCACGTGCGCGACGCGGCCCGGGCGATGGCGCTCCTGATCGAAGCGCCGCGCGAACAGGTCAGCGGCGAGGTATTCAACGTCGGTTGCGACGAGTTCAACGTTCGCGTGATGGACCTTGCGGAGCGCGTGGCGCGCGCCATCGGGGACGTGCGCCTCGACCGCGCAAATGACGATGAGGACCTGCGCCGCTGCCGCATCCGCTTCGCGAAAATCCGGGATCGCCTCGGCTTCACCCCCGAGTACACTATAGACGACGGCATCGCCGAGGTGCGCGCGCGCCTCGAAGACCCCGCGATTGATCCCGCCGCGCCCATCTACGCGAACGCGACCCGCCTCAAGGAATTGCGCGCGATCCCGGCGGAGGCCGGCGGCGAACCCATCGCCGCGCGCTTCATCCCCCTGTCGAAGCCCAGTCTCGGCCCCGAGGAAGAGGAGGCGGTCCTGCGCGCGCTCCGCTCAGGCTGGCTGACCTCCGGACCGCAGATCGCCGCCTTCGAACGCGCCTTCGCGGATACCGTGCGCGCGCCGCGCGCCATCGCGGTGTCGTCCTGCACGGCGGCGCTGCACCTCGGGCTCGTGGCCCTCGGCGTGCGGCCCGGCGACGAAGTGATCACCTCACCTATCAACTGGGCCTCGACCGGCAACACCATCCTCAATATGGGCGCGAAGATCGTCTTCGTCGACGTGGATCCGGCCACGCTCAATCTCGACCCGGCCCAACTCGAACAGGCCGTCACCGAGCGCACGCGCGTCGTCATGCCCGTTCACATGGCCGGTCATCCCTGCGACATGGACGCCGTCCGCGCGATTGCCGCCCGGCACGGACTGCCCGTCCTCGAAGACGCCGCCCACGCCCTCGGCGCCGCGTATAAGGGCCGCCCCATCGGCGCGTTCGACAACCTCGCCTGCTTCAGTTTCTACGCCATCAAGAACATCACCACCATGGAAGGCGGCATGATCACGCTGCGGGACGAGGAATACGAGAAGACGCTGCGCCTGCTCGCCGCCAACGGCATGAGCGCCACTGCCTGGGACCGCTACTCGCGCAGCGCCGTCGCCGCGCCTCCCGAAGTCGTGCTGCCGGGCTACAAATACGTCCTGAACAACGTCGGCGCGGCGATGGGCCTCGAACAGATCAAGAAATTCCCCGCGTTCAAGGCCGCGCGCGCGCGACTCGCCATGATGTACCGCGAGGTGCTCGGGGAAGTCGAGGAGATCATCCTGCCCGAGGCGCGCGGCGACATCGAGCACGCCTGGCACCTCTTCATCATCCGCCTGCGGCTCGATAGACTCGCCAAGAACCGCAACGAGATCGCGCACGCGCTTCGCCGCGAAAACATCGGTACGGGCGTGCACTTCCACGGCCTGCACCTGCACCAGTACTACCGCGAACGCCTCGGCATGAAGCCCGAAGACTGCCCCAACGCCACGCGCGTATCCCACGAAATCATCTCCCTCCCGCTCCATCCCCAACTCACCGAAAAAGACATGCGCGACATCGTCGCAGCCCTCAAGAAAGTCCTCGCCCACGCCGTCAGATGACCGGTGGAGTGGCGGCCCTTGCGCCCTCAAGCCATTCCCGGACAGAACCCGTCTTCCGTGGCATCACCCGGACAATAATGACAGCCGCCGGAGTTGAAGAACTGGATGACCCGCAGGAGTTCCGTCAAGACGATCTTCCAGTCCGGCCCGGAAGGCAATACTCCCCCACACCGACGATCACGCACCTTGCCGAGCCAAGTTACCGCACCCCAACAACTTACCGCCACTTGAAAAAAAAAAAAATGGTGTACACTGGAGAGTAGATTAGGGACAATATGGAGGGATTACCAATGTCCAATCGCAAACGCTACGCCCGACCAGAAGACATCAAGTACCTACTCTTCCCAACCGACTGGTTTGACTACCACTCTGACCCAACCACACACCCCACTTACCACGACGAACTAGAACAGAACCTCGCCGCACACCGAAGACGACTCGCCCTCCTCGTCTACCTGCAGTTTTGGGCCGCAACCCTCCTCACCGACTGCGAACGCCGCGCCATACTCTCACACTACTTCGAGGCCCTTGCCCTCAGAACAATCGCCCAACACGACGGAAAACAGCCATCCAGCGTCATGCGCGCATGCCGCCGTGCCGAGCGCAAGCTCCGCCAACAAGCACGCCACGACGACATGTTCCCACTCGCCCGCACCCTTGGCTACGGATCCTACTCGTAGCCTCACACCCCCACACACTACGAGTGTCACCCTATGGCCATTCTATGCCCAATCGCCAAATTCTTCGGCTTCGCCGCCCTTTGGGTCGCCGCCCTCATTTTTCACCACCTTGTCAAACGCCTGAGGTCCCGACGAATGTAGGCCCGAGTGCAACACACCACCCTATAAAGGTGGAGACCACTCATGCAAACTCTCTACACCAAAGGCCACGCCCGCGTCGGCATACTCCTCGACGACGAGGACGCCGAACGCCTGAAACCCCACCGCCTCTACTTCTACCCCAAAAAGTCCCGCTACCCCATCGTCCGACTGCGCAATAGGCGCACCATTTCCGTCCACCGCTTCGTACTCAACCTCCCCTACCGCGACGGCAAAACCGTCGACCACCGCAACCATGATCCCCTCGACAACCGCAAGGCCAACCTCCGAATCTGCACCGCATCCCTCAACCTCCTGAACATGCGCAAACACTCCGACCGCCCCATCGGCGTATCCCCCGACCGCAACGCCTATCAGACCCAATTCAGTTCCAACAACTTCGACCTCAGGCTACGCTTCCAAGACCCCACTCTTGCAGCCATCGCCTACGACACCGCAAAACGCGCACTCGGTATCCCCGAACTCTCCTACAACTTCCCCACCCTCGCCGGTGAAACCCTCGCAACCAATCACGGCCTCCCCCGCCAACGCTGCGAACGCATAGCCAAAGCCTACACCCCCCTATGGCGCATCTTCGCATCCCAGCCCCCCTATGCCAAGCGTCGCGCAACATGGCGCCTCCACTACTACACCATCACCCTCGACCCCGAAGCCCAACGCCTCGAAATCCGATTCAAAGCACGCCTTCTCGGCGTCGGCGGCATGCCCAACGACCACGACGACATAGCCTGGCCCCACAGACCCGACGCCGCACGATGGTGGCACATCGTCGACAAGCTCCACGCCGGTCTCCGCCCCCGTCGCGTCAAAAACCCCGAAAGGAACAACCCGTGAAAACACTCCAAATCCCCTTGTCCGAGTCGAACTGGCAGCAAATACAGCGCCTTGCCGCCGTCACCGGCGTCGACCCGCTTCACTACGCGATCACCGTCCTTATCCGACACCTTGAAACCACCACCCGACACTGGAACTAAGGAATCACCAACCCATGATCAATATCCTCGAATTCCTCAAGCGACTCATCGGAATCAACACCCTACCCGACATCGCCCTCACCTTCCACGCCTCGTTCGGCGACCGCCTCGTCAACGGCTCCAAGCGCGAAACCGCCGTCGCTCTCCTCGTCGAAGACCTGACCGCCCATTATGCGATTATTGCGGACCTGTATTTGCGGAAGCCGTCTCTGGACGGGGATACCAAGCTTCAGAGCGGTTGGCTCGATGACATGCTGAAGGCGCGGCAGCGCACACGAGAAATCCTCAAGATATTCCTCGACCTCGACGACCCCGACGCACTCAAGGCCGTCGACCTCGCAGCCGTCTATCAGTACCTTTCCGAACTTGCCCCGGACCCGCGCGACAAGGCCCACTTCTACCGCAGACGCCGCAAAGACGCCCGGCAGCCCGAACCCGCCGCACTCCCCACCCAAGCCCGCACCGACGATCAGGCCGTGCAAGACCTGCTCCCTGATGTACAGGAAAGGGAGCCGTCTCTGGACCTTAACCACTACTAGGAGCAACCACCAATGCGAGCAATCGAAGCCATCATGGGACAAGGCAAAAACATGGGCGACATCAAGCCCGAACACGCCTGCTACGACCTGCCCCCCAAAAAACGCACCCCAAAATACCTCACCCGCGAATTCTTCCAACTCCCCCGCGTCGAGGCCATGCTCAACACCCTCATTTCCGTCATCAAGGAAATCGACCAATGGCACCTCGAACACACAACCAACGAGGAAAACCCCCGAGGCATCCACTGCAAGCAACTTGAAGACCTCATCAAGCAAATCCGACGCATCCGATCCCACGCAGGACGAAATTGACCATGGCCACACACATGATCTACCGCACCGTCTCACCAACAATCTGGAACAGTCCCACGTTCCACTACCTGCTTCACCACGAGCAGGTTACCATGCTCTGCCTCCTCACCCACAGCCAGCTGAAAAGGTTCGGACTTCTCTCCATATTCCCCGACGAACTCGGCCACATCACCCGCCAAACCAAGAATCAAGTCCTCGGCGTCCTCGCTACCCTCGAACGCCACCGTATCATCGAATGGGACCCCAAGGCCCCCATGGTCGCCTTCCCCAAGTACTTCCGCTACAACGCCATCGAGACCATCAGCGAACTCGCCCTTGCTGCCCGTCAACTCCCGCTCCTACCCAAGTCCACTGTCCGCGACCGCCAGACAGACCGCTTCGTCGCCCACATCAACACCAGACCCCCAAAAATCAGAAATGCCGCCAAGCGCATCTTCCCCGACTTGCCAATCATGAGTGCAACACCTCTCCGCACTCCTACACGCGCACACGCGGGCCCGCCCGCGTCTGTCTCTGTCTCTGATCCTGTTTCTGATCCTGTCCCTGTCTCCAAGACCTACGAACTCGGTGGCCCCGGCGACGAAGCAAGCGTCGACGGCGCCATCACCCGGCACCGCCCCCTCCACTCCGATGACTACCTCCAGGCCTTCTGGGCCGCATACCCCAGAAAGCAGCAGCACATGAAAGCCGCCCAAGCCTGGACCAAGCTCAACCCCGACACCGACACCGCACTCGCTATCCTCGACGCCGTCACCGCATGGGCGCGCTCACGACAGTGGCGCACCCAAAACGGTCGCTTCATCCCCCTTGCCCACAACTTCCTGCTCAACCACGTTTGGGAAGACGACCCCGGACCCCCGACAACATCGCCGAATCCAACAACCCCGACCAAACCCCCGACCCCAACAAGCCCACATTCTAACCTCAGGAGAAACCAATACCATGGCCTTGCCCGATATGCCATCCACATTCACAACCCGGGAAACCCTCCGCATCGGCGGCGGCTACAACGCCCCAGAAGAGGGCATTTCGCCAGCCGGAGGCCTCGATATCGACGGAACCGGAAATCTCGCCACAAACGGCGACGTCACCATCGACGGCGACCTCAGCGCCGCAAACATCGCCGCCGGCCAGTGGGCCCCCACCTGCACCAACGTCGCCAACTGCGACAGCTTCGCAAACCAGATCGGCTACTACCACCGCATCGGCACCTGGGTCGTCTTCTCCCTCTACGTCGCCGTCACCCCAACCGCCGCAAGCACCGCCACCTCCTTCCGCTTCTCGCTCCCCATCCCCTCAAACTTCGCCAGCACGCGACAAATGCACGCCGCCGGAGCATTCCGAAGGGCCACCGAATACAACGCCGTCTTCTGCGACGCCGACACCACCAACGACGAGGGCATCGTCCAATTCGTCACCGCCGCCAGCACCAGCACTCACGCCGTCCACCTCACCGGCTTCTACGCCATCATCGCCTAAGGAGACCCCATGGCTACCTACGCAACCGAAGAAGACGTCCGACTCTGGCTACAGGCCACCGACAACGTCCAGGTCACCAGCGACCTCATCACAGCCGCCTTGAACGCCGCGCACGGCCTCATACTCGACCGACTCGCCGACGCCGCCTTCGCAGGCGACCCGCCCATCCCCCTCGTACTCGGCGAGGCCACGCTCGCCGGGGCCTTCGCCCTCCGCGCTCTCGCCCGCAAGCAGGCCCTCGACCAGATGGACTTCACCATCGGCGGACAGCGCATCAAAAACACCGACCGATTCCACTACCTCATGCAAGCCGCCAACGAAGCCGAAGAAGCCGCGTGGGCTACCCTGGCCCCCCTGCTCCGCGCCGTCAAACACGTAGCCCCCCTGGGCGTAACCGACTCCGTACCAGTACTAGGACAGGAGTAACCCTATGCCGCCAGATACCCGATCAGCCAAATGCGCCAAGTGCAACGCCGCCATTGCCGTCCCCATCATGACCGGCATTGTCGCCCGACTCAACACCGCGCACGCCGTTTGCGACCAATGCGCCCAGGCCCTCGACCGCGCCGTAAGGCTAAGGGCCTTGAAGAATGACATGCAGGACCGACGACGAAACCTTACCCGACTCGGACTCCTCTCCCACGCAACCAATCACGACCCCTACTGCTTTTTCGACCACCCAGGAGCCATCGCACGCGCCGAAGCCGAGAACGCCCACCACTGGGAAGCCCTCGACAACGGTCTCCAGACCCGAAACGCCTTCTTCTGGGGTCCCCCAGGTTCCGGAAAGTCCACGCTCGCCCGCGCTGTCATCAACCGCGCCCTCGACAACAACCTCACAGCGGCGGAAATCTCCGCCCGAGCCTTCATCAAAACCGCACGCGCTTTTTCCGAAATGCGCACCATGACCCTGCTCTTTACCGCCAAAATCCTCCTTCTCGACGACATCGACAAGGCCGAATGGCAGCAGCCCGACGCACTGCCCGCCCTTTGGGAGCTTTTCGACCGAAGACAGCACCTCCAGACCCTCGTTACTTCCAATCTCAGGCCCCAAATGCTCGTCGCACTCATCCGCGACGCCGCACCGACCAACACAAGCACCGTCGAAGCCGCTTTTGACCGTTTCAGCCAGTCTTGCTCCTATCTCGAATGCTCCCAAGCCAATTTCCGCGCAAAATCGCAACAATCCGTCGTTCTGCCCGCTCGAAACGCCAAAGGAAACGAAAAACCATGCAAAACCCCTTCTACTCCGTCAGGCACGCCCGAAACGCGCTCAAACGCGCCAATCTCGACCACGCAGCCGCTACCCTCTACCTCGCGCTCTCGGACATCCTCACTTTCGCACTCCGATTCATCCGAAACGCCGACGGCTCCCAGTTCATCCCGCACAACTACCAGATTCCTTCCCTTTGCTCCACAGCCGTCAGGAAGTGTCACTGCGACGGCCGCGACGTCGGCAAGACCACCGAAATCCTCACAACCGCCCTCTTTCTCGCCGTCACCCGCCCCCACAAGCAAACACTCCTTGCTTGCCCGTTTCAAGCACATGTTGAAGCCTTGACACCAAGGCTCAATCAACTCCTCGAATTGCCCTGGTTCAAGCGCGCTATCGCTTCCGACAGGAAAGCGCCGCACCGAATCGTCACCTTCACCAACGGACACATGCTCCACATCAGGCACGCCGGGTATCAGGGCGTCAACTTCCAGGGAATGCACGTCGATGCGCATCTCGTCGACGAGGCAGCCGAAATGACCGAAAAGCAGTGGAGAAACCTTGCCCAGTCCCTGAATGAGCCGGGAATCCGCTTCGTTTACGGCGTTCCGAACGGCCTGCTTTCTACCTTTTATCGGATTTCGCATGACCCCGGTTACGAACAATACAACTGGCCCTCTACCCTCAACCCCGCTTTCACCCCCGAGAAAAAGGCCGAACTCGAAGTCCTCTACGGAGGCCTCGACAGCCCCGGTTTCGTCCACAACGTCCTCGGAAAGCACGGAAGACCCCTCCATGCCGTCTTCAGCCTCGACTTGCCGTGCTGGAAGCACCCCAACATCAGCCCCCACAACCTCGGAACCCATGACTTCATCCCCAATTCCCCCGATCCCATCAACGCTTGGCCCGAATCCCCCGAAAATTACCCCTGCTACATCGGCGCGGACCTCGGTTTCGCCCAGGACCCCTCAATCTTCACCGTCTACCACGAAATCGACGGTACCCTCGTCAATTTCCTCAATATCGGCCTGTCCCACGTGCCCTATCCCGTACAGCAGTCCATCCTCATCGCCCTCATCAACAACTACTCCCCCGAAGTCATCGCTATCGACGCCGGTCACAGCGGCCTTGCCGTCGGCCAGGCTTTGTCCGCTACCCAGCCCGATATCGCCGACAAAATCGAGCTCGTCAACTTCGCCTCAGCCGTTATCTGGGACAATCATGGCCGCGCACTCCCCGTCAAGCGTCAGGTCAAGGAACTCCTTACCGAAATCCTCCTTCGCCATATGCACGACGGAACCATCCTCTTCAACAACGAGCCTGAGCGCTTTCGACAGTACGCAAAGCACACCTTCGCCTATTCGCCCTCCGGTCGTATCATCTATTCCAAGGGCGATGACCATATCATCGACGCCGACAGGCTCGCGGTCTATGCCTATCACCGCGCCGCTCTCAGGCCCATCCCCGAAACCCCACACGGTATCGCCGTCGGCTTCTTCGACGCCGCATAACACCACGAAAGGACACCACATCATGAACATCACCCTTCGCCCCAACTTCTCAACCTGGGAATTCCGTTGCCGATGCGGTTGCGGCCTCTTCATCCGACCCCCCGAACCCTTGCTCGATGCCCTACAAGCCGCCCGAAACATCTTCGGACCCGTCTTCATCAATTCCGGTACCCGATGCCCCTTCCATAACCGAATGGTCGGAGGCGAGAAATTCTCCATGCACCTCCTCGGATCCGCCGCAGATATCACCGTCCCCGGCGTCCCGATTGCCGACATCGCCGCATGGTTCACCGGTTGGAGCGGCGGTCTCGGCGTCTACCCGTCCCGAGGCTTCATCCACATCGACGCCGGACCGAACCGCCGATTCGGCGAAAAATAGCCCATCCCCCGGGGTCGCGCTGCGCCTTGGTCTACCACGGGTTGCCAAGAACGGGCGCGGCCCCGTCCCCTGTTTCGCCCCTTCAGGGCTTGAATCCCAATCCCCCCCTCTCCCAGGGCCTTGCCCTGGGCTATCCTCTTACGGGCCTTCGGCCCTCTTCACCACTTCACCGCCGCCAACATCCTACGATGCCCTACACCGTGCCCGCCCCTGTCTTCCGCTGTCCTACCCCTACCCGCCCCCCTCTCGCGCGTTAGTCCCGCCCCCGAGGCCCTCCAATCCCCCCTGTCATCCCGCCACTCGCAGTCCTCTTTTGCACTCTAACCGCATTTTGATTTACGATGCGTCCGCAACAGGCCCGCGGGCGCGGTAGTCCATAGCGGGTCTGAAATCATCATTCCGCGTATCTCGGAGGAATCTCGCATGGCCGTCTACAGGCAATGGAAACCAATTCATTTCACGCCGGAGACCCCGGTGGAAAAGCACTTCCACGATTATGACGAAACTTGGGTTATTTCGGACGGGCGCTGTCGCGCGTTCATGGTCGATCACGACGGCAATCGGCACGAGTTCGAGCTTCAGGCGGGCGACATCTGGATGGTCGAGGCGGGCGTCGAGCACGGCTGCGACCCCTATGAAGAGGGCGTGGACATTTTCCCCTTCGCGGGCACCATCCCCGAGGGTTCCCACGCGCCCGGACGGCATTACTACATGGAACAGGAAGGCTACATCCCGCGGCTGGTCGTCACGAAAACGCCGACCGACCGCTACGCGAAGGACGCCGCCCATGCGTAAGACCGGCATCGAGTACCCGGCGGCGCGCGAAGTCCGCTTCAAGGACCTTGGCGACCCGCCCGCGCTGGCGCCCACGCAGGTGCTGCTCGTGACGCGGCACTCGGGAATCACGAACGGCACCGAACGGCACGCGCTCCTCGGCGAGCATTTCTGGGCGGGCGTGTTTCCGAGCGCCCACGGCTACCAGCACATCTGTACCGTCGAGGCCGTCGGTGAGGCGGTGCGACAGTTCCAGCCGGGCGACGTCGTCTTCCACGGCCAATACGTCGGCCACCGCGGCTGGCACGTCGTCGAGGTCGGGGCCGCGGCCGCCGCGGCCTACGACGCGCACCTGACCATCAAGCTGCCGGACTCCGTGGACGCGAAACACTGCGCGTTGCTCGGCGTGGCCGGCGTGGCCATGCGCGGCGCGCGCCGGTGTCGCGTCGCTCCGGCGCAGCGTGTCTGGGTCGCCGGGCTCGGCCTTATCGGCCAATTCGCCGCACAATCGGCGCGCGCGCTGGGCGCGCACGTCACCGTGTCCGATATCAACCCGCAACGGCTCGCCCTCGCGCAACAGTGCGGCGCGCACCGCGCTCTCGACGCGAACGACGCCGGTTTCTGGGCAGCGCTGAAGGAAGGCGGCCCCTACGACCGCATCATCGACTGCTGCGGCGTTCCGCCCCTGCTCATGGACATCTACCAGCATCAGTTGCTGGCGTACCAGGGCGTCGTGACGCTGTTGGCCGTGCGCACCGAGACCGTCTTCAACTGGGGCATGATGCACACGAAAGAAGCCTCGATCGAGGTGTCCTGTCATTTCAGTCTCGACGACCTGAAGGTGCTGCTCCATTTTATCGGCCAAGGCGTCATGCGAGTTGGCCCGCTCATCACGCACAACGTCCCCATCGACGACGCCATCGGCGTCTACGAACTCCTGCGAGACAAACCCGGCGATTTGCTCGGGGTCGTGTTTGACTGGTAAGAAAGGCCGGATAAAGTTCGTTACGAGCACAGGCATATGGCGAAGCCCACTACAGTCCCCCGATTTGCGGTGTGCGTGCGAAATGAGGCATGTGAGGACTTGGAACTCCGCAAGGTGTACCAGGTGCTATCCGACGCTCGAGCGGAACGGGACGGCTATCTTCGGGTGATCGACGAATCCGGAGAAGACTACCTCTACCCGGAGTCCTATTTCGTTGTCGTCAAGCTTCCCAAGCGCGCGCGGAACGCCCTGACAGCCGCGGTATAGGAAGACCGATGCCCCCCACCCGCGCGCTTCTGGACCGCGCGCCGTAGCCTTTGCTAGACTCCGGCTCCGCCGCGTGTGACGCGCGGTGTCGCACATGATTCGGGGACTCCGGCCATGCCCATCGTCGATTTCGCGCGGTATTGCGCCATGCTCGACAGCGCGCTCGAGGGGCGCTACGCCTATCCCGCCGTGAACGTGTTGCAGATGGACACGCTCAACGCGGCCATCGAAGGCTTCGCGGCGGCGCGGAGCGACGGCATCATCCAAATTTCCGTCGCGGCGGGCGTGTGCGCCTCCGGCAAGGCCGCCGACCCGGTGCTCGGCGCGATTTCGCTGGCGGAACATGCGCACCGTATCGCCGCCAAGCATGACGTGGGGATCGCGGTCCATTCGGACCATTGCCCCACCCAGAAAGTGGATTCGTTTCTCAGGCCGCTTATCGCGGAGACGGCCCGGCGCCGCGCCCGCGGCGAAGCGAACCTGTTTCAGAGCCACATGTACGACGGCAGCGCGCTGCCCCTGAAGGAGAACCTGCGTCGCTCGGTCGAGTTGCTGCAGTTGTGCCGCGAGAACGACCTCATTCTGGAAGTCGAGGCGGGCGTGGTCGGCGGCGAGGAGGACGGTATTCGAGGCGCGGTTCAAGTACCCGCGCTAACGAGTGGGAGACCTTCGGTCGGCGCGGTGGCGCGGCCGGGAGACCGGCCACAACGCGAAAGACTCTATACGACGCCGGAAGACATGCTCGATGTCTATGAGACGCTCAGCGCCGTCGAGGGGGCGCGGTTCCTGCTCGCGGCGACCTTCGGCAACGTGCACGGCGTCTACAAGCCGGGGCGGGTTCAATTGCGCCCCGCGATACTCAAGGCAGGACAGGACGCAGTCATGGCGAAGCACGGCCCGCGGGCGCGGATGCACTTGGTCTTCCACGGCGGATCGGGGACCCCCGAGGCCGAGATCCGCGAGACCATCGAGTACGGCGTCGTAAAGATGAACATACACACCGATACGCAATACGCTTTCACGCGCGCCGTGGCCGACTTCATGTTCAAGCACTACGACGGCGTTCTGCGCATCGACGGCGAGGTCGGCGTGAAACAACAGTATCTCGCAAGCACGTGGCTCGAAGCGGGCCGCGACGCCATGGCCGCGCGCGTCGTCGAGGCGTGCCGGATTCTTGGAAGCGCTGGAAGGTCGATGGGTCAATGACTGCCCGCGCGGTGAAAATGCAATGACGGGCCTGCTTACGGAACACGGCGGCTGGCTTATCCCGCTGCTCATCTTTCTGGCGCGCATCGCCGACGTATCGATCGGCACGATGCGCATCATCTTTCTGTCCCGGGGCATGCGACTGCTCGCGCCGCTCTGCGGCTTTGTGGAGGTCCTGATTTGGCTGCTCGCGCTCAGTCAGATCATGCAGAATCTGACCTCGTGGCAGAATTACTTCGCGTATGCGCTGGGCTACGCCGCCGGAAACTACATCGGACTGATCATCGAGGACAAACTGGCCATGGGCCTGCTGTCCCTGTGGGTGGTCACGAAGGAAGACGCCTTGGACATGCTCGAAAGGCTGCGAAAAGCGGGATTCGGCTTGACCCGGGTCGCCGCGCGCGGACTCCAGGGCGACGTGCGGATCGCGGTCCTGGTAATCCGGCGCAAGAACCTGGACAAGGTGATCGCTATCGTGCGCGAAACACACCCGGAGGCGTTTGTGACGGTCAACGACGTCCGCGCGGTGCGGGGCGGTTTCTTCGCGACCGCGCCGCCGCGCGCGACACGGTTCCGCGGGCTGCGCCTCTGGCGTGTGCGTAAAGGACGGTAACAGGAGTACGTGACAATGCAATACACGGCGGAATCGCTGCTGGTCCGGCCCGAGACACGGCCGGACGATCCCGGCCTCCTTCTCGAGGTCACGCCGGAGCGCGCGGGTTGGGAATACATCCATTTTCAGGCGCGCCGGCTCGATGTCGGCGAAACATGGCGATTCGCGACGGGGGAACACGAACTCGCACTCGTGAATCTCAGCGGCATGTACGCAGTCCGGTCGAATCGGGGCGACTGGGCCTTCGGCGGCCGCGCGAACCCGTTCACCGGGCCCGCCCACGCCCTGTACTTGCCGCGAAGGACCGAGTTCGCCGTCGTGGCCAAACAAGCCGGGGAATTCGCCGCGGCGTGGGTCCCCACCGATGAGGACCGCGCGCCGTGGCCGATCCGGCCCGAGGACGTGCGCGTATCGATTCGCGGCGGCGACAACGTAAGTCGTCAAATCAATGATTTGTTGCCGCCCGGGTCGCCGGTGCATCGACTCGTGCTCGTCGAGGTGTACACGCCCGGCGGCAACTGGAGTAGCTACCCGCCGCACAAGCATGACCTGCACACGGTCGGCAAAGACGGGGAGTTGATTGAGGCGGACCTTGAGGAGGTGTATTTCTACAAGTTCGACCGGCCCGACGGCTACGCCTTCCAGCGCGTCTACACCGATGAAAGCTGTCCGATCCATCAACAAGGAACGCCTATCGACGCGGTGCTCATGCCGACGGAAAACTGCGCGGTCCTCGTGCCCGAGGGGTACCATCCGGTGGCCAGCCCGCCGGGCTACACCACCTATTACCTGAACGTGCTCGCGGGCAGCGCCCAGAGCCTCGCGAACCGCGATGATCCCCGATACGCTTGGGTGAAGCACACGTACCGGGGCGTCGACGACCGGCTGCCGCTCTATTAGGGCCGGAGAAGAAGGAGTAAGGCCACATGCCCCCCACCTACGACACCCTGCACATGGGGCGATCCTCGATTGACCTGTACAGCAACGACATCGGCGCGCCGTTCCCGGAGATCGCGAGCTTCGCGGCCTACGTCGGCGGATCGCCGACCAACATCAGCGTCGGCGTCCGGCGGCTCGGGTTCAAGAGCGCGCTGTTGACCGCCCTGGGCGCGGACCCCGTCGGCGACTTTATCCTCGAATTCCTCGTGAAGGAAGGCGTCGATACCCGCTTCATACCGCGCAAGCCGGACAAGCGCACGAGCGCGGTGATCCTCGGCATCGAGCCGCCGGACAAGTTCCCGCTCGTGTATTACCGCGAAAACTGCGCCGATATCGCGCTGACCATCGACGACGTGCTCGCCGCGCCGGTAACGGACTGCCGCGTCTTCCAATTCGCCGGCACGAACCTGAGCCGGGAGCCGAGCCGCAGCGCCACCTTCTTCGCCGCCGAACGCGCGCGCCAATCGGGGGCCGAAGTCGTCTTCGACATCGACTTTCGTCCCGACCAGTGGCACGATCCCCGCGCCTTCGGCGTCATGGCCCGCGCCATACTCCCCCACGTCGATATCGTCCTCGGCACCGAAGATGAGATCAACGCCGCCATGCTCGATGACCCCGCGCGGATCACCCTCACGCACTCGCAGGTCTCGGACACGAAAGTGGGCGGCGACCTCGATGCGAACATCGGCGCCCTGCTCGCCCTCGGGCCGAAGGCGCTGCTCCAGAAGCGCGGCGGCGAGGGGCTGCGCATCCACCTCGCCGACGCCGGGCGCACTATCGACTGTCCCGGATTCCCCGTCGAGGTGTACAACATCCTCGGCGCGGGGGACGCCTTCGCCGCGGGCTTCCTGTGCGGCAGGCTGCGCGGCGAAGACTGGTACCGGGCCGGGCGCATGGCCACCGCCTGCGGCGCCATTGTCGTCACCCGCCACGGCTGCGCGAATTTCATGCCCACCTTCGACGAGATAACGGCCTTCATCGAGAGCAAGGGCGGGTTCTGAATGTCGTTGCGTGCGCCCGCCCAAGGAAATGAATGGAAGGGACGAAAAGGACGGAAGGGATGGAAGAAGACGACGACGGGCAGCCCGACGAGAGTGAAAAGTCGTTCCGCGTTCTCGGCTGCGGCGCCGCCCAACGGGTCGGTTACGGCTCCGTGATCAGCGATGTCCTCGTGTTCCTTCTCGGCTTGTGGGGCGTGCGCCGATTCGGGAAAAACCGGCCGTACACAGACTTGGGATAAGCGCCTGGACAATCGCTCGGGAACAAGGCTGGACGCTGCGCCGCGCTATGGCTAGACTTCCAAAGGCGAGCCGTTTCCTACCCTTATGAACACGTTTCTTAGCCGGTTGTGGGCTGAATTTGACAAATTGACCCGCGTTATCCTACAATGTCGTAGGTTTACCTTTGCAGGTGGCTTCGAGCCCGATTCCATCAATTTCTTAGCTATCGGAGTTTTGTAAGTGCACGTGAAGACCAGCGCCGCGCCGCAGGTGCGCAAAGAAGTTTCCGAACTGCAATTGCTGTTCGAAATCAGCCAAACGCTGGACCGGAGTCTCGATCTGCGCGAGGAACTGGCGCCCGTGTTGCGCTCGATCGCGGCGCACACAGGCATGGTGCGCGGCACGATTACGCTGGTGGACCGCGAAACCGGCGAACTCTATATCGAGGTTGCGCAAGGACTCTCCGGAGAGGAACTGGAGCGGGGCCGCTACGAGCGGGGCGAGGGGGTCGTGGGTAAGGTGGTGCAGACGGGGCGGCCGATGGTGGTGCCGCGCGTTTCGCACGAGCCGCTGTTTCTGAACCGGACCGGCGCCCGGAAGGAACTCGACAAGGAGATGATCTCCTTCATCTGCGTGCCGATCAAGCTCGAGAACGCGGTAATCGGCGCGCTGAGCGCGGACCGCCTGTTTTCAGACGACGTGTCACTCGAAGAAGACTTTCGGCTGCTTTCCATTATCGCGTCCATGCTGGCGCGGGCCGTCCGGCTTCGCCAGGAGGCGCAGGAAGACCGGCGACAGCTTCTCGAGGAGAACACGCGGCTCCAGAATCAACTCCGCGAGCGGTTTCGCCCGGCAAACATGATCGGCCGGTCGAACCCGATGCAGGCCGTATTCGACCAGATCGTGCAGGTGGCCAAGAGCGACGCGACGGTGCTGATCCGCGGCGAGAGCGGCGTCGGCAAGGAGTTGGTGGCGCAGTCCTTGCATTACAACAGCCTGCGCGCCTCGAAGCCTTTCGTGCGCGTCAGTCTGGCGGCGCTTCCGGAGTCGGTAATCGAGAGCGAGTTGTTCGGCCACGAGGCCGGCGCGTTCACCGGGGCGACCCAACAGCGCAAGGGGCGTTTTGAACTGGCGCACGGCGGCACGATGTTCCTCGACGAGATAGGCGACCTCACGCCGCAGATGCAAGTCAAGCTGCTGCGTGTGTTGCAGGAACGGGAATTCGAGCGGATCGGGGGATCGGACACCCTCAAGGTGGACGTGCGCGTGATCGCGGCGACGAACCGCGACCTCGAAGCGATGATGAGCGCGGAGACGTTCCGCCAGGACTTGTACTACCGGCTCAGCGTTTTTCCCATCCATATTCCTCCGCTGCGCGAGCGGCGGACGGATGTTCTGGAATTGGCGAACTTCTTTGTCGAGAAATACAGTAAACAGTTTCACAAGTACGTGCGGCGCATCTCGACGCCGGCCATCGACATGCTCATGAGCTACCACTGGCCGGGCAACGTCCGCGAACTTGAAAACGTCATCGAACGCGCGGTGCTGCTCACCGAGGACGACGTGGTCCACGGGCATCACCTCCCCCCCACGCTCCAGACCGCCGAGGCATCCGATACGCGCATCAAGGGCACCCTCGAGGAGGCCATGGACCGCGTCGAGCGGGAAATGATCATTGAGGCGCTCAAGGACGTGCGGGGCAACAAGGCGAAGGCAGCCCGCGCCCTGGGAATCACCGAACGTATCATGGGGCTGCGCGTTCAGCGCCATGGCATCGACCCGCGCAAGTACCGCTCGTAGAAGCGGGCGACCTCGAGTTGATACCGAGGGGTACGAATCCCACCCGGAACCTACGTCGATGTATCCTCGGTACACGCGATCAGCCCCGCCGTACCGTTCCCGTCCCGCAACAGGTGAACTACGCACATCACCACCCACGGCGTAGCGTCTCGGGACTCATGCAGCCGGTAACTCCATGTATCAGAATCAGTTATGCATCGCAAGCAACAGGCGGTTCATCGGGTTGGACAGCAGCACGTTTCAACTGGTCTCCGCGATCCGCGAAGCGGACAATGAACTTCGCAACAGAACGAACGCGTTGGCACCGGAATTGCTCACCCGTCGAAGCGGGACTGATCGACGGCGACGGAAATCGTCGCCCGGGTCCTCGAAGATTGTTCGCCTACCAGGGTGCGGTTCGGATCTCCCCGGACCGTGCCTCCCGTAGCGGAGGCGCGTCAAGCGCTTCCCCCCTTGCCCAAAGGGGGCGCGCATACCTTGCTCAGGCATGCGCGCTTCCTTTATTTTTTGTCTCGGCAGAGCGGCGCACAGCATCCCGGTCGAGGAAGCGCGGCCCGTCTCCCCTGTTCAACTTTTTCGTGTGCGCAGAATTTTCATCTTGACAGATCACGGTAAACTATTTATACTTGCAGCGGAAGGTAAACTTTACCTGGATGCATGGCATGAGCGAGCTGACTAAGCCGGATCAATTACATGACTTTGACGCCGCGCTCAGCGCGTTCTGCGCGCGCGTGCAAGCGTCTTTCGACGAACTGGGGCGGGAAGCCCAGCAGGCAAGAGAGCTGGTCGATTCCCTCGGGGCGCGTCTCGAATCCCTGCAACAGGAAAGCAAGGGCTCGCAGGACGCGCTGCGTGATCGACTGAAGGCGCTGGCTGCATGGATGGCGGAGGAGCGAAGCGGAGACGCGCGCGCGGAGGAACGCCTGGCGGCCCTGGAACAGGACCGCGACGCACAGCAACAGGCGGCCGCCGCCGAGCGGGATCGCGCCGAAGAGTTGACGCGCCGTCTTGCGACGGCGGACGACGGCGCCAGTATGCTGCGGGAGAATGTGGCCACACTGGAAGAGGACCTGGCCGAAGCCCGCGCGGAACTAGCCCGCGCCCGTGACGCGCTCGAAGCCGCGCCGAACGCCGAGGCGCTGGCGGCCGAACGTGATCGCATCGCGGCGGAACTCCAAGACGCGCGCAACGCAGTGGCGGGCGCGCTGAGCGCGGATAAGGCCGCGGAACTTCGGGATGCGCTCGAGCGACAGACCCGGGAACTTGAGGAGGCGCGCCGCGCGCTCGAACAAAGCGTCAGCGCGACGGAGTTGCAGGAACTGCGCGAGTCGTTCAAAGCGGAACAGACCCGCGCGCTGGAGCTCGAGGAACGCCTGCGGCAGGAGGCTGCACGGAACAAGCAGTCGGTGCTTGCGGAACAACTCGCGGAAGCGCTGAAGGAAAACGAGGCGCTACGCGAGGAACTAGCGCGGCGCGATCAAGCGGACGGAGCCGCCTTGAACGGGAGCGTAGCGGCCGGCCCGGCGAAACCGGCCTCCCGCAGGTTGGACCAACTGGAGACCGAGCGGCTGCGGCAAGTGGCTGGCAACCTGCGCGACGGTCACAAACGGAGCATCGGTGAAATCCTGATCGATGCCGAGTTGATCACCCCCGAGCAATTGGAAGAAGCGCTCGACGAGCAGCGTCGAAACCCTCACACGCATCTGGGGGCGCTGCTTGCACGCAAAGGGTTCACGAGCAGCGAGGCTGTTGCTCAGGCCTTGGCGTTGCAGTGCGGTGTCCCGTTCATCCAGTTGGACGACATGGCGGTAGACGCCGCCGTAGCGCCGCTGATCAGCGGCAGATTGGCCCGGCAACATCAGTGTGTGCCGCTGCGCATGCAGGACAATGATACGCTCGTGGTCGCCTTGGGCAATCCGTTGGATTTGGTGGCCATCGAGGACATCGAACGGGCCACCAACCATCGCGTCGAGGTCGTTGTGGCGATGGAAGAAGATATTCTGCAAGTCATTGAGGCCAACTATCCCGCCGAATAGCGACGCTGCCGCGTCTGGCCTCGATTTCCATCTTCTCTCGTGCATTTGGGATGCGCTCTGTGATATGGTTGCCCTTGCCGGGATGGGCCACCTATTGACCACGAGGGGATGCTTACGATGGCCAGAGAACCGCTGTATATCCGAATTCGCGAAGACCTGAAAGAGGCGATTGACAAAGGAACTCTGCCGGAAGGGGCTCGTATTCCGGCGGAACTGGAGTTAGCCGCCCAATATCGGGTAAGCCGAAACCCCACCCGTCAGGCCCTCCGCGAACTCGAATTGGCGGGGTATATCGTGCGATCGCGACGGCGCGGATCGTTCGTCGCCCCGCGCAGCCACCGGACACGCCCCCTGCACCTCGGCGAGAGCCGGGTACTGGCGCTGATCTGTCCCCCGATGCTCAGCCATCACGTGCAGCGAATTATTCACGGCTTCGTCGAGGGCGTCTCCGCCGCGCATTACAATGCACTGTTGTACTTCATGGACAGCGCGGGCAAGACCCAGGCAGAGTTGCTGCGCGATATCCGGCAGAGCGGACTTGCGGGTGTCGCGCTATGGCTGTACGAAGAAGGCGAAGGGCCTATCCGGGAACTTCGCGAGTGCCAGGCGGCAGGTTTTCCCTTTGTGTTGCTCGACCGGTATGACCGAAACTTGGATTGCGACCTGGTGGTGAGCGACAACGAGCGAATCGGCTATGAGGCGGCACACGCGCTCATCGAGCGCGGCCACCGCACCATCGGCTTCTTCGGCAGCGAGTACAACAACACGGCGACCGAGGAGCGCTTGCAGGGATTCCTGCGCGCATTACGCGAGGCCGGACTCGAACGCAACCAGGAACTGACCGCGGCGCTCTCGCCCCGCGAGGATATTCGCGCGTTCCCCATCCACCGCGTGGTAGCGCACAAGAGCCGTCCTACCGCCTTCTTCTGCGCCGAAGCCTGGATCGCCATACTCGCCGCCCAGGAACTGCGCCGTCTCGGCTATGCCCTGCCGGGCGACGCGGAACTCGCCTGCCTCGATGACGGGGAACTTGTCGGCGAACATGCAAACCTCACCGACTTGACCCTGCAGCAGCAATCGTTTCTGATGGGCCGCACCGCCGTCGAGACGCTCGTCCAGCGCATCGAGGAACCCGCCGCCCCGCCGCGCAAGACCTTCCTGGAACCGACGCATAATAACGGTTTCTGAAAAGAGGCACTTCGCGGGCCAGGTATCAGCCTCCGGGCCGGCAATCCGCCGCGAGTGACTCGAACGATACGCGAGACGCGGTCTACTTTCCCGGGGGCGGACCGACGCAGAAGCCATCCTCCGTGGCTGGTTCCGCGTTGGGGCAGGCGTAGTAGCCGCCGGAATTGTAGAACTGGATCAGCCGGAGCAGTTCGGTCAACGCGATGCTCCAATCCGGGCCGGACGGCGCATAGTCACTGTCATGCGCGCAACAGGTCGTGTTTGGCCCGGAACCGGGAACATAACCGTCTTCCGTATCGCCGGGACTCGCCGCGCAATGAAACCCGCCCGAATTGTAGAACTGGATAACCCGCAAAAGTTCCGTTAATTCGATCCAATTATTGCGGGACTGGTCTGCCGTGTGCCACTCGTCGACGCATTGAACTTCCCCTTCCCCTTCGCCTTCCCCTTCGCCTTCACCCTCGCCTTCCCCTTCCCCTTCCCCTTCACCCTCGCCTTCGCCTTCCCCTTCCCCTTCACCCTCGCCTTCACCTTCCCCTTCACCTTCCCCTTCGCCTTCACCCTCGCCTTCCCCTTCGCCTTCACCCTCGCCTTCACCTTCACCTTCCCCTTCACCTTCGCCTTCCCCTTCACCTTCGCCTTCACCCTCCCCTTCACCTTCCCCTTCCCCTTCACCTTCACCTTCACCTTCACCTTCGCCCTCGCTGCCAGGGACGATCTCAGGATCCAAGACTGCGGCTAGAAAGCCATCCGGTCCGAACGCATCCCATTCTTCCTGATTGGTCGCGCCATCGCCGTCCAGATCGCCAGTGGGCAACAGCTCCGGTTCGGTCATGAAGTTGTTGACGTCGAGGCTCAGTGAATTCAGTTGACCAAAACCGAAGCTATTGAGACCATTGCCGAAGAACGCGAAATATCCATTCATGATGCCGAAAGAACCTGTGGCCGTCAGGGTATTCGACGTCATGGAAGTGATCTCGCCATCGCCAAACATGGAGTAGGCCGCAATCACGTTGATGAGTTCCGGAGCATTGAATCGCACAATGGGGCCCAGCGTGTCGCCAAGTACGTTTTCCGTGATCTCCCGGCAATTATGCTGAAAGCTCTCGCCTATTTGCTTGCCGCTGACAATACCGTTATCGAAATCGGGGTCTGCTGCGAGCAACTTGACGACGCCGAACTCTTGCGCGTCCGGGATGCCGTTGCCGAAGAATTCCACGCCGTCCACGAGGCCGTTCTTGTTCTCGCCTGGCAGCGCGGAGACGGTAAGGTTGATACCTCCGTTGAAATCGCCGTTTTGGATGCCTTGCCCTAAGAGATAGCTCTTGTAAGGTTCGGGGATATACCCCAACAGCGGATTGTTCTGCAGCGATTGGAGGTCTCCGGGGATGTCAATATCCACGGGACCCTCGCCTTCTCCTTCCCCTTCGCCCTCGCCTTCTGCGGACACCGGCATCGGAACCGGTGCGCTAAACGCAGACGTATTCGACGCATCAGTGGCGGTAGCCGTGATGTTCGTGCCCCCGAACGCGCCGAAGGAGCCAAACACGGTCCAGCCGCCTCCCGTGTCGACGGAAGTGCCAGCAAGAAATGTGCGGCCTTCCTCGTCACTGTCGCTGTAGACCTCGATCATTTGATAATCGCCCGCCGTTCCGGAAATTTCGCTTTCGCCCACCGCGGTGATCACCGGTGGCGCGATGTCGCCATTGGCGCCTTCGCTCAGTATTATCCCCTTGCCGGGATGATCGCTGATCTGGTTGCGCGAGATAGTAACACCGGTCGTTCCGGCCCCTTTCGCCTTGATCCCTGTCGTTCCGTTGAACTGAATACAGTTTCCCTGCTCCGGCGACCAACCTCCGATAAATGTATTGGTCGGACCGTCTTCAACAATAATGCCCGCCAGGCGATTCGGAATTGCGATGTCGCCGGCGATGCTGGGCACGCCGCCGATGGCGTTGTTGGAAATCGTAGTCCCTTCAACCCCCGGGCCATCCACTTTGATGCCGACATTGTTGCCGCCGATAATGTTGCTGTAGTTCTCATAATCCAACTCCGAGCCAATAAAGGTTCCGTTCGGCCCGAACTGGACGTGTACGCCTTCCTCCTCGTTGGGCAGGATGCTCGCGCCGTCGAAAGCCGTCCCGATCAAGCACCCGGAAATGAAGTTGTAGTCCGTGCCCACTCCATACACTTTAATACCGTACCAATAATTACCGGCTATGATGGACGGCTCAAGTTCAATATTGCCGGAGATGCCGTTGCTTGACGCCCCGAAGGCAATGAGTATGCCGCCGCCCCGGGCGAACCCGTCGATAAGTTCAATTCCCTCGGCATTCGTTTCCTTCGGAACAGCACGAAGAGCTCCGTCGCCCTCTCCCTCGCCTTCTCCCTCTCCTTCCTCCGAGCGCGGAGCGACCCAGATTCCACGAAGGTCATCACTTCGCCAGCCGTTGCCAATCGGCAGCGAGCCGAAGCTATTCGTGCCAATTCGGTTCCCGGAAACGTAGACGTAACTTGTGTTCTCGCCAACGATACGTATGCCGTCATAACCATTACCGGATATGACGTTCCCGCCGTAATACCCGCCAATGATTCCCCCGTTGGCCCCGTCCCGAACAAGAATCCCGTGATGCCGGTTGCCAAAGCACTCGATTCCGTCCGTGCCCACAAGGCAATTGCTGACTCGGAAGTCGCTCGTGCCCGCCCCTTCCGCTACGATACCGGACCGCTCGAAACTAATGATCGTCAGACCGTCGATAACGATCCCAGCCGCCTGAATGATCAGGCCGTCTGCATCCCCGGCAAACTGGCCGTCGATAATGAGGGCGTCCGGCACGACCGCGCCCATGAAACGAGAGATGGTGGTATTGGCTTCCGTCAACGCCGGGAGCGGCGAGAGGGGGGCGATTAGCTCTTCACCCACGGGGAGGTCGAAGACGATGATGTCCGGCACGCCGTTGCCGTTTGCGATGGTGATCGCTTCACGCAAAGATCCTTCGCCGGAATCGGCATTCGACGTAACTTCAAGAAACTCCAAGGCAGGCGCGGTATCTCCGAACAGCGCCACCGCGCCAATGGCAAGCACACAAACAACACGCCGAGCAAGAAGACATGCAAGCGATTTCATGGCCGGTCTCCCCTCAGTTCCGACTGGCACCGTACCTACCCCACAGCGGTTCAAGTCCGCCGCAAGGTACTGGAGCCACTATAGACCACCTTAAGCCAGAACACAACCCCTCGCAAACCCTTAGGCGAGCGCAACGTGAGGTCGCAGATCACTACGGGTGTTCCCCACCCCGATCCAGCCCGGCCTGATCGAACCGCGCCAAGGCGGCAAGCGTGACGCGCATCCCTTGTTCGATACACTCCGCGCTAAGGTTGTCCGGCCCGTCCAGCCGGGTGTGGTAATAGCGCGCGGGCGTGGGGTCCATGGCCGCGAGCGCCGCGGCCGGGACTCCCGCCTGCGTGAAGGCCGCGGCGTCGGTCGAGCCCAGATACACGGTCGACAGCGGCAATTGTCGGCCGCAATCGCGGCCGGCCTGTTCCAGCAGGGCGCAGACCCGGGGGGCGTTCCGAACCGTGCCGCTCATGTCGCGGGCGTACACCGCCATGTGTTCGAGATCGCGCAACGTCTCCAGGACAATCACCGCGGTTTCCACTTGCGCAAGTTCATCCGCGTGCGCCCGCGCATAGGCCTTCGCGCCCCGTAGGCCCGCTTCCTCGGAACCGGTGATCAGATATTGCACCTCGGTGTGATCGAAGCGCGTGTCGGTTTCGTGGAGATACTTTGCAATCGCGATGGCGAGGAGCGATCCGGTGAGGTTGTCGTTCGCGCCGGGCACGACGCGCCGGAAATCAGAGAAGAAGAACATGGCGATAAAAAACGGTGAACCGGCCCATTGCACGAAGCCCAGGGTGCGCCAGAGGCCCTCGGGCGCCGCCAAGGGACCGCCCAGGGCGACGCAAAGGAGGTCCGTGGCCAGTTTGAATACGCCCGCGATCACCATGCCTATCACAACGGCGCTCAGCGATGCCGGGCCGCCGTGATAGTGGAACGGCCACTCATACGCGGCGTCTGCGTGGCCACACAAGATGAGCACGCGCTTGCGTTCGTCGGCAGCGCGCTGGGTCCCGACGACATTGTGCGAAGTCCGGGCGGGATACAACGGATCGAGGAACTCGCGGTAGAAGAGGAATTGTAGCAGCACCACAGCGACCGCGCCCGAGGAGAACGCCAGCGCCAGGATCGGCAACAGCCAGTAAGCAAGCATCGCCGCAAGGAACAGCGTTCCCGCAACGCGCAGGAAGCCCATGAACGCCCGTGGACGGACCGTGAAGGGCTCTGTGCGCACCTCGTCGGTCCACGCCTGCAATTGTTCCGCGAAATGGGTCTGCGCACGGGTCTCGCCCTCACCGCCCGGTTCCCGTGGCCCGAACGTCGCGATTACGTGGCGAATACCCGCGATCGCGTACGCGACACAACGCTGCAATACATCCTCTCGTAGCATCGCGCGCTCCTGTCTTGTTCGTAGGTCCCAGCTCTACCAGGGGGCCACAAAGACTATGAGAATTCACGCCAGCGCGGGCGCCTCGAATTCGGCGTGATACTCGCGCGTGAGCAGCGCGTTCGCTTCCGCGTCGCCCGGGCAGGTCTCGGTTTCGGGGTCGAATTCAATGGTGCGGCTCAGCCGATAAGCGACGTTCGCGAGATGGCAATGCGCGGAGGCGACGTGGCCGTCAAGGGCCGTGCCGCGAATGAGCGACTCGTCGCGCTCGTGTACGGCGCGCAGGAAGTTGTCGTAGGGCCCCATCGACTTCGGCTCGGGATACTTCGCGGCGTCGACGGTAATGCTTTCGCCTTTCTCGTTGAAGAAGCCTTTGCCCTCGACGTAGTACCCGCGGTCCGCGTAGAAGAGGTTGCCGACGCCGACGCCTTCCTCCTTGTTTGTCCAGCGTCCGCGCACCTCGAAGGCCGTCATCGTGCCGTCGGCGTACGTAAACGTGGCAACTTGCGTGTTCGGCGTCTCACAAGGGTCGTTATACGTGTAGCGCCCGCCCGCGCTCTGAATCTTGACCGGAAGCCCCTTGTTCATACCCCACGCGGCGACGTCCATCTGGTGCACGCCCTGGTTCCCGATGTCGCCGTTGCCGTAATGCCAGAACCAGTGCCAGTTGTAATGGACGTAGAGCGGGTTGTACGGCTTCTCGGCGGCGGGACCCTGCCAGAGACGCCAGTGCAAGTGCGCGGGCGGATCCTGATCAGCGGCGGCCGGCAGCCCGTCGCGGCGCTTGTAACACAAGGCGCGCGCCATGTAGACGGGGCCGATGATCTCGCCCGATTGCAGCAGGGCGATGTCGCGCATCCAGTTGCTCTCGGATCGGCGTTGCGTGCCGTGCTGCACGATGCGGCCATATTTCTTCGCCGCCGCGACGACCTGCCGTCCCTCCCAGACGTTGTGGGATAGAGGCTTTTCGACGTACACGTCCTTACCGGCCTGGCAGGCCCAGATCGTGGCCAGCGAATGCCAGTGGTTCGGCGTGGCGATACCGATCGCGTGGACCGTCTCATCGGCGAGGGCGTCGCGAATGTCCACGTATTTCTTCGGCGTCTTTCCAGTTTTCGCGGCGAGCTGCTTCGCCCGCTCGTCGAGCACCCGCTCGTCCGGGTCGCACAGCGCCACCACTTCCGACATGGCCGAGTCGGTAAAGCCGCTCATGTGCGACTGGCCGCGCCCGTTCACGCCCACGACGCACACGCCGACGCGGTCGTTCGCGCCGAACACGCTGTGCCGCGACCGCACGCACGCGGCGGTGACCGCCGCCGCGGACGCGCCCAGGAATTGCCGTCTCGATAGCCCGTTCATGATCGCTTCCTCCTTGAGTATTCGGTTGCGGAGACTATACACCGCCGCGCCGCTGCAAGCACGCGCGCGATCAGGTCACCGCCGTAATTCCGTACAGTTGGCAGAACCGGCGCAGATCGCGCGCGTGGTCGCCGTAGAAGATCGCCTGGTGCATGCCCTTCACGTCGCAGACGTCGTCCACCTCGTTGATGCGCATCAACAGGTTCGTGCGGCAACCGCCCGCCGGCGGCATCGGGGGGCACTCGACGATCTCGCCGGAGTATACCAGCATGCGGGGCGACTCGCCCGACTCGTAGAGGGCGATCGTCGCGGGCTGCCCCGGCGTGAACAGGACGCGCGGCACGCAGCCCCAGCCCGCCTCGGCGTGACTGCGCAGGATGTACCGCTCGGCGGGGCCGTCGGGGCCATTCATTTTCGACGGACTCGTGCAGTGCGCACCAAAATAAAGGTTGCGCTCGGTGTCCATGCCCGCGTTCTGTTGAAATCCCGGCAGGCCGAACAATGCCTGGACCAGCATCATCGTCAACGTCGGGTTGAGGTCCGCTTGGCAGCCCGCCGGGATGCCCTCGTCGCGCAGGCTCATGAAGCCCATGCACGGCGGCACGTGCTTGTGCGGCCGGCTGAGCCCCGGCAGACAGTCCATCATGATCGCGTCCGCCTGTTCCTCCGCAATCAGCGTCTTGAGCGCGAAATACGCGCGGGCCGCCTCCGTGATGTCGTCATCGCCGGGCTCGACGATTTCGAGGGCGCTTTGCCGGTAGTCGCGGGCAAGCCGGGCGACGGCGTCGTCGATATTCGTTTGGGCGTAGGTATCATAGAACCGCTGAAGGGGGACCGTGCGCACCAGCGTGCCAAGGCCCGCGACTACGTCCTCGCGCGCCTGTTGACCGGCGAGGTTCAGCAGGCAGGCCTCCTTCATGCGGCGCGCGGCGCGGATCATACGCAGGCCGTATTCGACGGCATCAAGGTTCTCGAAGGAGTTCACGAGGTACACGCCGGGGCGCTTACGCATTTCGTTGATGTGGTCCACGAGCAACACGCCGAGGGTCGCCAGAACAATGGCGGGCAGGCCCGTCTCTTCGATGATTCGCTTGACGTGCCCCCAGTGGCCTTTCTTGAACGGAATCAGCAACAGTCCGTCCGGCGATTCGGCTTTCACCTCCGCGATGAAGCGCGTGGCGTCCTCGTTCGTATCCAGCGGCTGCGCGTCCATTTGGACCGTGATACCGAGCCGCCGCTGGATCTCGTCAATGCGGGACGTATATTCCTGTTGCCGGCCCTCCGCGTTGAAACTCGAACCGGGCCAACTATAGTACCCGGCCTCATCGAGGGTCTTGGTGGGTGGATAGACAAAGGCGCCGCGGACCTTGGCGGGGCGCTTCTCACGAACCACCGCCCCCTGCCCCATCGTCATCACGGGCATAAGCCCCGGCGCCGCGGCGATCCCCGCCGCAGACGCGCTCATCGCCTGGAGAAAGCTCCGCCTCGAAATACCGCCCCCGCAACATAGGTGTTCATGCTTCATGACAGTCCCCTTTCACGCGCCGCCGGGCCAGGCGCATTGGTACAGTTGACCGTTCCCAAGAACTCCATGGTAACCGAACGCGGTCTCTCCTACAAGCCGTGGCACGGGCGTCCCACCCGTGATTCCGGACATGGGCAAGATACCCATGCCACGGCAAACCCGCTCCCTCGGAGACAGGAGATATAAGGCGTCGCGGAATACGGCAGAGAGGCAAGAGGCTGATGCCCTACCAGATTTTCCATTCTTCACGGTGGGGCCGGGTAGTCATCCTCGCCGCTTCCTCGTCGCCGAGAATCTGCTCGGCCTTCGGGTCCCAGCGAATGACCCGCTTGGTTTGCGCGGCGATATTGACCATGTGCGCGATAGTGTCGCAGCGAATCGCCATCTCCACCGGGCACACGGTTTCGGCCCTCGATTTCACGCAGTCGATGAAGTTGCGGACGTGTCCCTTCGATTCGTAGACGCGCTCGTCTCCCGGCTTCAGTTCCAGCTTCCACAACGCCTGATTACTTGCATAGAATGATCCGAAGTTGAAGTCCCCGATCCAGCCTTCCGTGCCGTGAAACACCACGCCGTCTCCGTCCTTCCACTCGAGCGGATAATACTCCGTGACCCGGTCCTTGGCCGTTGTCATGTCCATCATGCGGAGCGTCACCCCGTTCTCGTATTCGCACAGGACATCCCAACGCTCGAGCGTCCGGAATATCCCCTCCGTCGGCACGCGTCCGGTCCCTTCATAGCGCGTCGGACTGGTATGGTCGGTCCTGTTGCCCCACTGCGCGATCCCGAGCGGATGAATAGCGCATCCCGCGACAAACCCGAGGGAGGTCTCCGGGCAATGGTAGCCGCCCCACGGCGTGCAGCGGTCCACGGTATAGGGAACCATGGGCGACGGCCCTTGCCAGACATCGAAATCCAGGTCCTCCGGCACCGGCGCCTCTTCCGAGGACCCGTATGGCGCGACGTGATACTGGTCGGTGTCGTTCAATACATTACGGCACCAGACGTCTATCCGCTGCAATTCGCCGATGTATCCGTTGCGGACCAGTTCAACCATCTTCGGATACGACGACTCGGACCGATACTGGGTCCCGAACTGAAAGACGCGCTTGTTCTCATTGACGGCGGCTCTCAAGAGCTTGGCCTGCTCCAGGTCCAGGGTCAGCGGCTTCTGACAGAAGATATCCTTGCCGTTTCGCGCCGCGGCGATCGCCATCGGGGTGTGCCAGTTGTCGTGCGCCCCGATGAATATGGCGTCGACTTCCGGGTGCGAGAGCACCTCACGGGAATCGTCGTACACCTTGGTGGTATCCGCGGCCCCGTAATGGGCGTTGAGTTCCTCCGCCATTGCGATGCGGCGCGACTTGTACGCGTCGCAGACCGCGATGACCCGAACGTCGTCCCATTGTTTGAGCCAGTTCTTGTGGTAATGGCCGATGTTGCCGCAGCCGACCAGCCCCACGTTCACGCGATTGCTCGGCGCATTCGCGCCGAAGGCGCTTCCGGGAATGATCGCCGGCATCCCGAACGCCGCCGAAGCGGCGATTCCGCGCTTGAAAAAACTCCGTCTGCTGATGCCATGCTTGCGCACTGTTTGATTCCTCCTGTCGCCGATCAGCGGTGTCGCGCCCATGCGCACTCCGGTTGGCCGGCGCCTCTCCAAAGGATACAAGACGGCCGGGTTTGTGGCAAGCCGGACGTGTTCCTCTTGCGCATCGTGTGACACGCGTATTCCAGAATATGGCGTCCGAAGCCGGCCTCCGGGCTGGAAAGCGCGCAAAGACGGCTGAGCAAGGCGGATTCTGGTCTTTCGAGTTCGGAAAGTGGTTCTGAAACGCACAGTTGACGGCGTGTCTTACCCATCGGCCGCATTACTTGAAACCGACCGAGAGTCCGTTTGATACTGATGACGCATGGGGTGATTTAACCCAGGGAGAAGTACGATGAGCGATTCCGGATGTGCTACCTGTGCGTTTCGGGCCAAGTACGACAAGAACCCCCGGTCCATCCTGGGACGTCTGTGGCGCTGGCACACCAACTTCTGTCCCGGCTGGAAAGCCTACATGAAATCGCTTTCGGAGGACGAGCGCGGGGAACTCATCGTGAAGTATTCGTTTCCGCCCGACAAGTTCGGCTGACCGTGATGTATTGGATGTTAGCGCCTCCCAGCCAAGCCCTCCGGTGAGATGGGAAGGCTTAGCTCTTGATCATGGTGCGGGAAGTATCCTGAAAGGCGACAAAGATGACCGTCGCACCTCACGCCCCTGAGCGTCCACGCTTCCTGTGTCTCTTGTCGTTCATCGCCATCATCGCCATCCATCCCTGATTCTCGGCCTACTGTCTTCCCCGCATGATCAACAGCGTTAAGGCGTCAAGCACCCTGCCTTGTAGGTCTTCGTCGGCTGTGCGGTCTTCGATCAACTCCCGTAGCCGCTGCTCCCGTTGCGCAAGAAACTGCTCATAGCTTACGCGGACTCGTTGGCATTCCGTGTCGTCATGGGGAACGCGGATAAAATCGCGTCTTGCGGAATTCGCCACCAACGCAAGAAGATGCTCTTGCCCGGGGACCCTCGTTTCAATAAGCGCCACGTTCTTCTTATTCCGCGCCACAAATTGCACGCCATGCGTAACGAGCATATCTGAATAGACTTCGGCTCTCCCTTCCGCGGGGACCTCATAAGTGTCAAACGGCTTCGACGTATCGAGGAAATCAGGCTCATACTGCCGTAACAACCCCCCTTCATGGTCAACGATTTCCTGATACACCTGCAAGGCGATATCGGCGGGGCTACTGGGTCCTTTCCGCTTTGCCTTTTTCTTGTTCTCGATGCCCTTCTCTTCCTTTTGCCGTGTCCATTCAAAGAATTCCCGTAAGTAATCGTAGAGTTCATCAATCAGGCGTTGACGTTCACGCTTGGACTTGACCCCCAGCATTTCAAGCACGGCGTCGTCGAGTTCCCGTCTGTCGGGCATGTCAAGCTCGCATTCCGTAGACAGGGAAGCTAGATCCTCCGTTCTTCCTGCTTGCATATACGCCATTTCTCGCATACGGCGTTCTGAGAGGAATTGAAGCGGCTGCCGTGATTGCATGCGCCTGAAACTGCGCCCGATCTCTTCCTTGCTGCGCGCCGTTCCGCTACGATAATCTGGAACAAGCATCATGCTCACGTCAATTACTTCAGTCTTCAGATTTCCTTCTACGCCTACGGGTCTGCCGTACTGAAATTTGGATAGGACGGCAAACGTGGAATTCAGGATTCCCGCCAGAACGTCCGCACCGCCTGTCTTGGGCGATACATCGAAAAGATTATGATTGCAAATCAAATCATGGTCATTTGTCGGGATTACATGTTTGTATTGCTGTGCCATAGGCCAAAACATTGCGCCGCGAACATGCCCCGTGAGATCGTACCACGCCCTATCAGCGGTAACGCGAGATGCACACGTCGAGCCCGCGTTATAGCCTTGCTCTTCACCCCATTCGATATATTTCAGAGCATGAGTTCCTTTAAGCGCCTTCTTGGGCTTATCAACAAGCAGAATGCAGCGGCTGCAATCCTCCGGGGAGACAGAGAATCGCGAAATTTCCATGAGGCTATGAACTTCTGCTTCGAGGTATTCAGCCTCTATAGCGCGGATTTCGCCACGTCCCTCACCACAAAGGACAAGTTTCACATGTCCGTTCTCCACTTCCCGGCGCGGTACTCCATATGTGGTTTCAAAATCGGTGGGTTCTGGATGAGCTTGAAGGCACTCGCTGCTACAGTCCTTTGGGAAGAAGAATACATCCTTGCCGGATTTCACGCCGAACCATACATCGGCTATGTCGGCAAGGGGTACAAATCGCTTTCCAAACGCATCGAGTAGGTCAAACCAGAGGTCGGGCGCTCTGAGATGAATACCCCACTTGCCGCCGAAATACTCGCCGGTTGACGTGTCTTCCTCGTCTTCATCCCCCGAAGCCGTCGTCTTGCCCATCATGACGCCAAGCTGAACACCTTGCCGCCAAAGATCGCCTTGTCGTACGAGTCGGGCGCGGTAACGTTCGTTGACCGTGTTGACGGTTAAGGCAAGTACTTCGTCGCGGAATTGATTTGCCGACGCAATGGCCCCGGCTGTTGTGCCGTCATGCCCCAATATGTCCGCCATTGGGCGGCGGAGTTGGACAAAGCGCACGGTGTTATTCATGCGCGCGGTTTCATCTTTCTGCTTGCGTAGAATCGTTACCGCGGTGGCCACGCGCGCGCCAATGAACCACGGTTCATCGATACTTTCAAAGACCGCTATAATCTCGAAATTGCGGAGAATCCAGTCTTGCAGGCGGAAACCGTATTCAACATCGAGCCATTGGCTTGACGTAAGCAAGCACAGGTAGCCGCAATCCTTGAGAAAGCTTGTCGCGTGGGGCCAGAAGTAGCAGTGAATGTCGCTACGCCCGGATAGGATCGCGGCGCTCTCGTCTCGTACAAGCTTGAGATAGTACTCTTTCGTTCCGGGCTTCGGCGGCTTACCCGTTGCCTTGGGAATCCCTTCTTGCCGGACATAGGGCGGATTGCCGACTACCGCGTCAAGCGGTGGAATGGCTACATCGCGGTGCTGAATCTTGCCCAGTCCCTTGCTCTTGGTTCGTCTTGGCAGGACCACAAAGGTCTTGTGCGGCAAAACGTCAAAGAAGTCGCTCCGAACGATCTGCGGGTAGTTCTCGTCATCAATCAGATCGCGCGTTGCCAAGTTGATCGTGGTTAGGTGCGTGGCAAAATGAGACACATCCACGCCATACAGATCGGTAAGCCGCTGCCCGTGGGATCGGGTCAGGTCAAGTTCCTTCTTTCGCGCATAGGCGCGGACAAGGAACGTGCCCCCGCCGCACGCGGGGTCCATGACCTTCTCGCTGCCGTCTCGAATGCAAAAGCTGTTGATAAGGTCCACGACTTCCACGCGTGTATAGAATTGACCGTACTTGCGCCGTTCTTCGGGCGCAATCAGGCGCTCAAAGATACTGCCGATGATTTCGTAGTCCAGCTTGGAGAAGTCGAACTCGTGAATCTGGTTGATCAAGACTCGCCAATGAATTACAGCATTGTCGGAATAGAACGGAATCCGATTACCTATAGTGGAATGCTCTTCGCCGAAGACGGTTTCATAGTCCCCGGTTACTTCCTTCGCGTTGGCAAAGTAGGATTCGAGGTGGCTTCGCAATCCTTCGCCCGTGTCGATATGTTCAGGTACGGCAAGCTTGCCCATGCGCGCGCCGTGTCGTTTCAAGAGGGCTTCATAGAAGACAAGCTTATTGACAAGGGCATAGCAGGCAAACTTTGCCGCGCGCTCAAGGTTATCGCGGATTCCTTCCGCGTCATCGTAGATGATCCAACCTTGATCGTTGCGCATCCACTTGTCAAGTTCCGCCTTTGACTTCTTCTTTTCGTACCGTTTCGCTAATTCTTCGATAGTCATCAGGATCGGCATGCTCAAGGACGACTCCAAGGCTTCGATGAATTTTTCATCGGGGGACTTGAAGCCTATGAGCGAAGTACCGCGAAGAATGTTCGCGAATTCGTGAAGAAACTTCACGAGCCAATGCTGAATAGCCTGCAAAGTGATCGGGTTTTCAAGCTGAGACTCGCGATTGATGTTCGCGACAGTCCAAGATTGATAATTGCGCTCACTCAATGCGGTCTTGGCAGGCGTGGTTTCCCACAAGACGCATTGATTGACGTTCCACGTAAAGAAGAAGCGCGCCTGTGCCCGCTGCGCCTTCTTTCGGGCATCATCGACCACGGCATTGACAAAGGGACTACTGCCATCTTGCTGATACGGAAGCTTGACTTCCCCGGTCAAACACGGACGGCGTTGCCGGTCAAGCAGGGTTAGATCGCGCCGCTTCCGTGAACCTGCGCCCCGTTGCTCGCACTTAGCGCGCGCAAACGGCAGGCTGGGGTTTCTGGCCAGGATTTCGTTAATCCAGCTTGCTACATCCGCCGTAAATTCCCATTCGTTCATATACTGTCCCGTCCCTCCGCTTCCAGATGCACTTCAAGAATTCCGCGTTGCTGACAGTGTAAGCGGCAGTTCCCGACAAACGCAAGGCTTGGAACGCTGTGTTTCGCTTGTCTCGCTGAACAACTGGCCTAGAGCGGTTGGCCAAAGAAGCCCTGTTGGCGGGTGTCGAAGACCAAGACTACGAGACCTCCGCTGAGTGCGTTGAGTGAATTTGCACGAGGCCGCCGCTTCCTCGGCGCATTGGCCGGGCAATTCAGGAACAGGGGACGAAACACGAAGCACGGGAAGAAGAATTGGCAGCCCGTAGGGGGATCGAACCCCTGTGACGGGACTGAGAATCCCGCATCCTAACCACTAGATGAACGGGCCGCGCAGTGGTCAACCCCGCTCGGGGGGCGGGATTGTCGGCATAACTGGCTGCCGGACTAGGAGTCGAACCTAGACAAGCCTGATCCAGAGTCAGGTGCACTACCAATTATGCTATCCGGCAAGGCGCAGGAATGATAGCGAAAATGCGGGCGCATAGTCAAATTGCCCGCGTGGCGGATTGACGGGAGGGCCATGTCGCGGGCGGCGATGTTCGGCGGGATGCGCGCTGTGTGTGGCGGGTTCGGTGTGACGGATTGGCCTCGCCGGCGCGGGCGGCGCCCGCGCGTTGCCACTGGTCGCGCCGCTGTGCTACGATCCGTCCCACGCGGCGGGAGAAGGGGCGCGTGGGTAGTTTTGCGTCCGCGCGGCCTTGGTTATGACTGACATGCAGAAAGGAGTCATGTAGATGGGGAACGCGATGGAATTGACCGCGGGCAACTTCGCGGAGACGGTGTCGAGCGGCGTCACGCTGGTGGATTTTTGGGCGGAATGGTGCGGTCCGTGCCGCTTGATTGCGCCGGTGATCGAGGAGTTGGCGGACCAGTACGCGGGCAAGGCGAAGGTCGGCAAGGTTAACGTGGACCACGAGTCGGACCTCTCCCAGCAGTTTGGGGTGTCGAGCATCCCGACGCTGCTCGTCATGAAGGACGGGCAGGAGGTCAGCCGCTTCGTCGGGGTGACGCAGAAGGACCAACTGGTGAAGGCGCTTGACGCGGCCCTGTAACCGGCTGCTTTTCGGACGCGTTTGCGTGGGTATTCCAGGCCTCCGGGCGGACCGGGGGCCTGTTTGCTTCCCGGTGCGCGCGCGATAGGAGATGCTAAGATGCGTGGATTTTGGGGCAAGACGGGCGTGTGGCTGCTTATGTTCTCCTCCGCGGTGTTTGTTGGCGCGGAGGAACCAACCAGCCCCGCCCCGACCGAGGAGGAGGCGAATCGCCCCGAGGAGAACGCCTCGGGCCTGCTGGGGCGTGTGCAGCGCTTCCTTGACGAAGACGCCTGGCGCTATGAGCGGGTCGGCGAGTCGGCGCTTCTGCGCATGGGATTCGAGGGCACGCACGGCAGTTGGACGGTCATCGCGCAAGTCAAGGAAGACTACGAGCAGGTGTGTTTTTACTCGGTCTGGCCGAACAAGACGCCGGAATCCAAGCGCGCGGCAACGGCGGAATACCTCATGCGCGCGAATTTCGGCATGCCGCTGGTCTGTTTCGAGATGGACTACGAAACGGGCGAGGTGCGGTGCCGCACGGGGATCGACGTGGAAGGCGGCGAACTCGCGCCGACCATGATCAAGAACCTTCTATACATGAACGTGCTGACGTTTGACCGCTATCTTCCGGGGCTGAACAAGGTCGTCTACGGAGACGTGAGCCCGGCCGCGGCGATTCAGGAAGTGGAACAGGGGACGTCGGAACAGAGCCCCGCGGCGCAGGACGAGACCAGCCGCGTCAGGTCGCCGCATCCCCCACTCCGGCGCGCGCGCGGTTAGCAGGGGCGAGGCGGTCTCGCGGACGGTGTGACGGGCAGGCAAACACGTATGGAAACGACGCTCAAAGGCATCGTGCGTTACGACGGCTCGGGGTTTGCCGGATGGCAGACGCAGCCGGGCCGCCGCACGGTGCAAGGGGAACTCGAAGCGGCCATGAGCCGCATTGCGGGATCGCGCGTGCGCGTGCAGGGGGCGAGCCGGACCGACGCCGGCGTACACGCGCTCGGGCAAGTCTTCTCGTGCCGGTGGCCCGGCCCGTTTCCGGCGCGTCTGCGTTGCGCGCTCTCGCGGATGCTGGGCCCGGAAATCCGCGTGACGGACCTGACGGAGGCGCCCGCCGATTTCAACGCGCGCTTCCGGGCCACCGCGAAATGCTATGTGTATTCGCTCGACCTGGGGCGCGAGCCGGACCCGCTTTCCGCGCGGTATGCCTGGCACGTGCCGTTCCCGATCGATCTCGAACGCTTGCGCGCGTTGCTGCCGCTGCTCGAGGGCACACACGATTTCGCCGGATTCCAGAGCGTGGGCAATCCGGCGAAGCGCACGGTGCGGACGCTGTTTTCGGCGCGGCTCGACCCGGGCGGGCTAATCCAGAGTCGCGACGCGGCGGTTCTCTGGCGCATCGAATTCCGCGGCGACGGGTTCCTGTATCACATGGTGCGCAACATCACGGGCACGGTCATCGAGATTGCGCGCGGGCGTTTCGCGCCCGAATTCCTCGAGGAGTCCCTGCAATCGCCGGGTCCTTTTCGGGGGCATTGCGCGCCGGCGCACGGCCTGGCGCTGGCGTCGGTGGAATACGCGGCGTTCGCGGCGAATGAAAGTGCGCCATAACCGAGGCTATGACGCACTTAAGGAGATAAGATCATGAGGCGTATTACCGGTTCTCTGTGCCGGGACGCACTCCCCGGGTCCCCTCGCGGGACTGTTCCTACGGTCTCATGACTGCCGCACGCTATATCGGCAGACGGGCGGATAACTTGACGCGAAGGCGACGAAAGGACGTGACTACGGTGGGAAAAAGGAATGAACGCCACAACGCGAAGTCATGGCGCCATTCAAGAAGGGATTATGGGGATGTTCGCGCCGGTCGCGTGGTGTGGGGAGGACACCGCAGCGCGTCCATCATCTTCGACCTCCGTGTCGCAAGTGCCTCGACCTCCTTGTCTCGGCGTTCCCGTGTTTACTATCGGCTCGCGGGCGGGAAACTTGAGAGGCGCCAGAGGCGGGGGAAGCTTGGGAGCAGCATGGACGATATGGACGACACGAACACAATGGGCGATAGCGCTAGGGAACCGGCGCGGTGATGCATGACCTGCTGTCACAACCTCCGGGGATGCTGCTGTGGGCCGCGCTGGGCGTGGGGCTGGCGATGGACGCCTTCGCGGTGGCCGTGGCCACAAGCATCACCCTCGAGCGGGTGTCCAAGCGCCAGATATTCCGATTCGGGTTCCACTTTGGATTGTTCCAGGCGCTCATGCCGATCCTCGGCTGGTTCGCGGGCAAGGCCGCGCGCGATTACATCATCGCGTGGGATCACTGGGTCGCCTTCGGCCTGCTCGGGTTCATCGGCGTCAAGGCGATAGTGGACGCGCTCCTGGGCGGGCCGGATCACGTGATGGACCGCGACCCGACGCGCGGGCTGAGCCTCGTCGTGTTTTCGATAGCGACGAGTGTGGACGCGTTCGCCGTCGGCATCAGCCTGGCCATGATCGGCGTGGCGATCTGGATCCCGGCCCTGGTGATCGGCGTCGTCACCAGCGCGTTGACGACGGTGGGCATGTTGATTGGCGCGCGGATCGGCCCGCGCCTCGGGCGCGGCGCGGCCATCGTGGGCGGCGTGGTGCTCATCGCGATAGGTCTGCGTATATTGGCGTCGCACGGGGTGTAGGAACTACAATCTCGGCACACGGCGGAAACAACGGAGGGAGCAAGCATGGCTGAACCGGTTCGTATCATGCCCTGCCTGGACATGCGGAACGGCCGGGTGGTGAAAGGGGTGCATTTCGTGGACATCCGCGACGCGGGGGACCCGGTCGAATGCGCGCGGGCCTATTGCGCCGCCGGCGCGGACGAACTGGCGCTGCTCGACATCACGGCGACGGTCGAGAACCGCCCCACCATGATCGAGATCGTGCGCAAGGTCGCGGCCGCGACCACGATTCCCTTTACGGTCGGCGGCGGCATCAGCAGCGTCGAAGTCGCCGCGGCGGTGTTCGATGCGGGCGCGAACACGGTGTCCGTGAGCAGCGCGGCGTACCGCAACCCCGAGTTGATCCGCGAACTGGTCGCGCGGTTCGGATCACGGGCGGTGACGGTCGCCATCGACGTGGACCGGAATGCGGCAATGCCGTCCGGGTACGAGGTCTATATTGACGGCGGGCGGACGCCGACGGGCGGCGACGCGGCGGCCTTCGCGCGGAAGATGGCGGACTACGGCGCGGGGTGCATCCTCCCGACGAGCAAGGCGGGCGACGGCGCAAAGACAGGGTATGACTTGCCGATCATCCGCGCGATCGCGAATGCCGTGTCCGTGCCGGTGGTGGCGTCCGGCGGGGCGGGCGCACTCGAACATTTCCGCGACGCGGTCGAAGCAGGCGCGACCATTCTACTCGCGGCGTCGGTATTTCATTTTCATATGATCGATATTCAGGAACTGAAGGCGTATCTTCGCGATCATGGCGTGGCGGTCTTGCAGTAATAGACGTTGCTATTTGTTGCGTTGAGCGCGGTATAGAAGCGCCCTTCCCGATTCACCGGGAAGGGCGCGTTGCTTCAGGCTTACGCAGTGCGATCAGCGCCGGCGACGCAGCGTGATCAGTCCCGCAAGGCTGCACGCGGCCGTCAGCAGCGTCAAGCCGATCGCGCCGCCGACGGGAATCCCGTGGCTGACGGTCACGCACACGGCCTCGGAGACTTCAAAATCCGATCCGCCGTCGCTGACTTCCACCGTGTAGCAGCCCGAGTCGCTCGGCACGACGTTCTCGATGATCCATTCCGGACCCAGGGGCGGGCTGGCTTTCACACCGCCGTCGCGTGACGTCACGACCCAGTGATAGGACACTGGCGGGATGCCGCCCGTGACTTGAGCGGAGAGTATAAGGTTATCGCCAACGAGGCATTCCACCACCGTGCCCGGGACCGGATCCTCGTTCACACTGGCCGTTACCAGCGGCTTGCCCAAGTGGGCGAATACGCTGAGGTCCACGGACTCCGATTCGGTCACGCCGCGGTCGTCCGCTATCTTGCAGTGATAGGCGCCGGCGTCGTCGTATGCGGCGACGGCAATGACGAATCCGTCGAACGTGAACGTCTCGTCCGTCGATTGGACGGACGGACCGACCGGCGCGTCGCCCTTGTACCACTGGTAGGTGCGTATCCCGAGCCCGTATTGCGTGGAGACCGAGAAGGCGACCGCATCGCCGAGGTAGACCACGCCGCCGCCCATCAGGTCCGTGATTTCCAGCGCATTCCCGACGACGAGCCGCGCGCGGTCGGAAACAACCGGCCCGGTATTGACGGTGGCGATGCTCGAAACGGCGCAGTCGTAGAGGCCGTCGTCGTCTTCCGAAGCAATCGGGATGCTGTAGGTCGCATCCTCCGCGCCGGGGATATCCGTCGGCGCCAGTGTGACCGGGTCCGTGTACCGCCACTGGTACGTGACAGGGAATGGGCTGTCCACGGCGATGGTGAACGACGCCGGGTCGCCGATATCGACGCGCAGGTCTTCCGGTTGCTGCGTGATGACCGGCAAGTCGTTCACGGTCAGCGTGGCCGTGCTCGAAGTCACGTCGCCGCCGGGGCCGTCGATGCGCACCTTGTAGCCGCCCTCGTCCTCCTCGACCGCCTGGACGATTTCGAGCGTGGGCGATTGCGCCGTCGCGTTCTGCTCGATCGCGATGGCGACGTCATCCTTGAACCACTGGTACGTCAGGTCGTCCGGGTCGCCGGCCGTGACGGAGACCACGGTGAAGCTCGCGAAGTCGAGCGGGTTCACTGTCAGCGACTGCGGTTGCTGGAGGATACCCGGGTCGCCAACGAGCAGCACCGCTTCGTTGGAGAGCACGCCGCCCCCCAAGCCTTCGGAGTCGTCGTAAGGCAGGCCGCCATTGGCGACGCGGCAGCGATACTGTCCTACGTCGGATGTTTGCAGGAACGGGATTGTCAGCACATCCGCAGTTGCGCCGGGGATAATCTCCCAGTCGCCGCTGCGATTCGTCTCCCAGCGGTATTCGAGGGCTGCTCCGGTAGCCACCACGGAGAAGATGATGTTGGGCGTGCCCTCCGGCGCGACCACGTTATCCGGGTGCTTCACGATGAAGGGCAGGTCTTTCACCGTCAACGTGGCGGCATTCGATTCCACCGAATTAACCGGATTCGACACGACGCAGCGGTAATCGCCCTCGTGCGATTCCTGCACGGGGTCGATTTCGAGCGTGGCTGTTATGGCCAAGGGCAAGTTCTGCCACGGCGCGGAACTGGTGGGTTGGAACTGCCACTGATAGTTCAGGCCGGGACCCGTCGCGAGGACGGCGAACGTCGCCGACTCGCCCGGCCACACCGCAAGCGGAACCGGGTGCACCACAATCTCCGGTCCGTCGAAGACATTCAGGAAGGCCCGGTTCGATTGCACGGTGCGGGCCACGTTGGTGACCGTGCACAGATAATACCCTTGGTCGCTTTCCTGGATGTCATACAGATACAAGTCCGGCGTCACCTCGCCGTCCAACACCTCCTCGGGATCCGGGTTCCCATTGTCGTTCCAGTCGCGGTACCACTGATAGGTTAGCGGCGCGTCACCGACCGCCGTGACCGAGAAGCGCACGCTTGCGGCGTCGGGCCAGCGGTCCCTGTTTTCCGGATGGGACGTGATCGTAGCGCCCTGAATCAGTAACGGCAACTCCGCGAGCCCCGCAGTGACGGTGGTGGTCCAGATGTCGCCCGCGGCCAGGTCGCCGGTGCTGTTGATGGGCACGGGCGGATATCCCGCGACTTGCAGGAACATCCCCACGACCGGGCCGCCCGACACGTTCTTGACCACCACCTGATCGAAACCGTCATAGACGCTGCCCGCGCCGGACAACAGGTAGAGTTCACAGCCGTTTTTCGTTTGAAGCGCCACCGATCCGTCCACCACCGCCTGATTCCAATAGTTCGGTTTGAGCAACCCGGCCACCGCGGGGCCCGTCGTCAGTTCGGGCACCAACGGGCACTGCACCGCCGCGCCCGCGTAGATGCTGTCCGCCTTCAGTACCGGATTATTGGTCGTCACGCCGACATGGACCCGGTCGACGTTGCTCGGATTTGAGAGCAGCGGCAAATGGTCGTTGATCGCCGTGTCGCTCATGTTCGAGATAATGGTCACTTTGCCTTGGTAATCCGTGTTGTCCGTGCCGGGGTTGTACCGATTGTCCGCGACCACGGTCAACGACTCCGCCAACACCACCGATCCATGCAGCTTGACCATGCCGGGCAGACCCCAGCCGCCGTTGCCGCCCGCGCCGCCCGCGCCGCCTGTGCCGCCTGTGCCGCCCGTGCCGCCCCCGCCACCGTACGCGCCATTACCTCCCGCGCAGCCTGTAGGTCCTGGAAGCACGTACCAACAACAGCAAACAATAGTACCGCCTTGAGAGCCGGCGCCGCCGTTTGTCCGCCCTGACGCTCCGCCTCCAGAACCGCCGGAAGAACCGCCTCCTCCTGTGTTTCCTGCCGTTCCACCGGCCCCACCGGTTCGGTCCGTACCGCTCGACACATTAATCTGCGATGCCGCGGTCCACTCGATGATTCCTCGCGCGGCCAAGACAATGGCGCCGCCTCCCGACTGTCCATGTCCGCCTATGCCTCCCGCACCTCCCAATCCACCTGAACCACCCGATCCGCCGCTTTCGCCTTGTCCGCCGTGTCCACCCGCTCCACCCGAGCCGCTGGAAAATGAACAATTGGACCAGAATAGATAGTTTGCACCTCCTCCTCCGCCCCCTCCGCCCCCTTGTGCACCCCCGCCCGCGCCTCCGCCTTGGCCCCCGGCGCCGCCCCCTCCGCCTCCGCC
>JAKQEQ010000123.1 GCA_029556545.1 Candidatus Hydrogenedentota bacterium
CACCTATTACCCGCCGCTGCAGACCTCGCTCGTGCCCGAAGGGTTTGAGTTGGATTACCTCCACGGCCTCAACCTCAACGCCTGCCTGCATCTGCAGGCGACGCTCGGGGACGAGAGCGACGACCTGTGGGTGGAGTACGACGGCGAACCGCAGGTGGACACCGCCACGATCTCGGCCTCCTGTTCGTTTGGCGCGCGGCTGTTCGCCAACATCGAGGAGGTGTCGCGGCAGAGTTCTGGCAGCACCATGTGGGGGCCGCGGCCACGGTGGACCAACGCGAATACAAAGGACGCCGTGGATCTGCGGAACTACAAAAGCGCCGCGCTCAACTACTACTACTGGGACAAAGACAACAGCGGCGGCGAGGTCAGCATCACGGCGACCATCAACGAGGACGCCCCGGTGACGCTGACTCTCGGGGGCGCGGGGGCGCCGAAGATCGTCAACGCCGGGTCCGCATTAGCGACGAACGGGGTGGCCACGCTCACAGACGAGATGGAGCTGTCGATGACCTTTTTCGGCAGCCAGGCGCTGCCGACGCTGAACGAGACCATCTACGACGATCCGCCGACAAACGCCGACGGCGCACTGGCGCGCACGGACGGGCACACCGTCTATGCCAGGCCCGACGGCGCATCGAGCGACTTCCGCCGCATCAACCTCAGCCTCAGCAACATCCAGCCAGCGCGCACCTACACGAGCGATTTCCAGATCGTGACACCGCACGAGATGGATTACCCAAACGGCACGTTCACGCTCGTCTGCCTCGACGGGCCAGACCCCGCCAGCGACGGCGCGTATGCCGTCAACACGGAGTATCCCGTGGGAAGCGCCATCTCGATCGCCGTCCCGACAAACACGGAGAGTCCGTGGACGGGGACCGGGACGGCGTACGGCGTCGGCGTGTCGGGTCTGCTCGACATTACCATGCGGACGGTAATGTCTGAGGCGCTGGACACCATCGGCGATCCTGCATTTGGGTTCGCATACAACTGCGCGGCGCTTGATGCGGGCGGGGCGAGCGGCGACAACTGGCGCTGCCCGATCCGCATTCCCGCCGCGGCGGCGAGCTGGGTGCAGGCGCGGCTGAAGCTAAACCGGACTCCGACCTTTCCGGCGACGCCGGCCTGGAGCGCGGGCGCGGGCACGACCATCGAGGGCACGTCGGTGACGGGCGAGGGCACGCTGACCATCTCGCAGACACTGACAGCCGACTGGCTCATCGACAACTACCGGTATCTGGTGCTGCGGATGGAGGGCACGGCCGAGGAGCAGACCGCCACGCTCACGATCGGGTCCAAGACGTGGACGTTTCTGGTGCCCGAGGCGATCGGCAACGTGACCATCGACCTCTGCAACCCTACGAACGCGAGCGGCTACGACGACACCACGAGCAGACTCGAAGTGCGAACCACCGCGGGCGGCTGGGGCTGGGGCGTGGACGGCGAGGTGACGCTGACCCTCACGACCGACGCGCCATTCAACATCTACTCGCCGACAAAACTGGACGCGACGACGGCGGCGGGGCAACTGCTCGTCGGCGAGACCTTGCACAGGTGGCTGCCCGCGTTCGAGGTCGGCGACATCGTGCTTCGGGAGGGCGGGACCTACGAGGACACCATCACGACCTACGCGACGCGCGGCATCCTGTATCTGCACGATGGGCGCGTGGTACTGGATGAGGAGTTCGGGCTGACCGCAGACGGCTTCGACCCCGTGAACCCCCTGACGACCTTGGAGTATAGGGCGTATCTCACGCTGAAGATATCGGACGTGATACGTGCGGCGAACGTGCGGCAGGGCAACAGCAGCAAGGCGGCGGTGGCGCTCTTAGAGGACCGAAAGCCCTCGCGCTTTTTCAGCCGCTCCGGGTGGGATAGCACGTTTTTCTGGGTGGACAAAGAGGAGTTTTTCAACGGGCAG
>JAKQEQ010000147.1 GCA_029556545.1 Candidatus Hydrogenedentota bacterium
ATGCCGTCGGCATGATGACGGGCATCGCGTGGGGCGGCTACGAGGCCTATTTCGGGAGCGGCGACGCCTTCAAGAAAGACGAGATTCAGACGGCGAAAGACGGCCGCCTCTACATGCACGGCCAGAGCACGACCATCGGCTACAACGTCCCCACGACGGAGTACGTGGAATTTCTGAAGAAGTACGTCGAACCGGCGGTCGAGGCCGGGGTGCGGGCGGTGTTCCTGGAAGAGCCCGAGTACTGGGCGGAGACGGGCTGGAGCGAGGCGTTCAAGAGGGAGTGGCAGGCGTTCTACGGCGAGCCGTGGCAGCCGCCGGATTCGAGTCCGGACGCGCAGTATCGCGCGAGCAAACTGAAATACGAGTTGTATTTCCGCGCCTTGCGCGAGGTGTTCCGCCACGTCAAGGCGAAGGCGGCGGAACGCGGCGCGCCCATCGAGTGCCACGTGCCGACGCACAGCCTCATCAATTACGCGCAGTGGCGCATCGTGAGTCCCGAGTCGCGCCTGATGGACCTCGAAGAAATGGACGGCTACATCGCGCAGGTGTGGACCGGCACCGCCCGGTCGCAGAACCTGTACCGGGGCGTAATGAAGGAGCGGACCTTCGAGACGGCCTATCTCGAATACGGCCAGATGCTTGGGATGGTCCGTCCGACCGGGCGCAAGGTCTGGTTTCTCGCCGACCCCATCGAGGACAACCCGAACTACAGTTGGAAGAACTATCAGTACAATTACGAGTGTACGCTTATTGCCTCGCTGATGTGGCCCGAGGTGCACCATTTCGAGGTCATGCCCTGGCCGGACCGCATCTTCCGGGGAAGCTATCCGAAAGTGGACCTCGACACGAAGTCCGGCGAGCGCGAGGGTATCCCGGCGGAATACGCGACGCAGTTGCTCATCGCGATCAATGCGCTGAACGAGATGGACCAGGGCGAGGTTGAATACGACACGGGCACGCGCGGCATCGCCGTCGTCGTGTCCGACACGATGATGTTTCAGCGGGCGCTGCCGGACCCGAGCGACCCGGCGCTGGCCTCGTTCTACGCGCTGGCGCTGCCGCTGGTGAAACACGGCCTTCCCATCGAAATCGTGCAACTCGAAAACACGCCGCACCCCGACGCGCTCAAGGATGTCAAAGTCCTCGTCATGACGTATGAGGGGCAGAAGCCGCTCAAGCCGGACTATCACGAGGCCATAGACCGCTGGGTCCGCGCGGGCGGCTGTCTGCTCTTCGTCGACGACGGGGCCGACCCCTACCACGGCGTGCGCGAATGGTGGAACGAGGACGGCGCCAAGCCCGCCAGGGCTTACGACGACCTGTTCGCGCGGCTGGGCATCGGCGTGACGGCGCGGAACGAGCCGGAGCGCGTGGGGGAGGGATACGTCCGCGTATTCGTCGAGCGACCGCGCCGCCTGCCGCGATACCCCTACGGCGCGCGGAAGATCGTCGAGTTGGTCGCCGAATTGCTCGAACGGCGCGGCGAAACCCTGAAGACGCAGCATTACCTTCGCCTCCGGCGCGGGCCGTTTATCGTTGTCTCCGTGCTTGACGAATCCGTCTCGGATGACCCGGTAAGCATCGAGGGCGCGTTCGTCGACTTGTTTGACGCGCACCTGCCCGTCGTGACCGCCTGCTCCCTTGCACCGAATGAGCGCACCCTCCTGTACGACCTCGAATGGGCCCGCGCGCGCGGAGTCACCGCCAAGGTCGTGGCCGCGGGCAGCCGCATTCGGAACGAAAAGCCGACGGACACGGGGCTCGCCTTCACGGCGCGCGGCCCACTGAACACGACGGGCCGCGCCCGCGTCCTGCTGCCCGGGCCGCCGAAGTCGGTGACGGTCCGGCCCGAGGCCGAGATCGAGCAGGCTTGGGATGAGACCAGCCGTACCTTGTTGCTCACGTACCCGAACGTGGCCGCCGACCTGTGTTTTGATGTGGCATGGTGACAATGGTACGATACCGCGAACGCGGCTCACGGGAGGTTACGCTTGGGACTAGGACGGCGTGCAGGGCCCGCGATAATGGCGCAAGGATGCCGGAAGACTCCCTCCTGAGTTGTATGGTCAGGGAACCGAATCAGTAATGATCGAGCAGAAGTTTATCGAGCGGATCGCACACGAGATTGGCGCGCAACCGGAACAGGTCGCCGTGGCGGTTCAGTTGTTCGACCGGGGGGCGACCGTCCCCTTTGTGGCGCACTATCGTAGGGACCTCACCGGCGGCCTGGACGAGCAAGCGCTCGAACGCATCGAAGACCGGAACATTCAGTATACGGCCCTGACCAACCGCCGCAACGCCATCCTGCAAAACATCGAGAAGCAGCAGCCCCTGACGGATGCGCTTCGCGATCGCATCCTCGCATGTCACGATCCCATAGTCCTTGAAGACCTGTACCTGCCTTATCGCAGGCGCAGACGGACCCGCGCCAGCGTGGCCATCGAACAGCGGCTCGGGCCCCTGGCGGATTACCTGTGGGCGCAGCAACTCGGCATGCAGAGCCTCGAATCGTTCGCCAGCCAGTTCATCGACCCCACGAAGTCCATCAGTTCGACCGAAGAGGCGCTGGACGGCGCGCGTGCGATCCTCACCGAGAAGATCGCGCAGGACGCCGACGCGCGGGCGTTTGTCCGCGAGCACATGCTCAAGGAAGGCCGGATAACCACCGCCGCGACGAAGAACGCGGCGGGACAGAAGACCAAATTCGAGGCGTTCTACAAGTTCTCCGAGCCGCTGGCCACAGTCTCGGCCCATCGACTGCTCACCGCCCTGCGCGGCGTCAAACTCGGCTATCTGCGACTCGACTTGCTGGTCGACGATCAGCACCTTGTGCACGAACTGCTCGGGCGGTTCCTTGTCAATTCCGGCTCGTCCTTCGAGGAACATATCCGTATCGCGACAGACGACGCGTATCGCCGCTACCTCAGACCCGAGTTGGAGAAGGATGTCCTCGAATGGTCGCATGATCGCGCCGAAGAAGAGGCCATACGCACGCTTCAGGACAATGCCCGCAGCCTGCTACTGGCCCCGCCCGCGGGCGCTGTGCCGGTTATCGGCATTGCGCCGGAAGCGCAGGGGGCCGTGGCGGCTGTCGTAGTGGATGCCTCCGGCGCGTTCCAGGAACACGCGGTGCTGAAGCCGAAAGAGGAACCCGACCCCGCCGCCGCGATGCTTCTAGAATGGATGGGAAAGCACGGTATACGCGCCATCGCGGTCGGCAACGCGCCGGAGGCCCGCGACACGATGCGTTTCGTCGACGGGATTCTGATGCGGGACGGACAACGTCGCGCCTATGCCGTCTACGTGAATGAGTCGAGCGCGACGATCTATGCGGCCTCCAAGCAGGCGCGCGAGGAGTTGCCTCAACTGGACACCGCGGCGCGCACGGCGGTTTCCGTCGCGCGGCGGCTTCAAGACCCGCTCGCCGAACTGGTGCGGATCGAGCCCCGGAACATGGGCGTCGGGCAGTACCAGCACGACATCAACCAGCGCCGCCTCCGCGACGGACTCTCGCGCACGATTGTCTCGTGCGTAAACTGGGTCGGCGTCGACCTCAACACGGCATCAGTCCATCAATTGCGCTACGTAAGCGGCATCCAGATGGGCACGGCCCAGAACATTGTGGCGCATCGGGAAAAGATTGGCGGATTCAAGACGCGCGATCAATTGCTCGAGGTGGACGGCGTTGGGCAGAAAACGTTCGAGCAATGCGCCGGGTTCCTCCGAATTCGAAACGGCGTAAACCCGCTGGACGCCACGAACATCCATCCCGAGGCGTACCCGGTCGTCGAAAAGATTGCGGAAAGCGTCGGGCAGACACCCGCTTCGCTGGTGGGCAATCGCGAAGTGCTCGATCCGCTCGATCTCGCGCCGTTTGTCATGGACGTGTTCGGCCCGCTGACCTTGGCCGATATCCGAAGCGAACTCATGCGCCCCCACCGGGACCCGCGCCGGCGGTTCCGCCCGCCACATCTCATCGAAAACGTCTATTCAATCGACGAACTCCAGGAAGGCATGGAAACCGAGGGGACCGTGACCAACGTCGCGGATTTCGGCGCCTTCGTGGATATCGGTATCCAGCAGGACGGCCTCGTGCACCTGTCCGAACTGGCCAACCGCTTCGTCCGCGACCCGCGCCAGGTCATCCGGGTCGGCGACATCGTCCGCGTCAAGGTCATCAAGATTGATCGGGACCATCCCCGCATCTCGCTCTCGATTCGCGCCGCGGCGCCGCCGCCGCGCCGGAAACGACCCGTGCGGCGGGATCGCCCCGAAGCCGCGCAGGCCGCCGCGCCTGTGTCGGAAACCCCGCGAGAAGAGGCGCCGCGCCGCCGGCGCGAAGCCGGGCCGCGTCAGGAACGAGGCGAAGAACGTCGCCCCGATCGGCCGCGTCGCGACGCGCGGGACCGTGGCGCGGAGCCGCGCCGCGAACGCGGGCCGCGTCCCGACCGCAGGGACGGCTACGACGCGCGGCGCATGGGCTCGAAGCAGGGCGCGCCGACGGAGGTCAAGTACAGCGACGGCAAGGAAGGCGGCCTGAATACGCTGTTGGCGGATCAACTGGCGGAACTCAAGAAGAAATTCGGCGCATCGTGACCGTTGCCGCGCTGACGTCACGATGACGGGGTAAGCGTTCTATTCTTGCCGGCTGCTATCCTCGGAAGCGCCCTCTGAGGCTGCGGATTCCGCCCGCTGCCGGATGATTTCACGCGCCAGTGCCGCGTCCTCTTCGCGCACCAGCACCTGAATCTCGCCGAGTCCGTCCGTTGTAAGCGGCAAGATGGAGTGGGGGATTTCCGAGTTCGCGCGTGCCTCGATGTCATGAACGCGCAGGAAGCCGATGACAATCTCCGCTTCCGCGTCGTTCCAGCAGGTGTGTACGGCGATCATCGGACGGCCGTCGCTGTCCAGGATCATATCTCGCTTCCTTCCTGCGTCGGCGTCGTGTCGTCGACTTTCTGGAACTCGAACACGTGGCCGACGGCGAGGGGCCAACGCACACCCGCGACGCGCCAGCCGACGCGGTTCACGCGTTCGAGCACGCGCTGCGCGATCCCCGTCAGTCCGGCGTCGCGCTGCTGCGGCGCGATATGGACGGCATGTAGCCGGAACCCGTGCCGCCCGAGCAGCGCGCTCATGCCGTCAATCGAAAAGATCACCGTATGCCACGGCGGACATAGCACGTGGTGCAATTGCGGCAGCGGCAACCGGCGCATGCCGAAACGAATCACGGTCGCCGCGAACGTCGGAAACAGGGCCGTGGGTTGCAGGCTGATGAGGAAGCCGTTCGGCGCTAGCAGTGCGCGCGACGCTTCGAGGCATCGCTCGTGTTCCACGAGGTGCTCGAACACGGATGAGAACACGACCGCGTCGTAGCGCAACGGCGCATCGAGTGTTTCGAGTGTGCCCGCGTGGACCGTGTGGCCCTGTGTGACGCAATGGGCGCGCATCTCGCACGACGGCTCGACGCCCTCGCAGTCGATGCCGTGCTCGCGCATGAGGTCAAGCAGCGCGCCCCAGCCCGATCCCACCTCAAGCAAGTTGCTGCGTATGCCGTTGCGAGTTAAAGCGTCCACAAGCGCCTGAGACTGCCCCCGGACGGCCGCGTTCCGTAGTCCGGGCCCTTGTTGCCAGTGGTCCGCGCGGGCGTACCCCTCCGCGTAATCGCGTCGCAGCGCTTCCGGGTCGGGCATGGGCACGAGTTGCAACGTGCCGCAGCCGCCGCACCGATAATAACGGTACCCCCGCCGCGCGCCGAACAGTGTCAGAGCGCGCCGCCGGCAGGCAACGCAGGGATCATTCGATGATGTCGTGATTGCGTCTTGCATGAGGGTATGTATCTGCTCTTGAACCGCAGCATAGCCCAGCGTTTCATCACCGGACAACCACGCCGGTAGAAGTGCCGCCGCGCTTCCCTTATACTATGATCATGCCCACGGAGGTCAGAGGGGCCGTCCCGGGAAAGATTGCAAATGGATGATAAGATCGACATATCCGTAGTAGTGCCTGTCTATAACGAGGCGCCGAATCTCAACGCCCTCTACCAGCGCATCGTCGCCACTCTCGATAAATTGAACCGCTCCTTCGAGATCATCGCCGTGGACGACGGCAGCACGGACGGCAGCCTCGATTTCTTGCGCGCGCTCCAGCAACGGGACCCGCGCCTGCGCGTTGTCCGCCTCGCCCGAAACTTCGGGCAGACGCCTGCCCTCTACGCCGGGTTTGCCCACGTGCGCGGGCGGATGGTCGTGCAACTTGACGCGGACCTGCAAAACCCGCCGGAAGAGATGGTGAAACTCATCGAGAAGCTCGAAGAGGGTTACGACGTGGTCCAGGGCTGGCGCGAGGATCGGCGGGACACCCTTGCCCGCCGCCTCCCCTCGCGCATGTTGAATCGCGCCATATCGCTGCTCATGGGCGCGAAAATACGGGACCTCGGCTGCGGCCTCAAGGCGTTCCGGCGCGACGTGGTCGAGCGCATGTCCGGGTTTACGCACCACGCGCGCTACCTTCCCGCGGAGATGCTCTGGCTTGGCGTGCGCATGGCGGAGGTGAAAGTCGAGCATCGCGAACGGGCCGGCGGCGAGAGCAAGTACGGACTGTTTTCCTTGCTGCGCCTGAATTTCGACATCATATCCAGCATATCCACCGCGCCAATCAAGATTATCGGGCTGGTGGGGGGACTGCTGTCGTTGGTCGGCTTCTTCATGGGCATCCTCATCTTCGTCCGACGGATTATCGACGTCAATTACGACCCGTTGGCCGGCTCGATCGCCAGCGTGACGGCCCTGTTCTTCATTCTCGCCGGCGTACAGATGATCGCGACCGGCATCATGTGCGAATACATCGGGCGGATATTCGTCGAGGTCCAGAACAAGCCGTATTACATCGTCAAAGAGGTCATCGAGGAATCTCCAACCTCCTCCGGGAACCTGCCGTGAATGTCTTCGTGTTTCCCGCGTGCAACGAGCCCGGCCTCGAAATCATTCAGGCGTTGCGCAAGAGCAACAAGTTCGCCGTCTTCGGCGGCAGCACCGGCAAAGGCCCCTATGACCCGGCCCGCCAGCTTCTCGAAAATTACATCGAGTGCCCGCACTATCTCGAACCGGACTTCTTCTCCCGATTCGAGCAGTTGCTCGGGGAACTGCGTATCGACCTCGTTTTTCCCGCCTGGGACCCGATCGTGGCCCTGTGCTCGGAGATGCGCGTCGAGGGCGTGACGTTCGTCGCCCCGCGTCCCGAAATCGCCCGTCTACTGCTCTCGAAACGCGACACCTACGAGCGGTTGTGCGGCGTTGCGTCCGTGCCGCGACTCTTCTCGCCGGAAACCGCCGCACTCCCGCTTTTCGCCAAGCCCGACCGCGGCAGCGGCTCCCGCGGCAGCTACATTGTCCGTTCGCCGGAGGAACTGGCCGTCGCGACGCGCGAGGACGCCCTGCTGTGCGAATACTTGCCTGGCGAGGAATACACCGTCGATTGCGTCAGTGATCGCGCGGGGCGGCTGCTCTTCGCCAACGTGCGCGTGCGCGCCAGCATTGGCCGAGGCGTCGCGCTCGGCACGCGCCCGGTGGATGAACCGGACATACGGCGGCAGGTCGAGGCCATTGCGGCTGAATTGTGCATCGAGGGCCCCTGGTTCGCGCAATTCAAGAAGAACGCCGCCGGCAACGCGATATTGCTCGAGGTCAACGCGCGCGTAGGCGGCAGCATGACGCTCACCCGCCTCGCCGGCGTGAATATCCCCTTGATCGCCGCGTTCCTTTTCAGCGGCCACGAGGTGCGTGTCCCGCGACTCCGCGAAGACGTCGTGTTGAATCGCTGCCTGCGCAACCTCTGCGCCGGCGCGCCCTTCGACTGGGTCGTCTGGGACTTGGACGACACGCTGTTGCGCAAGGATGGACGGCCGGACCCGGACGTTATGGCGTGCCTTTACGACCTGCACAACCGGGGGAAGCGTCAGTTGTTGTTGACGCGCAACCCCGACGCCGAGGCGGTGCTGAGTCAACGCCGGGTGCCGTTGTTCTTCGAGGAGATTTGCATCAGCGAAGACAAGCCGGGCGCGTTGGCGGCATTGACGGAACGGCACGGGATTCCGATAGACCGCTGTGTCATGGTAAACGACTCGTACGCCGAGCGCTTTCCGCTCGAAGATGCCTTTCCTCAATTACGGATTGTCACGCCTGACGCCATCGAGTACCTGGGGCGGGAAGGCGCGCAGTGATCGCCGCACGAGGAGAGGCGCTTATGATCGAGAGGGTCCATTCGGGCGGCCAAACCGGCGTGGACCGCGCCGCGCTCGATGTCGCGATGCGCCTCGGCATTCTCTGTGGCGGCTGGTGCCCGAAGGGACGCTTGGCCGAGGACGGCCCCATCCCGTTCTCCTATCCGCTGCGCGAGACGCCGACCAGCGACTACGCGGATCGGACGCTGTGGAACGTGCGCGACACGGACGGCACGCTCATTCTCACGCACGGCGAGCCCATGGGCGGCACCGCGCTCACGCGCGTCTTCGCGCTCAAGGAACAGAAGCCGCATCTCGTTGTCGATCTGGCCGCCGAGCCCCGCGTCGAGACCGTGCGCGCGTGGCTGCGCGCCCACGCCGTCCGCGTCCTCAACGTCGCCGGGCCGCGCACCAGCACGATTCCCGGGATATACGACCTCGCTTGCGCGTTCCTTGAAACACTCCTGCGCGAAGAACAAGAGGATCGAGTGTCGCCTCCGCCCGCCTGAAGCCGCCCGCGCAGTCCGCCAACGCCGCGATACTCACACGCGGACGTCGGAGGCCGCGCCCAGGCGCGCGGCGTGACGGTCGATAAACGGCTGCAGCTCCGTCGAGACAAACTCGACCACCTGCTCCGGCGCCCGCCCGATGAACCCGCGCACATCGAGCACCGCCTCGATCTCGGCCCGGTTCATGCCGAGAGCCGGGTCGCCCGCGAGTCGTTCGAGCAGGTCGTTGTCGCCCCCTTCCTGCTTGACCTTCGCGGCGGCGGCATGGGAATGAACACGCATAATCTCATGGAGGGTTTGGCGATCGCCGCCCCGTCTGACGGCCGCCATGAGGATGTTCTCGGTGGCCATGAACGGAAGTTCGGCGCATAGTCGTTTTTTGATGGTTTGTGGATAAACTTGTGGGTTTTCGGCGATATTCAGATACAAGTTCAGCGTCCCGTCGGCGGCCAGGAAGGCTTCCGGAAGGCTCAGCCGACGAATGGCCGAATCGTCCAGCGTGCGCTCGAACCATTGCACCGCGCTCGTCATGGCCCCGTGCAACGGCGCGACCATGAGGAACCGCGCCAGGGCGCAGGCCCGCTCGCAGCGCATGGGATTGCGCTTGTAGGCCATGGCGGAACTACCGACCTGGGACGACTCGAAGGGCTCCTCGACTTCTTTGAGATTGGCCAGCAGGCGCATATCGGTCGCGAACTTGTGGACCGATTCGCCGATACCGGCTAAGACGCTAAGCACGTGGGTGTCCACTTTGCGCGGGTAGGTCTGGCCGGTGACGGGGTACGAACTGTCGAAACCGAGCTTCTCCGCAACGCGCCGGTCGAGTTCGCGCACCTTGTCGCCGTCGCCGTCGAAAAGGGTGAGGAACGACGCCTGTGTGCCGGTGGTCCCTTTGACGCCCCGGCATCGGACCCGCCGGATTTCCGCTTCGAGGTCCTGCGCGTCCATAAGGAGGTCCTGCGCCCAAAGACAGGCGCGCTTGCCCACAGTCACGACCTGCGCCGGCTGGTAGTGCGTGTAGCCGAGGGTGGCGAGGTCTTTCCAGCGCAACCCGAACTGCTTGAGCCGTTCGAGCACGTTGACCGCCTTAGTTAGTAGGATTTCGAGTCCCTCGCGGATCAGAATCAGGTCCGTATTGTCGCCCACGTAGCAGCTTGTCGCGCCCAAGTGGATGATCGCGCGCGCCTTCGGCGCGACGTCGCCGTAGGCGTGGATATGGGCCATCACGTCGTGCCGCGTCTTGCGCTCGTACCGTTCCGCTGCCTCGAAGTCGATGTCGTCGATATGCGCCCGCATCTCTTCGATTTGTTCGTCGGTAATGGGGAGCCCCAGTTCCTTTTCCGCCTCGGCAAGCGCGACCCAGCACCTGCGCCAGGTCGAGAACTTCCGCTGGGCGCTCCAGAGTTGCGACATTTCCCTGGTCGCGAAGCGCTCGACCAGGGGGGAGACATATTCGGTGGTCATGGCCCGGCACTCCCGAAATGGTATTGGTCTATGCTTGAACGTCGTCGCGCGCCGCCAGTGCGAATCCCGCCTCGGAGGCCATCGCCGCGACCGCGGTGATCGGATTCTCGCGCTGGGCAAAGACCCCTTCGCGCAGGATATAGGCGCACGCGGCCTCGGCGGTTTCCGGCGCAAAAGCGTTGCATTGCGCCTCGCTCAAGGAATTTTCCTCATACGTCGCCACGTACCGGCACTGCCCCGGTTCCAGTGCGATGCGGCTTACCTCGATCCCGTCATCGCGCACCACGGCGAGCCACGCCGCGCCGTCCCGCTTGTCCGCCACGGCGCTGATGCGCGGCGTATTGTACTGGTCCTTCTCGTAGTCCAGCGCGAGCATGGCCAGCGCCAGCGCGTCGCGCACAGGCATGCCTTGGGCGATTTTCTCCGCGATCGCGTCTGTGTGGCTGCCGTTAGTGACCACGGCGACCTGGCTGTCAGACACGACGCGGACACAGTTGTACGCGATGTACGGGTTCTTCTGCACGTCCGTTTCGTGGCCCGGTTTCGGCACGATGCTTACCTTATCCGCGCCGACGACCGCCGTCCGGTTGGGAAACGATCGGCTCGAAACACGATAGACCGCGCAGAGGCGTCCGTCCCGCGTTTTCGCCACGCTGACAATACGACCAATGTACATCTTGCTTGGACTCCCGTGGGTTGCCGCGCAATTATACCGGAGTCGTCCCAATCGCGCGAATTGGGCAAGGGATAGGGAACGGACGCCGGCCCGAAAGATAGGGGCCGTGTGGACGCTGTGGACGATATGGACACGACGGACACTACAAGTCCCGAGTCCCGATCTCCGAAACCCCTTCATATATGCTACCATGCCGCTGTTGCCGAACCGGGCAAAGGGCATCGGGTGTATGGCGGACACGGAACGTCCCAGAAAGATTATCGCGGGCCGATACGAAGTGCTGCGCCCTCTGGGCCGCGGCGGCATGGGGAAAGTATTTCTCGTGCGCGACCGCACTACCGGGCAGCGGCTGGCCCTGAAGATGCTCCGTTCCCAGTGGCAATCGCGCAAGGCGGTTGTGGCGCGCTTTGTGCGCGAGATCGAGACCGCGCGCAAGCTGGACCATCCGTGCATCGTCAAGATTCACGATGCGTGCTATGACGACGACCTGCTCTTCTATACGATGGAGTACATCGAGGGGAAAAGCCTTCGACACTGGATGCGCCAGCGGACGCGCCTCGAATTCGGGTCCGTCGTGCGTGTGTTATGTCTGGTGGCGCACGCCCTCGAACACGCGCACCGGGTGACCATACACCGCGACCTGTCGCCCGAGAACATCATGGTCCTCGCCGACGGCTCGGTGCGCCTGCTCGATTTCGGCCTGGCGAAAGTGGACGACCCCAACCAGGGGCTGACTATGGTCGGGTCCAGTCTCGGAAAGATGCAATACATCGCGCCGGAACAGCGCAAAAACGCCGCGCAGGTGGACCCGCGGACGGACCTCTATCCGCTGGGCGTAATGTTCTTCGAGATGCTCTCGGGGCAGTTGCCCAACGGACGCGACCGATTGACGACGCTATGCCCCGAGTTGCCGCCGGAGACCGACGCCTTTGTCGAGCGGGCCATTGCGGCGGACCCGGAAGCCCGATTCCAGAGCGCCCGCGAGTTCCGCCACGCGCTGCTGGCGCTCTACGACGCAAGCAAGCGTCCTTGCGCCGCACCGCCGCCCCCGGGGTTGCTTGCCCGACTTCGCGCGTGGTGGCGCGGCCGGCAATGACTGAGCCATTCATCCCGTAGGGCTACATAAGGCCCAAAGAAAAGCCGGGTGATTCTATTTCCGCGTGGTGCGGCATGCCTGCGCACTGAGCGCTTCCGGGTTCACGCAATTGGGCGGAATCTCCCCGCGAAGTCGCGCGATGATGTTTGCGGCGGCAATCTCGGCCATGCGGGCGCGGGTTTCGGCGGTGGCGCTGCCGAGGTGGGGGATCAGCACCGCATTTTCGCACCCGGCCAAGTCGGGGTGTACCGCCGGTTCCCGCTCGAAGACGTCCAGACCGGCGGCGAATATCTCGCCGTGCCGCAAGGCGTCCGCCAGCGCCGCCTCGTCGACGACTGGGCCGCGGGCGGTGTTGACGAGAACGGCGGTGGCTTTCATGGCGTGGAACTCGGGCGCGGCGAAGGCGTGGCGCGTCTCCGGCGTCAGAGGACAATGAATCGAAATGAAGTCCGACTCGCGCAGTAGCGTCGTCTTATCGACAAACGTCGCGCCGAGTGCGGCCTCCGCGTCGGGCGGCAACGGCGCGGTGTCGTGATAGAGGACCCGCATGCCGAACGCGCCCGCCCGCCGCGCCACCGCCTGCCCGATGCGGCCCATGCCGAAGACGCCCAAGGTCTTGCGGTATACGTCCACGCCGAGCAGGAGCATGGGCGCCCAGCTTTTCCAGCGCCCCGCGCGCAGATAGCGTTCCCCTTCGCCGATGCGCCGCGCGGCGGCCATCATCAGTGCCCACGCGAGGTCGGCGGTGGTTTCCGTCAATACGTCCGGCGTATTCGTGACCGCGATGCCGCGGGCGGTGGCGGCGGGCACGTCCAAATTGTCGAAACCGACCGCGTAGTTGGCGATGATCTTGAGTTGCGGCCCGGCTGCGTCCATCACTTCCGCGTCCATGCGGTCCGTGAGTATCGGGAGCAGCGCCTCGACCCCGCGTACAGCGGCAAGCAAGTCCTCGCGTGGGATAACCCGGTCCTCCGGGTAGACCGCCACCTCGCGTTCTCCGAAGGCGTCGGTTAACACCGCCAGAGCGCTCTCCGGTAATCGACGGCATACAAAGACTCGCATGATAGACAATCCTTCCATTCCTAACCCAGGATCAGCGGTATCCCACGCGTTGTCCCGCTGTTCGCAATCGTACCCGCGATCGCTTCCGAATTCATAATCCCATGTCTCACATTCGCGGTCTTTTCAGGAACTGGCGCCCGGGACCGATGGCATCTGACGTGGCGGGCGGTACCAACGACGATGCCTACAATTCCGTGGGATTGCCTCCGGCGCCCTACAACGCAGTAGGGGATTGGATGCCTCGTCTTGACCATGGTATATTGTGCGGAAGGCAGCGAGCGTTTGGGATCGTCTATATCGCCCCTCGTCGAGGATGTGCGCTTTAACCTACGCATTTGCAATAACTTACCGCTGTCTTCTCTCCCGGAAAGTTGTTCCTTTTGTGCCGGCTAGCTTCCTCTATTGCTTCCGGGGCTATGACTTGGCATGACTGTTGCTCCTTCCCCGCGCATGGACTTGGTCGGCGCTGTCCACAGGCGGGCGGTGACGGGCGGGTCGTGGCAATGGCAAGGCAATCCAAAGGGAGGAACGCCATGTTCAGTTTCGTGGAGTTAGTTGTCAGTTTCATTACGTTCGTGGTCGAGTACTTTGCGGCCCTGTTGCTCAGCATCCTTTTCCCCGAGGAGGAGGAAGAGGCGTAACAGCGGCAGGGCGCGCCGGGCGCAACCCTGCGAAGTTTGCGTTCGTGTCAGGTGATGCAAAGCGAAACAAGGAGGTAAATGCGGATCATGTTTGACTTCTCGGATTTCATTGCACAGTTGGCGGGATGGTTTCTCGGTGAAATCGTGGCCTTGCTGCTGAGTTTCGTCGAAGTACTTATCGCCGGACCGGCGTCGCTGGTATAGTCGGACCGGTTCCCCGTTCGGGTCCCGGGCGCGCGACTGCGTTGCTCGGGCCCGTGTGCTTGCGGCGTCCGAACGCGCGAGGCTCGGGTTCGGGGCTTCGCGCCCGCGCGTTGACTGCGTGTCGGAGAACGGATACACTCTGCAACCGTTAAGGCCGGTCGGCGGCCGCAAGCAAGTAGTAAGAGGGAACCGTCATGCTCATCAATGTTCCGGGTCTGGTGGAAGACTTTCTCGTGTGGTTTGTCACCAAGGTGGCTGGGGTGCTCATCGAGCTTATCCATTCCTGGTTCGAGACCGCGAGCCCGTGGTGAGCGGTCCCGCCGCGGCGGGGTGCGCGGCGGGTGCCATCATGTGCGGTCGCGCGAGCGAAAGCAGGCGTGAAGCGCCTGAAAACAGTTTGCCGCGTCCGCGTGATCGGCGAACGCGCGCTTCGGGATAATGAACGCGCGCAGGTGTCCCGTCACCAGGAAGATATGATCGGGGGTCTCGGCGACGTCTTGGACGCCGTCCCAGTTCATGACGCCGCGCCCGTGAGGGTTCTCGATGGTGATCCGGTCCGGCGCGATGGTCATGATGGTGTGCCCGAGCATTTCGTGCAGGGCGCTCGAACGGCAAATCCAGCCTACGACGGCCGGTCGAACGTATTGCAGATATGTCGCGTACACCGCGGCGAGCAGCAACAAGAGCAGGGACAATCGCGCGGCGAATTGGAGTGGGGCCTCGATACCGCTCACCGAGCCGCCGAACTCCGAGTATACAAACACACCCAACAACAGCAGGCCGAGGATCACCATGCGGCGCATCCCGCGTTTCCCCTCGGCCGTGTGTTTGTAGAAGTATTGCCCGAACGCGACAAAGTCGTCCTGCGTCACCTCGAATTCGAGTCGCACTGGTTCCATCTTACACCACGTAAGTGGACGCGGCGGTGCTGCCGCCCCGACCGGTCCAGTTCGTATGGAAGAACTCGCCGCGCGGCTTATCGACCCGCTCGTAGGTATGCGCGCCGAAGTAATCGCGCTGGGCCTGGAGCAAGTTCGCGGGCAGCCGCTCGCTCCGGTAGCCGTCGAAAAAGGCGAGCGCCGAACCGATGGCCGGCGCGGGAATGCCGAGATTCACCGCCGTGGCGACAACCCGTCGCCATGCCGACTGCGCGCCCGTTACGGCCTGCGCGAAGAACGGGTCGAGGAGCAAGTTGTCCAGACCCGGATTCTTGTCGAACGCTTCCTTGATCTTGCCGAGAAACGCCGACCGGATGATGCAACCGCCGCGCCACATAAGCGCGATCCCGCCATAGTTCAGGTTCCAACCGTAGGTCTTCGCGGCGGAGCGCATCAACTGGTAGCCCTGCGCGTAACTGACGATCTTCGAGGCGTAGAGCGCCTGGCGCAGGTCGTTGACGAACGCCTGCTTGTCGCCCTGGAACGACGCGACCTCGCCGGGAAGCGCCTTGGCCGCCGTGACGCGCTCGTCCTTCAGCGCCGACAGACACCGCGCGAAGACCGCCTCGCCGATAAGCGTCAACGGCTGGCCCTCGTCCAACGCCGCGACCACGGTCCATTTGCCCGTGCCTTTCTGTCCCGCCGTATCAAGGATAAGGTCGACGACGTCCAGGCCTTCCTCGTTCTTGTATGCGAGGATGTCGCGTGTGATCTCGATCAGGTACGAGTCGAGTTCGCCGCGATTCCACTCGGCGAAGACCGCGTGCATCTCCGCGTTCGTCATGCCGAGGCCCGCGCGCATCAGGTGGTACGTCTCGCAGATCATCTGCATGTCGCCGTATTCGATGCCGTTGTGCACCATCTTCACGAAGTGGCCGGCGCCGTTCTCGCCGACCCAGTCGCAGCACGGTTCGCCGGCATCCGTCTTCGCGCATACTGCCTGAAAGATGTCCTTCACGTGCGGCCACGCGGCGGGCGACCCGCCCGGCATCATCGACGGCCCGAGCAAGGCGCCCTCTTCGCCGCCCGACACGCCCGTGCCGATGTACAACAGGCCCTTGCTCTCGACGTACTGTGTGCGGCGGATGGTGTCCGGGAAATGCGAGTTACCGCCGTCGATGATGATGTCGCCGGCCTCGAGGTGGGGGAGAAGCTGCTCGATGAAGTCGTCCACCGCCTGGCCCGCTTTGACCAGCAGCATGACCTTGCGTGGGCGCTTCAGGCTTGCCGTCAGTTCGGCGATGCTGTGGCAGCCGATGAAGTTCTTGCCCTTGCCGCGTCCGTCTACGAAATTGTCCACCTTCGATACCGTGCGGTTGTACACCGCGACGGTGAACCCCTTGCTCTCCATGTTCAGGACGAGGTTCTCGCCCATCACCGCCAAGCCGATCAGTCCGATGTCCGCGTGTGCCATCCTTCAGGTACTCCTTGCTCCGGTCCTCTTACAGGGGATCTCGACTCCCCCGTTTTCCAACATAAAACGCATGCGACTTCGAGTCTACATGGATGAAGTCCGGCGCCGGCTCTTGGGATTCTTCATCCGCGCGATTCTTATGAGCAAGCGCAGGGCTTCGCTTACCGATTCCGAATCCGGGAAAGCGCTGGCAACGTCTGGAGGCAGTACAACCACGCTGCTGCCCGGCGGAAAGCGCCTCGCATACTTGCCTCGAACACCGCCCCGAATCAACGCCGCGTCGTATTCAGGACGCAAGTCATCTGTCATTTCCTCATGTTTTTTCTTCATATGCTCTCCTCTCGAGGCGAGTCGCTCGACGGGCACTAATCAGTCGAATGGGACCACCCCTTTCGGTGTGGGCTACCACAAGGATGTGCCCCGTGTTCGATGCGCCAACCGTCACCTGTCGCATCTCTCCCGATGAGTGGTCAGGGTCTGGAAACGTGCTGGACAGCGGATCGCAGAATACAGTTGCTGCTTCCCGAAATGAGATATCATGCTTTTTCTCGTTTCTTGCAGCCTTTTCTTCGTTCCATTCAAATTCCATTGAACATTACTATGTGTGTACAGTCAAGCGAAACGCACGCTGGTGCGCGGAGTTCGCGCGGGACAGCAAGGCAATAAGAAAGAAGCAATCAGCAAAACAAACATTCATTTCCGCCGCGCACCATGGAGGTAGTGGTCATGGTTCTCCGCGAAGTCGGGCGGAAGATCCTCGACCTTGCTGGCGACACGCAGGAGTCCTTCCCTCATGGACCTCAGATTATCAACATCGTCCAGCCCAATCGGCTCGACGCGCACCGTAGTCCCTTCGGGCAGCAAAGGGCTACCCTCAACGACCACAACTCCATTTTCGATCTTGCCTAAGTAGACCATGTTCCTTGTCCCTGTGTGCGTGCCGATTCTTTGGCATCGCACTGACATTATAGCGCAAACGACGACAGTTCTTGCACGTGTCGCGCCTCAAGCATGGAAGCCGATGCGTCGCGCGGGTTCGCCGTGCCGGCGGAGGTGATGCACCAGTGAGACGGTCTCGCCCCCGCGCTGCACGCTCGACACCGTGACCAGTTCCCAGCCGTCCGCGCCGAGGCGGTTCAGCACGTCGTCCAGCGCCTCGGGATCAAAGGCCCCGCTCTTCACCGGAGACGCCAATGTCTTGTATTCCCAACCTTGCATCTTGTTCTAACCTTGTGTTTGTTCCTTAGGTCGCCTGGGGCGAGAGTTCAATGGCATCCGGTTCCAAGAACAGTGTTATCGCTTCGCGAATGTTATCGAGCGCTTCCGCCTCGGTGCGGCCGGCGGAGGTGCAGCCCGGGAGTTCCGGACACCACACGGCATAGTCCCCGCTTTCGGGATCGCATTCCAATACGACTCGCCACTTCATAGGTTGGTCTCCATCTTTACGCTTAGAATATCACACCGGCCGTAGCCCCGCCACAGGGTATATTCATTCCGTCGCTGTTACTTCCGCAGCGCTTCGAGAGCATACGGCGGCAGTTTCTTCTCCGCGAAGACAGGCTTGAACCGCGCAAACCGTTGGCGTCCGCTGATGACGGGCACGCTGGCCCAATCCTCGCCGATGAGCGGTCTCGCATAACGGACAAAGTCGTCGGTCACGTCGATCTTATTCGGAGTAATCCAGCCTTCGGGAAACGCGCGCTCGGAGTTCGCCACCTGTTCGAGGGGCGCCTTGTCGTAACGGACGTTATAGATGACACCCGGCTCGCGCAGGATCGTCGCCATCCAGCCGTTCTCGCCTGCCCGCGCGATGAGCGCGGCCTGCTGGCCTACCTTGTACGCCTCGTCCAGGTCGACGATGGAGGCGTAGACGCAGGTATCGCGCTGGTCCGTGCCGGGGACCTGTCCGCGCGCACTGCCGGGAACCGGCAGCTTGTTCTCGTTCAGCAGATTGACGACCTTCTGCGCCACGGTAATCTTAGAGGCGCTGAATTGCGTGTGGCCGAAGCTGTCCTTCGTCTCGCCGAGTTCGCCGACGTCGAATCCCTCGCTCACGACAATAATGCACCGCCCGTTGCGCTTGAGCTGGTCGTTCACGTTGTCGCAGAGCGCTTCCGCGCTTATTTTCGATTCGGAGAGGTAGATCTGGAGCGGCATCTCCCGTTTTGGGTCCGCGAGCCGCGCCGCCGCAGGGATGAACCCGATTCTTCGGCCCATCGCCTGCATGACGAGCACCGGGTCCGCCGGACAGGACCCCGCGTTCTCCTCGTTCGCGTTCTGCACCATGCCCATCCAGTAGCGCGCCACGCTGCCGTAGCCGGGCGTGTGGTCGATGAGCTTGAATTCCGAATCGCCCACGTCATTGTCAATGGTCTTAGGCACGCCGACGGCCACAAGGTCGAGCCCCCGTTCGAGGGCGAGTTGCGCCACCTTGTGCGCCGTGTCCATCGAGTCGTTGCCGCCCGTGTAGAAGAAGTAGCCGATATCGTGCGCTTTGAAGACCTCGATGACGCGGTTGAAGTCTTCCTGCTGGTCTTTCTTGAGCTTGTAGCGACACGTGCCGATGGACCCCGCGGCGGGCGTGTAGCGCAGGAGTGCGATCTCCTCCTCGTCCTGCGCGGAAATGTCAAGCAGTTCTTCCTTCAAGACCCCCTCGATGCCGTGCCAGCCCGCGTAGATACTGCCGAAGGCTTCCGGGAAGCACTTGCAGGTCTCGATGATCCCCCGCAGCGAACTGTTGATTACGGGACTCGGCCCGCCGGACTGGGCGACAATGACATTCCTGGGCATAATAGTGATCCTCTTGCGTTACTGCATATACGCGACCATGCGCCGGTCAGCCCGCTAATCACGACTCTCCGATGGCACGGAGGGGCCCTCCCCGGGCGACGCCCCGGCGCCGGACTGGATAGGCAGTCCGCGGCTGAGATACGCGTCGCGCTGGTCCGCGAGTATACGGTATTTGTGTGCGCGCGCCAACTCATTCTCGGGATACTTCTCGAGGACCTCGTTGATCGCTTTCAGCGCCTCGGTGCGGCCCCGCAGAAGATACAGCACCTGCACGCGCGCCAGGCGTCGGTCGAGATCGGTTTCCGGGCGCTCCGGCATCGCTTCATATTTATCGAGCGCGGTCGCGTAACAGACCCGCGCCTCGGCCTTGCGGTCCGCAAGTTCCAGGAAGATGCCCTGCGCCAGGTAGGCGTCGGCGTCGTGAGGATCGTGTTTGATCGCCTGCATCAGCGTTTCGACCGCATCTTCGTAGCGCTGGAGCGTGCCGAGCACGGCCGCCTTGCTCTTGTACGGCAGCGTGTACTTCGGGTCCGCCGCAATGGCGTCGTCAAACAGGCGCAACGCCTCGTCGAGATTGCCCGCCTCCGCCTCGATGGTTGCCTGCCGCGCGCACTCGATGGCCTGCGTCTTGGGTACATGCTCGCGGGAACGTTCGGGGCCGTAGCAACCGGCGACGCATAAGGCCAGAACGACGATAATGGGACTAATAGGACCCATAGGACCTATGGGCCGAGTCCCCAATACGCGTATTATTCGTCCCATTGGTCCTATTCGTCCCATACGTCCTATTGCCACCGCGAACATAACCGCTAAGGTGCCTCACTCACGTCTCGGTACACGCTTCCGACCGCAGCCGGTAGAGGATTTCCCCGGCGTCGGGCACGTGCAGCCGGCCCGCGTCCTCACGATCCTTCCAGTCGTCTAGGTGGATGCTTGCCGGATCGCGATAGCCCAGGTTTATCGCCCGGCACTCGTCCTCCGGGATGCCGGTGGCCAGCGTGACCTGCACGCGCGGTTTCTCGACGCCATTCTCGTAAACGCCCATGCCGCGCACGTGCGTCGAATGGGCCAAGATACCGCCGGGAATGTCGCGGAACTTTTCCACCTGCGCGAGAAAATAGTCGCGACAGTGGTAGCCGATGCGCTTGATGAGCGCCCCGTGCGTCACGCTGACCTCGCGCACGTGCGGCGCGTAAATAATGAGTTCACCGCCGTCCGCGACCACGGGTTCGAGCTTGTACATGCACTTGCCCGCCACCCAGATATCGTCGTACATCTTCGGCGCGACGGCGAGCACGCTGTCGAAGGGCCGGTCCTTGTACACGACATGGACTTTCGCCGACAGGTCCGCCGCCGCGGACCACGCCTCCTCGGGCGCGCCGAAGAAGACCGCCTTGGTTTCCTTCTTCACCACGGTGAGGCAGAAACAGCGTTTCTCGACGGGGATGAGCGAAGCGGCCTTGTCCACCACCGCGCGCACCGGCGTGTGCTTTGTGCCGTTAATCCGATAGTTCGTGATGAGTGCGCCCAGCCAATGGAACAGGTTCAGGATTTCCGCGCCCGCCACGCCCGGAAAGAAGTACTTGTTGCCGCCGCTGAACCCGACCACTTCGTGCGGGAAAACAGGGCCCATGATGCACACGAGGTCGTATTCCAGAACGCGCTTGTTGATCATGACATCGACGGCCTGACGCATCCGGCCCTCGGAGAGTTCGGCGATGTCGTCTTCACCGAGCGTGCCAATGCACGCCAGCGCCGCCGGATTGTCCCACTCGTGGTTGAAGATGCCCACCTCCGCGAAGGTCGTCTCCCGTTCGCGTGGCGTAATGCCCAGGCGCGGAAGAATTACGTCGTCCGGCTCCGGCGGATGCGTGCCGAGCGCGATCAGCAGGTCCATCTTCTTCGCTCGTCCCCGCAGCGCCTCCCACGCCGCGCGGAACATGGTCGCCATCGGCATGCTGCGCGTATGGTCCGGAACGATGAACAGCACCCGCTTGCCGTCCAGCGGCGTGCTGTCCAACGCCTCGCGCACGAAGCCGCGAATGGCGTCTTCGTTCAAGAAACCGTCTTCGCTGATCCGTGAAAGCACGTCGTACCTTTCTGAATAGTCTCCGCAATAGTGGCGAAATGCGCCTTCAACACACGAAAAGAATAGTACTTTCCCGCCGATTGTTAAGGCAAGCGAACCAAGGCGCACTGAGCAACACGAGCGATGAATCGCCGACGGCGCGCGCGTGCTGAATCCGAGGACGCTGTAGTCGGAATCCAAAGCCACGTTAGAACGGGTTAGAGCAGGCCCAGGCGTCGCAGGTCAGCCTCGGTCCAACGCGCCTGCGCGTCGAGCATACTTCGCAACGTACCCGGCGCGAAGGTATCGGACGAATGATGGAATGACACCGTGACGCGCCGCCCGTCAGGATGCTTATAGTGACGATGACTGCCGCGCTGTCGCAGGAGGATGAAACCATCATCATGAAGCGCGGCGACTATTCGCCGGGCCGTGAGGCCGGGCATCAACGCATAATTGATCGTCATACGGTCACGGCAATTGCCGGCTGTTCGTTCTGGCGAATACTCGTGGGAAGCGGCTCTCCGTCCTCGATGAGGGATTCAATCACCATTTGGGCCACTTCTTGGATATTTCGGATTGCCTCTTCTCTGGTGTAGCCCCATGTGGCGGCGCCGCGCGCCTCCAACTCGGGGACGTAGGCGCGCCACCTGTCCTCGTCAGCCTCGACAACGATAGGAATGATGTAGGACCGCATTGCACAGATTCCTTTTGCATATAGAATATAACACAACCCTCGAGTATTTGGCGGAGTCAACATGATTTCAGGGCGCGTGAAAGCCAATTCTTTGCAGCTTTCCCTCCAAACCCTCATCTGGCGGCGTTACGGCCACGCGCGTGTTCTGGAACTCGCGGCGGCGCGGATACTCCTTGCGCAGCCGGTCGAAATGGGCGGGTTGGGCCTCGGCGGGCAGAGCGAGCATATCGCGCATGGCCGCGTCGTCGCGCATGACGTCGTAGACGGCGCGTACCGCCCGCGGCAGCGCGTCCGGCTCGTCGGAATAGACCGTCAACTCGGGCACGTCCGGTTCCGGGAGCAGCGGCGCGGGCTCCCAGGCCGGTTGCAGGCCGAGGCAACGGCACGCCGCTTCATACACCTGGAGTGTGCCGTTGACCTTGCCGTCGAAGGAATAGCCGGCGATATGGGGCGTGGCGATGTCCACCATTTCCAGCAATTCGACGTCCACTGCCGGCTCGCCTTCCCACACGTCAAGCACGGCCCCGCGCAGATGGCCACCCTCCAGTGCGGCCTTGAGCGCCCGGTTGTCGCAGACGGCGCCGCGCGCGGTGTTCAGGAAGTGCGCGCCCGGCTTCATGCGCCGCAGGAACCGTTCATCCGCCAGATGCCACGTCGGGTGCGCGCCGCCTTTTTCGAGCGGCACGTGCAATGTCACGATATCGCAATCGAGAATCTCCTCGATGGGGCGGTATTTCGGATTCCCCGACTGTTCGAGGAGGGGCGGATCATTGAGGACGCAGCGCAGGCCGAGCGGCTCGGCCTTCAGCAATACGCGCCCGCCTACGTTGCCGACCCCCACGATACCGAGCGACTTTCCTTCGAGGGCGAACGAATGCCGATCCGCAAGCGCCAGCAGCGCCGCAACGATATACTCGGCTACGCTGTTCGCGTTGCAGCCCGGCGCGCTAGCAAAGCCTATCCCGCGCGACGCCAGGTAAGCCTTGTCGATGTGATCCTCGCCGATGGTGCACGTGCCCACAAAGCGCACCGACGTCCCGCCAAGGAGCCGCGCGTCCACCGTCGTGATGGACCGCACGATCAGCAAATCTACATCCCGGAGCGCTTCCGGCGTAATGGCGCGACCGGGGCGCGTTCGCACCGCGCCCAGCGTTGAAAACGCCTCTTCCGCATAGGGGATGTTAGCGTCGGCAAGAACGACCATGATGTGCAATACCCTGCGTGGCGCGCCTTTCTCCGGTGGTGCGTCCCGCCTCACTCCGCCCGCGGGGACTGGCACAAGCGACGACGCGCCTCGCGTGGGAGACGCGCCTGTCCTCTCCCGGGGGCCGTGTGTTCACTCGAGGATAGAATATCTACGCCAATGGCGACCCGCTCGAACGCGCCTGGCTCTCGACAGCGTTCTTGATATCGGTCAGCGTGTCATTCATTTTGAACAGGAGAATCAACAACTCCGCGTAAATGCGCACGAGCACGGGACCGAGGACAAGCATGAACAGACCCGCCACGCCGCTGCCTGCGATAATCGCTCCAAGTCCGCCAATTACGCACACGACCACGCCAATCCAGAAGACGACCTGGATAATGATCGGCGTCAACATCTTGCGAAAGGATAGAAAGTCTTCCATTGCGATTTCCTCCGTTCTGCGGTTGTGGCCGCCATTACCCGCGGGCGTGCGCAGACACGCCCGCGTCGCGGCCCCGATTGCTCAAGCCACACGATAGCACACTTTCCGAGGAACATACACTGCACCGACCAGGCCGGGTTGAGACGCCGTTCGGGGTATTGACAACTGCGCCTGTAATACGTACAATGTACATATACCCAGTCTGCGATTCGAATGGGATGAAACGAAGAACCGGGACAATACGAGAAAACACGGCGTCTCGTTTGAGGAAGCGCAAACCGTGTTCCTGGACGAGCGCGCCATTCGATACTTCGACCCGGACCACTCTCAGCACGAGGACCGGTTCCTCATGCTGGGAATGTCAATCAAGCTCAGGACCCTTGTGGTGTGTCATTGTTTTCGGGAGGGGGAGTCCGTGATCCGCATTATTTCCGCACGCAGGGCAAGCAGCAAAGAGACCCGGGATTACTGGGCGTTTTGGAGTTGGAGTCATGAGAGAACATTACGATTTTGCCAAGATGCAGGGGCGGAAGAATCCGCACATCAAGCAACTCAAGCAGCCTGTAACGATCCGCCTGGACCAGCCGACGGTCGCATATTTCAAGGCGCTGGCGAAAGAGGCGGGTATGCCGTATCAGAGCCTCATCAACCTGTACCTCCGGGACTGCGCGCAAAAGCGAAAAAAACTGTCCATGAGGTGGGTGTCTTGAACAGTTCTCGTTATCGGCCTGAAGGAAGCCAACGCGCGCCTACCGCTTCCACGGCGGTGTCTCGGGCAGGTACTTCTCAAATTCCGTGATGAGCTGCGCCTCGTAGTCGCCGGCGTAGGTTCCGGCGAAGAAGCGGTCAAGCCCTTCTTCATATAGGCGCTGCCACGAGGCATCCTCGTCGCCGGGGTTGATGGGGTAGAAGAGGGCGTGGTTATGGCGCGCGGCCTTGAGGTCGCCGTTGGCGTCGCCGATCATGAGAATCTTGGTC
>JAKQEQ010000151.1 GCA_029556545.1 Candidatus Hydrogenedentota bacterium
TCGAGCGGAAGAAGACGAAGAGCGGCCGGTACACGCTCCTCTTGACCCCGGTGCTGTGATGCTTGCCGCCCTGCCATCATGGGCGGGCGCCGTCTGGCTTACCATCGCGTGCATTCTGTGCGTGGTGGTAGGCTGGGTCGCCGGCACGCGCGCGGCACGCGAGGATGACGCATCGCGACGCATGAAGCGGGACCATGCGATGCGGCTCCTCAATGCTGTGTTCCTGGAGGCGGTAGACCTCTCGCATCTGAACCTGGCGCGCACAGTGCGAGACCATCGCATTAGCCAACTCCTGTCGCGCGCTGACCATGCGGTCCTCCTGCACAAACAAGGAGAAGTCTGATGAGCATGACGATACACGAACGAGCGTTGACCGCGAACTTCTGCGCGATTTCGCTTGAGTTGATCCGGGCGCGAACGCGCGTCATGGAAGGGGGACTGCACGCGTCGAACGACGCGGAGCTTGCCGCAACGGCGCGAAGGGTTTCCCGCCTTCTCGTTACCGTTCTGGAGCGGACGGACACCCCATGACGGACGCCGAGAAGAAGAAAGCGGAAGACCTCCGCACGGCAGCGACCGCGTGCTTGGTCCTGTTGATGTCACACGCGCGCGAACTGGTGACCGAGTTGGCCGTTACCCCGCCGGAGAACGTCGAAGCCATCGCGCGGAAGGCGGCTCGCATGTTAGCCGCTTCGCACAGCGACCCCGCCTTTCGGGCGCATGCCGCGCGGGACCTTGAATTATGACCGCGAAGCGGCGCCCTGGCTTACGATTGGAAGCGCCGCGCGGCGACCTTCCGCTGGCGTTTAGTCAATACGAAATGTTTCGCGAAGGCGGCTACCTGGCCGACGGGGCGAGCGTCAGTAAGCGGGCGATTGGCGCTCGCCTTCGCGCGTTGGGGGTTGGCGTGAAGACCGTCACCTTCCGGGGTGAGTATGTCAGTGAAGGGGCCGGCGACCTCAAGCCGTGGGAGCGGACAGTGACCGTGCCCGGCACCTTGGACCCGGACGGCCTGGCGCGGTTAGGTCACGAGGTCGCGCGGCGCGTCGTTGAAGTGCGGCGCGGTCGCACGCGCGAGAGTCCGCCAGAGATGTATACGACCGCGATTGATGTGAAGCCTGGCATGGTGCCACCGAAGCGACGCCGGCCGCGCATTATCGTGGCGGCCGAGCGGCGCGTTCAGATGCCGAGCGGCACGCGCCGCACGATCTACCAAGGACCAGACGGGAGGTTCATTTCACGCGCGACGTACACGAAGCTTCGTGCGAACGCGAAGCGACGCGCGGCACGGAAGACAGCCGCGAAGCGCAAGAAATGACGGACCTGTTGTATGAGGAACGCGTCGTGGCGGGCGCGAGTGGGTACGCTCCGACCGATGCGCTGGTGACCGCCTGGCAATCGGGACAGGTCGCGCGTCTATGGTCGTTAGGCGCGCGACCCGTGAGCGTGCAACTCACGAAGACGCTCGGGGGTGGCATTTGGAAGACGCGAGAGCGGTTCATGCTGGATAACCCCATGCCGATGTTGACCGCGTTGGAGTCCATCGGTGTGCGGCATCCGTCGTCGTTCGCGGATTGCTTCCACCAAGTTGCCCCGGACGCGCCCCGGTTACCCTACACGCTCAATGGCTTGTTCAGTTGGTGGCATGGTGGCCCCTGGAGTCAAGCGCGGCGGACGGGCGCGTTCCGGGGTTCGTGGTACCGCTACGATCTGACGTCGGCCTATCGCTGGGCTGGAAGCATCGGACTCCCGGACCCGACGACCTACCGCGTCGTGCGAGGGCCGCGTGGCACGCGCGATGGGTTATGGATCATCGAGCTAGAAGAGCACCGGCCGGACCTGCCCCCCGTGTTTGCCGAAGCGGGAAACATCGCGGTCGCGTCCACTGAGGAAATTGACCGCTACAACCTCCGGTGCACGGTGCGACGCGGTGTCACCTGGTCCCGGATGATGCCAGACGGCTACGTTGACGACACGCTGGCCAAACTGCCATGCGCGAAGCAAGCGGGGCGCGCCTATTGGGGACGATGGATTGCCCGTGACCCCCTCGTCTGCCAAACACCCAACGCGACCTGGCACCTGCATAACCGTCACGCACATTTCGTGTGGGGGTGGCTCATTGTCGGCCGGGTCCGTCTGCGCGTGTGGGAGGTCGCGCAGGAAGCCGCGCATGTCTACGTTGATGAAGTTGTCGTCCCGCACGAACTGCCGACCGGCGATGTGCCGGGGAGTTGGCACCTAAAGGAGTATTACCCCCAGGGCGTTGACGTGCGCCGCACCGGATGGTACGGCCCGCGCGGAGCGTCCGACACAATGAGGACTGGCCATGTCAGACAGCACTAGCATTCCCGGCGTTCCCACCCTCGATGCAACGGGCGTTGATCCCGCCTTGGTCGCAGAACCGGAACGGCCAGAGGTCCCCGGCGAGACGGCCGGCAGCGAGCCGCCGACGAGCGACCCGACCGAGAGCCCGGAGCCCACGAAGGCCAAGCGGAAGCGTCGCACGAAAGCACAGGTCGAGCAGGACCGTGCGGCGGCTCAGGCAGAGGCTCAGGCGGCCGCACAGGCTGCGACGGTCGAGCAGCGGGCGCACCTGGCGAAAGCCTTAGGGCTGGGGTTCGACGCGGTCGGGCGCATCCTGGAGACGGCACGTGGGCCGCACTGGCGGTTGCGCGAGGAAGAAACGGCGGCACTCGGCAGCGCATGGGCGGATGCCCTGGCGCCCTACATGGGCGACATGGCGGCGCATGCTCCGATGTTGGCGGCCGTCCTGGTGACCGTCGGCGTCGCGGCGCCGCGTGTCATGGAAGACCGAAAGCGGCTCCCTGGGGGAGAGCCTGGCGTCACGGTAGAGGTCCTGCACAAGGCGCCCGTCGAAGAGGCGCCCGCGCCGTCCGTGCCCCCTGCTGACGTCACGGACGCGGTGGCCCGATGAACAAGAAGAACCCGAACCCGGTCGTCCTCGTTTCGCAGCAAGTCGCACAAGTCGTGTATGACCTCTTCCCTCTGGCGCGCCTGGCCGGCCCG
>JAKQEQ010000170.1 GCA_029556545.1 Candidatus Hydrogenedentota bacterium
GAGGCCACCACTGGAATTGGTACGGATCCGATGCCGCAAGAACTCGGGCATCCACTATTGATGCTGGCTCGCCAATTACCTGGTAGGTTGCGGTGATCTCGTCTCCATAGGCATCCCGCAGCCGGTGTCGAATGAGATTAATGGCCAAGTGCGTGATATCAATGCCAATCCAACGGCGGTTCAGCTTCTCGGCGGCGTCAATGGTGGTGCCGCATCCGCAGAACGGGTCAAGAACGGTGTCGTTCTCGTGACTGCTTGCCTTGATGATGCGTTCGAGAAGCGCCACCGGCTTCTGGGTCGGATAGCCAAGACGTTCCGCGCCTGCGACAAACTCGATGTCGTCCCAAAAGTCGCCGATCGGGACAGCCTCTTGTTCGTCAAGATATCGCTTATATCGGGGAACCCCTTTTCCGCCCTTGGGAACCACGATACGGCCTTTTTCGTACTCCGCTTGCATGCGCTTCTTGGTCCAACGCCACACCTTGGTCACGCCGAGGAATTCATAGGTAAGGTTGGGCCGGTTCGGGTTTGGGTTCAAGAGGCTTGTCAATTGGTATGGACGGCCCGATTCATCGAGCAGAGTGTATTGCTCGGCTGCCTTCTGCGGATCATGGGGAAGATGCTGCGGGACCCAGTGTGCCTGCGTGCAATCCTTGGTGAACGCGAGGATTACGTCATGATTGCGCGCAAATCTGGTAAATGCGTGTCCTTTCGGATGGCTTCGCCGCCAGACGATCTCGTTTCGGTAATTCGCTGCGCCGAACACGGCATCCATCAGGAGTTTCAGGTAGTGGCTGGCGGTGGGGTCGCAATGAAGATAGATGGCCCCTGTGGGCTTGAGCACGCGCTTCAGTTCCTGAAGACGCGGCGCCATCATTGACAGGTAGGCCAGCATATCGGACTCGCCGACAAGTTTGCGAAAGGCTTGTAGCGCCTCCGAGAGTCTGCCGCCCGCCTCGACCGTTTCCTCGTAACCGCGCGCCGCGTTGGCGTCCCAGCGCCAAGTGTCCTCGAACGCCTTTATTTGCGCGGCCGCTTGGGCGCCGTTGTGCTCTTTGAACAGCACATTGTAACTGGCGTCGGAGTTGAAGGGAGGATCGAGGTAGATGAGGTCCACGGATTCGTCGGCGAGGTGTTCGCGCAGTACCACCAAGTTGTCGCCGAAATAGAGTTGGTTCATGGCACGCAATCCGTGTTGCACAGTGACGCCTGTTTCGCGTCGAACAAGAGATTAATACACGGCGCAATTGCATCGCGAGCGCCACCGAGCGCGCCTACTCCCACTCGATGGTGCTGGGCGGCTTCGAGGAGATGTCGTAGAGGACGCGGTTGATATGCTTGACCTCGTTACAGATGCGGTTGGCGACGCGCTGGAGCACTTCGGGGGGGAAGCGGAACCAGTCGGCGGTCATGGCATCCTCGGAGGTGACGGCGCGGAGGCTGCATACCTCCTCGTAGGTCCGTTCGTCGCCTTGCACGCCGACGCTGCGCACGGGCAAGAGACACACCAGGGCCTGCCAGATATCACCGTAAAGACCGGACTTCTTGATCTCGTCGATGAAGATGGCGTCCGCCTCGCGCAAGGTTTCGAGGCGTTCGCGGGTGATCGCGCCGACGCAGCGCACGCCGAGGCCGGGACCGGGGAAGGGGTGTCGTCCCACGATCTCTTCGGGGAGTCCGAGTTCGCATCCGAGGGCGCGCACCTCGTCCTTGAATAGTTCCCGGAGCGGTTCGAGCAGTTCGAGACGCATCTTTTCGGGGAGGCCGCCCACGTTATGGTGGCTCTTGATGGTGGCGGACGGGCCGCCGGTGGCGGAGACGGACTCGATCACGTCGGGATACAGCGTGCCCTGCGCGAGGATGTCCATGTGGCCAAGACGGCGCGCCTCTTCCTCGAAGACTTTGATGAATTCCTTGCCGATGATCTTGCGTTTTTGTTCGGGGTCGGTGACGCCGCTCAGCCTCGCGAGGAATCGGTCCTCGGCGTCGACGTAATCGAGATTGACGTGGAAATGGTCGCGGAAGACGCGCTGGACCAGTTCGGCCTCGCCCTTACGGAGCAGGCCGTTGTTCACGAACACGCAATTGAGCTGAGCGCCGACGGCGCGGTGGATGAGCATGGCCGTCACGCTCGAGTCGACGCCGCCGCTGAGTGCGCACAGGACCCGCTTTGCGCCCACGTGGTCGCGGATGTCGGTCACAGCGCGGTCCACGAACGACCCCATGTCCCAGTCGGCGGGACAGCCACAGATGGCGTGGACGAAATTGCTCAGGATGCGCTTTCCCTGCGGCGTGTGCACAACCTCGGGATGGAACTGCACGCCGTAAAGCCGGCGCGCCGAATCGGCCACCGCCGCATAGGGCGAATTTGCCGTGCGCCCGATAACCTCGAAGCCCGGCGGGAGCGCAGTGACGCGATCGCCATGGCTCATCCAGACCTGCGTGCGCGCGTCGACGCCGTCGAGCAGGCCGTCGTCGTCGTCGTGTTCAAGCCAGGCGACGCCATACTCGCGCTCGGCTGCGCGCTCGACTTTGCCGCCGAGCATTTGAGCCATTAGCTGCACGCCGTAGCAGATGCCGAGTATGGGCACGCCGATCTCGAAGATGGCAGGGTCGGGCAGCGGGGAGCCGGGCGCGTGGACGCTGGCGGGGCCGCCGCTGAAGATGATGCCGGCGGGCTGCAGCGCTTTCAGGCGCGCCGCTGGGATGCTGTAGGGTTCGATGAGGCTGAATACCTTCGCCTCGCGCACGCGCCGCGCGATGAGCTTGCTGTATTGCGCGCCGAAATCCAGCACGATGACAGGGTGACCGGGGGTATCCATCATCACCTCGGAATCTGGTAATTCGGCGCGTCTTCAGTGATGGTGACGTCGTGGGGGTGGCTTTCGTGGAGTCCTGCGGCGGTAATCTCGACGAATCGCGCCTCCCGGTGCAGCGACGGGATGTCACGGCACCCGCAATAGCCCATCCCGGAACGGAGCCCGCCGACGAGGACGCGGACGTAATCGGCGAGCAGGCCGCGATACGGCACGCGGGCTTCGATGCCTTCGGGGACGAACTTTGCGGGGTCTTCCTCGAACTGCAAGTAGCGCGTCTTTCCGCCGCGCTGCATGGCCTTTATCGAGCCCATGCCGCGGACGGCCTTGTAGGTGCGGCCCTCGTACAGGATGGTTTCGCCGGGGCTTTCCTCGGTGCCGGCGAAAAGGCTGCCGATCATGACGGTGTCCGCGCCGGCCGCGAGTGCCTTCACAATGTCACCGGAGTACTTGATGCCGCCGTCGGCGATGACGGGCACATCGTGTTTACGGCACTCCTCGGCCACCTCCCATACGGCTGAGAACTGCGGTTTGCCGACCCCGGTGACGACCCGTGTGGTGCAGATTGCGCCCGGCCCCACGCCCACCTTGACGGCGCAGACGCCCGCTGCGATGAGGTCCGCCGCGCCCGCCGCCGTAACCACGTTGCCGCCGACGACTTCGACGTCCGGGAAGCGTTCTCGCACACGCCGGACCATGTCGAGCACCAGTGCGGCGTGGCCGTGCGCGGAGTCGACGACGAGTACGTCCACATGCGCGTCGACGAGGCATTCGGCGCGGCGCATCTCGCCTTCACCGACGCCGACCGCCGCGCCCACACGCAAGCGCCCGAGGTCGTCCGTGCAGCGGTTCGGGAAATCCCGCGCCTTGTTGATGTCTTTGATGGTCAGCAACCCGCGCAGGACGCCGTCGGCGTCGACGATGGGCAGTTTCTCGATGCGGTGCTCGTGGAGGAGGCGTTTGGCGTCTTCGAGGGTCGTACCGGGCCGCACGGTGACCAACTTCTCGCGCGGGGTCATCACAGACCCAATTGTGACCTCCAGATGCTCCTGAAACCGCATGTCGCGGTTCGTCAGAATGCCGACCAGCCTGCCCTCGGTGTCCGTGATGGGCACGCCGGAAACGTGATAGTGCGCCATGAGATTCGCCGCGTCCCGCAGCGGGCGGTCCGGCGTCAGGGTAAAGGGCTCGCTGATAATCCCCGCCTGGGCGCGCTTCACGCGGTCCACTTCCGCGGCCTGGTCTTCCGGGGACAAATTCTTGTGAATGACGCCGAGGCCGCCTTCCTGCGCTATCGCGACGGCGAGGCGCGATTCCGTCACCGTGTCCATGGCGGCGCTGATCAGGGGGATGTTGAGGCGGAGTCGTCGGGTCAGCCGGGTGGTTACGTCCACGTCGCGGGGGAGCACATCCGACCGCGCCGGGACCAGGAGGACGTCGTCGAAGGATAACGCCCTCGGGATGCGTTCGTGAAGGTGCATGGCGGCAAGGGTCTCCGAATTAAGAGCGTGATTATAGGAGCCCCGGCGCGCCTATGCAAGACGGGGATGGAGGTTTCCCGCGCGACCTCCTGGGTCGTAGTCCACGCTTCAGGGCGCTCTTCTTTCTCACGTACTTTCGAAGACAGGCTAAAGCTTGGACTACAAACTGCCTTTGTGTCTTTTCTGTGCTCTTTGTGTGACGGTGGTGATCGGGCTTCAAGGGCTTGCGAGTCAGGCGTCGCCGCTGGCGGCGCGGAAAGGCCAGGGGAGGCGGCGGGGGAACACAGCGAGTCTTCTGCGCGGCTGGGCTTCGGGCTCGAGAAGTTTCTCGACGAGCGTGTCGAACAGGTCCTGTCGGCTTTCGGAGGTGTGGCGCCCGAGGGCCTTGAGGGCCTCGACGTTTTCCGGCGATGCGTCGTCGATGTAGGGGTGCGGCAGGCCGCCCTCCGGCAGCGCCGGGTTGATCCGCAGGTAGTGGTCGTCGCGGCGTGCGGCAGCGAAGAGTTTGCGCAACTGGTAGTCCACCGTGTCGGACGCGCCCGAGACCATGATCTCGGCGAGCGGCGCCATCCATCGCATGATGCCGTAATCCTTTACTACATTATAATCGAGGCGTACCGGTGCCTGGCCCGTGCCTACCGAGAAGATAACCATATCGCGCGGCGCGGCCTCCGGGTGCAAGTCGCAGACTTCGGCGAAGGCGCAGAGCGCGGGATTGTTCGCGAAGACACCGCCGTCGATGTACGGGCGTGGCTCATCGAGATCGTTGCGAATGAGCGCGACGGGGAAGAAGGTGGGTGCGGCGGAGGTGGCGCGGGCCACGTCGCGCACGTAGTAATCGTGGCCGGGCCGCGTGCGCGCGTCATGCTGCGTGAAGAAGTGGGCCTTGCCGCGCTCGACGTTGTACGCCGTGATGAGGCATGGGCGCACGAGGTCCTTGAGTCGCGCGTCTCCGAAGTGTTTTTCAAATCCGGCTTCGAGTCCCGCCGCGTCGAATTTCTTGTGGAGGAAGCCGCCGCCTGACCGAAGCTTGCGCCACAACGTGCTCTGGAACACCGTGCCCCCGCATTCCTCGTAGATGCGGACGACGTCCTCGGCGGCGTGCCGCGCGCGCTCATGCTGTTCCGGGTCGGGCAGGAGGTACAGCGCCGTGAGGATGCCGCCCGTGCTTGTGCCCGCGAAGAAGTCGAAGAAATCCGCGAGGCGCGCGTCGGGCCGCCCCGACGCGGCCCGGAGCCGCTGTTCGAGCGCCGTCAAGACGCTTGCGGACAGGAGGCCGCGAATGCCGCCGCCGTCAACCGAGAGGATGCGAATATACCGTGCCATACTACTCCCGCCGCCTTCGTTCGGGAAGAGATTGTCCCACAAACTGCGGGTTTGTCAAGTCTGTTTTGCCGGACGGTCGCGTAATCTGATACGGGCTTCCCTTGCGGGCGGGCCGCCGGATTCTTACACTTACGCAGTGGAGGAGACGCATGTTGGGGAGGCTTCACTGATGACGGACTTCGGGCAAGCGGACGCTGGACCGAACGTGTCGTTTGTGGTCATCGGCTACAACGAGGGCGCGCGGCTCGAGGCGTGCCTGCGTTCGGTGCGCGAGGCGGACCTGGAGGGGCTGCGCACGGAGACGATATACGTGGACGGCGGCTCCAGCGACGACAGCCTTGCCGTCGCGCGACGCGCGGGCGCGGACATGTGCTTGGGCGGGGAACGCCGCCGCCGGGCCGCCGAGAACCGAAACCTGGGCCTCGCCCACGCCTCGGGGCGTTTGGTGCAATTCCTGGACGGCGACATGACGCTTGAGCGGTCGTGGGTGCGGGCGGGTCTCGAGGCGATTGAGGCGCATCCAGGCGCGGCCGTGGTGTGGGGGCGGATGCGCGAGGTCAATCCGAACGTGTTCTATCGCGCGCTGCAGCTTGATTGGGAGTTTCCGGAAGGGCCGAGCCTGTATTGCGGGGGCGCGGCGATGTACCGGCGCGAGCCGCTGGTCGAACTGGGCGGCTTCCCGGAAGACACGGCGTTCGGCGAGGAACCGTATCTTTGCTGGCGCATCCGGAACGAACTGGGCATGCAAGTAATTCATCTGCACCAGGCGATGGTTGGTCACGATTTGGGGTATCGCGGCCTGCTGGATTATACGCGCCGCAATGTGCGCTGCGGGGAGACCTTCGCGGAGGTGGCCTCGCGATGCCGGTGCACGGCGGAGCCCTTGTGGCGGCGCGAGGTGCGATCGCATCTTGCGTGGGGCGCGGGCATTTTGGCGGTTCTTGCGCTGTTGCTGGCCGGACCTTGGGCCGCGCGGGCGGGCGTCGCGCTGTTGATGGCGGCGGTCTTGGCGCGCAAGACGATGGAGTGGCGGTGGCGGGGCAATGGTCTTGGCGTGTCATTCTTGTATGCGTTGCATACATACTCGAGCAAGGTGAGCATCGCCTTCGGCATTGTCCGCTGGAGGCTTCGTCATATGTTTCGGCGGAAGAAATAGGCGCGGCGCGGAATGTGCTACCATCCACCGCGCCTTTGGGCACGAACGTGAATTTGCAGACGGTTTCCGAGGGAGGGTGTGTCATGCACACGTACATCATTTTCTGTCTGGTCCCGTTGGCGTTGTGTGTTTCCCACATCGCGAACGCGGAGTGGCGGGTCGGCGACTTTGGCGCGAAAGGCGACGGGAAAACGGACGACACGGCGGCGTTTCAGCAGGCGCTCGATGCGGCCGGCGCGGCGGGCGGCGGCGTGGTCGAGGCGCCGGCGGGCACGTTCCGGATCAACGGGACGCTGTCGATTCCGGCGGGCGTGACGCTTCAGGGCACGTTCCGCACGCCGCCCAATTCCCATTATGGCAAAGGCCCCGAACTTGTGGGGACGGTGCTGCACGCCTACGCCGGGCGCGGGGCGCGCGAGGGTGCGCCGTTCATCCGGCTTGCGGGCAGCACGGCGACGCTGGCGGGCGTCACCGTCGCCTACCCGGAATGGAAGCAGTCCGACGTGCCGCCGATACCGTATCCGCCGGCGGTTGCGGGCGAACACGTCGAGAACGTGGCGGTGATTGACTGCTGCATCATCAATGCCTATGAGGCGTTGTATTTCAAGAACGCGGCGCGGATGATTATCCGCAATATCTTCGGGTATCCGAGCATGCGCGGCTTGTACATTGATGCGTGCTACGATATTTCGCGCGTCGAGAATTGTCATTTCTGGCCCTTCGGCGTCATGTACAAGCCGGACGACCCCTACTGCCTGTGGGTCAACGAGAACGGCGTCGCCTTCGAGTTCGCGCGCACCGACTGGCAATACGTGACGCACACGTTTTGCTTCGGCTACGGGGCGGGCTACAAGTTTTCGAAGTCCGAGAACGGCGCGTGCAACGGCAGCTTCGTGGGTATCGGCGCGGATTGCTGCAGCCGCGCGGTGCTGGTCGAGGACCTTCAGGAATGGGGACTGCTGATCACGAACGGCGAGTTCGTGGGCCGCTGGGGCAGCAAGGATTCCGTGTGCATCGAGGTTGCGCCCGAGGCGGGCGTCGGCAAGGTGAGCCTCAACAATTGCGCGTTCTGGGGGCCGATCGACCGGTGTATCTGGCATCGTAGTCCGAAGACACAGTTCACGGCCATCGGCACAAACTTCTGCAACTGGGACATCCTGCTTGCGGGGTCGCCCGCGGTGCAGCTGGACGCGGGCAAGGCCATCTTCCAGGGAAACACCTTCGCCGACGGGGATCTGCACATCGAGATCGGTCCGGACGTGGCATCGGCAATCATTACGGGTAATCAGGCCGCGGGCGGGCTTGTCTGCGACAATCGGGCGGGCAAGCGCGCGCAACTGGCCTTGAACGAGGAAAGCCCGGTCACGTGGCCGCGCGGGTCGCTACGTCATTACGCGATCCGTATCGGTACCGAAGGCGACCGCCGTTACGCCCGCGAGTGGTACGGCCCGGAGAAAGCCGGCGAATGGCCCGACGGCGCGGGCACGAAGCGCTGGTCCGGGGTGAAGTCGGTGTTGCGGCTGCCGGTCGAGCCGGGGCGCAAGTACACGATTACGCTTGAAGTCTTCGTGCCGCCCCTTGCCGTCGCGCCGGAGAACGGGCTCTACTTGGGCGATACGCCGATCATCCGTATTCCCGAGGAGGAAGGCCCGATGATCCTGACGGGGAAATTGCCCGCCACCGAGGCGGACGAGGTCGTGCTCGAACTGCGCGCGAAGGGCTGGCGGCCCAAGGAGGGGTTTGAAGAGACGATCTACGCGCGCACGTTGGGGGTGGCGGTGCGTAGTGTAACGATGAAAACGAAGGGTGCGCCCAAAGCGGTATACGACGCGAACACCGGCGAGTGGCGGGATTGACGCGCCGCCTCGGCGGAGACAACTCGCGATCGGCTGCTACTGGTTCGGCTGGGCGTCTCTCTGGCGTGCGGTCCATTCCGCGCTGAGGCGGGGTCGCTCTTTCCAGCGGCGGTGAAACCAGAGCCACTGCTCGGGGTGCTCGCGGACCATCCGCTCGATGGCGTCCTGGCAGCGCTGCGTGATATCGAGCAGGTCGTTCCGGGTATCGCCGGTGACCTCGTAGGGGATGCTTGGGAAGAATCGCAGGTGGTAGCGTCCGTTCGGCAGCCGCGTCATACTGGCGGGGTGAATCGGCGCGCCGGTGCGGAGCGCGAGCATAGCGGGGCCGATGGTGGCCCAACAGGGTTGGCCGAAAAAGGTGACGGGCAGGGCGCTCTCGCGCGGACTCTGATCGATGAGCAGGCCGACAAGCCAGCCGTCACCGAGCATCCGTTGCAGTTCCGCGCCCGCCTTGTCCTTCGGTATCGTCTTGATCCCGGCGCTGCGTCGCAGGCCGTTGACGTAGCGGTCCATGACCGGTGCGTCGAAAGACCGCACGACCACGACGAGGCGAAATCCGTGGGCGATGAGAATGCGGGGCATCCACTCCCAATTGCCGAGGTGGCCGCCGATCAGTACGGCGCCGCGATTCGGGTCGATGTGCTCGACGCCTTCGACGTCGATATGGCGTCGCCATCCGTCGCCGCTCAGCGTGGGCAGTCGCGAGAGTTCGGCGGCGACGCGGACGGCGTTGTGCACCGCGCCGCGCAGGATGCGCTGCTTCGCCTTGCGGGAGAGCGTGTCGCCGTAAGCGAGATCGAGATTGGCCGTGCCGACGCGGCGCATCCGGGGGACGAGTCGGTAGGCGATTTCCGCGAGGCTTGAACCCATGGCGCGCGTAACGGCCAACGGCAGTAGCCGGGTGAAGTAACCAAAGAGGATGGAGACCCACGCTGCAATCTGGCGGCCGAGGCGCCGACCCGCGCGCGCCATGGCTATGCCTCGAGTTCGACGGTATCGCCCGCCAGGGGCGCGAACCGGGCGGCGCCGTTGCTTGTGTTCTCGCGCATCCACGCGATGGCCTCGGGATCGCCGTGGATGAAGATGATGTTGCGGGGGTGGAAGTGGTCGATGATGTTCTGGAGCGCCCGGCGCGGTGCGTGGGCGCTGAAGTCGAAACGCCGGATGTATTCGAGAACCACTTCGACGGGGGCGTAGCCGAGCGCGAAATGGATGAAATCGCCGGGTTTCGCGTGGAGCAGCTTGTAGCCCAGGGTTTCGTGGTCCAGGTAGCCCACGAAGAAGATGCCGTGGCGTGTTTCCTTGACCATTTCCCGGGCGATCATGGCGGAGGGGGTCGTCTCGACCATCATGCCGGAGGTGGCGATGATGATGCAGGGTCGCTCGAGGAGGTGGTCGATGCGCGCGGGGTCCCATACGTTGCCGACGCGGTCGAATAGGTCAAGCGGCCGGAGATAGGCGTCGTGGCGCAGGAAGTGGTCGAAGCGGTCGTAAATCTCGTACACCGCGCGGCCCAACCCGGAAGCGAAGATGGGCACGCTCGGGATACGTCCCTCTTCCTGAAGCCGCGAGACGATATTGAGCATTTCCTGTGTGCGGCCCAAGGCGAAACACGGCAGCAGCACGCAGCCGCCGCGGCGCAGCGTCTCGTCGATGGCGTCGGCGAGCCGGTTCACTTCCTCGTTATAGCACTTGATGTGCGATTCGTCGGTCGCGCCGCGGGTACACTCGATTACCAGGGTGTCCACGTCGAGACGATGATCGAGCAGCGTGTGCCCGCCCATGAGTTCCTGGTCGCACTCGCAGATGTCGGCGGTGTAGAAGAGGGTATGCCCCGGCATGCGGAGGAGGATGCTGGCGCTCCCGAGGACATGCCCGGCGTGATGGAAGCTCACTTGTACCGGCGGGTCCGTCGCCAGGTCGATGGGGGTATCCATCGAGAAGCCCTTGATGCAGCGCATGGCGTAGTGGACGTCGCCGTGGTCGTATAGCGGGTATTCTCGAATGCCCTTTTCACGCGCGAGCGTCTCCATGACGGCCACGCTGTTGTGCAGCATGCGGTCCATGATCCGCACGGTCGGTTGCGTGGCGACCGCCTTCGTGAGGGGAAACTCGCGCAGCAGACAGGGAATCGCGCCGATGTGATCGACGTGGGCGTGAGACACAATCAGGGCGTCGGGCGGACGGCGCAATAATTCCAACGCGGGCAAGGCGTCCTTGCCTTCTTTCTTCGGGTGGGTCCCGCAATCGAGCAGAATCTGACATCCGTCAACGGAGACCCGGTAACACGTGGCCCCGACTTCGCCGCCGCCGCCCAGGACCGTAAAGGTAATCGAGGGTGATCCGCTCATACGCGACACATTCTATTCGCAATTTGTCCGCGAATGCAACATCGGATCTGCAACTCCTGAATTCACAGGGACATAGTGCACAGTCGCGTTCCGTGGCGTTTGACGATACAAATTCGCATTCCCTAGAATGCGAGGCACACACGCCCCGTCGTGAGGGAGGCCGTTCCACGTCCGCCATGTCCGAAAAGTCCGACCAGTCCGAAGCCGCGTTGTCCCTCGAGGCGGCGATACGCCGCGCGGGCGCGCGCGCGGTCGAGGCCCTGACCGGCGCGTCCGCCGCTCCCGCGACGGTACGGCGCCTGGCGCGCGTGCAAGTCCCAATCGGTGAAGTCGCGGCGCTTGACTGGCTTCGCGCCCAGGCGCATCTGACGCAGTACTATTGGGCGGACCGGGACAATGCGTTTGAGATGGCGGGCGTCGGAGAGGCGGACGTGGTCGCTCCGGGTCAGGGAGACTTCGCCGGAGGCGACGTGTTTGCGTTCATGCGGGAGCGGCTTTCGCCCGAGGTGCGTGGCCAGCGTTATTACGGCGGCTTTCGCTTTCATCCGGGGCCGCCCCGCGGGGAACGTTGGCGCGCGTTTCACGATTTTCGTTTCGTCGTGCCGCGTTTCGAGGTCGTGCGGCGCGGGAAGCGGTATGATTTTGCCTGCAACGTCTTGCTGGGCGACGGGGCGGCGAACCGCCGCACGCTGGACGCCGTCGTCGAGATGCTCGAGTCGCTGCGCCAGCCCGTGCGCATGGCTAGGCTGCCGTTCCCGCCGGTGACGGCGCGGTCCGATGCGCCGGACCGGGCGTGTTGGGAGGCGACGGTGTACGCCGCGCTTGAGGCCTTTCGCACGACGCCTTTAGAGAAGGTGGTGCTCGCGCGCGAGACGGTTTTCGAGACAGAGGGTCCGCTGGACCCCGTGGCGGTTCTTGCGCGGTTGGTCGAGTACACGGAGCAGTCCTTCGACTTCTGCTTTCATCCCGCGCCGGATCGCGCGTTCATTGGTGCGTCGCCGGAGTTGTTGTATCGGCGAAGCCAGTGTTTTCTCGAAAGCGAGGCGGTCGCGGGGACGCGCCCGCGCGGCCACACGGACGCGGAAGACGCCTTGCTGGGCGAGGTGTTGCTGACGGACGACAAGAGCCGGCGAGAGCACGCCTATGTCGTCAAGATGTTGCGCAAGACATTTAAGGGTTTGTGTCGATCTGTGCGTTTCGATGAGAAGCCGTCGTTGCTGCGGCTGCGCAACGTGCAGCATCTTAAGGCGCGCATCGAGGGACTAATCGAGGGTCCCGAAGACGACGCGGCCTTGATCCGGGCGCTGCACCCGACGCCCGCCGTGGGCGGCACGCCGCGCGCGGCGGCCCTGCGATGGATCGAGGAGTACGAGCCTTTCGACCGGGGCATCTACGCCTCGCCCGTGGGCTGGGTCGCGGCGGTCGGCGCGGAGTTCTGTGTCGGCATTCGCTCGGGACTCGTGCAAGGCAACACGTTGGCGCTGTATAACGGCGCGGGGATTGTGGCGGGTTCGGACCCGGCGGAAGAGTGGATGGAACTCGAACATAAGATGGGAAACTTTCTCAAGGTCCTGTTCGACTATGCTTGATAGCGCGCCTAACCTCAATCACTTCTGGTCCGCGTTGATTGTCGAGGAACTCGTCCGTTGCGCCGCAGGCGTCTTCTGCCTTTCGCCGGGATCGCGGTCGACGCCGGCGGCGACGGCCGTAGCGCAGAACGCCGCCGCTCGGTCCGTGGTGCACTTCGATGAACGCGGCGCGGGGTTTCACGCGCTCGGCTGGGCTTCGGCGACAGGCCGGCCCGCCGTGTTGGTTTGTACCTCCGGGACGGCGGCGGCCAACTACTGGCCCGCTGTGGTCGAGGCGGCGCAATCGCAGATACCGTTAATCCTGTTGACGGCGGACCGCCCCTCGGAATTGCTCGCGTGCGGCGCGAACCAGGCCGTCGATCAGGCCAAGCTCTTCGGCGACTACGTAAGGTGGCGCTTCGGTCTTCCGTGTCCCGACGTTCGTATTCCGCCGGAAGTGTTGCTGACGACCGTGGATCACGCGGTGTATCGCGCATGCCGCGCCCCCGCCGGGCCGGTGCACCTCAACTGCATGTTCCGCGAGCCACTCGCGCCCGTGGACGACGGTGCGGACCTCGCCGCATACGGTGCGTCGCTCGGACCTTGGCGCGAGAGCCGGCGACCGTATACGTGCTGGGAGGAGGGTGGCACGGGCCTCGCGCCCGTGGTGGCGGACCACGGGCAGGATGCCCATGCCACGAGCGCGGTGCTCGAAACGGTTCAGCGCGCCCGGCGCGGCCTTATCCTGGTCGGCTTACTGCGGCAGCAAGAAGAAGTGGATGCGGTTCGCGGGCTCGCGCGCGCGTTGGACTGGTCCGTGTTTCCCGACGTGGCGTCCGGGCTGCGTCTCGGCGGGATCGAGGGGAATGTCGTTGCGCACTATGATCAGTTATTGCTCTCGGACTCGTTTCGCGGGTTGTGCGCGCCGGATGTTGTGCTGCATCTCGGCGGACCGATGACCTCGAAGCGGGTGATCGAACATCTGGCGGCGAAGCGGCCCGAGTACGTGCGCGTGGCGGGGCATCCCGAGCGCGTAGACCCGCTGCATCGTGTAACGCGGCGCATCGAGATGGACGTGGCGGTTTTCGCGCGTTGGCTGGCCGCGTCCGCGCCCGGCGCGGCGGATGCGGCGTGGTGCGACGCGTTGCGCCGGGCAAACCGCGCGGCGGCGGCAGCGATCGCCGCGTGGGAGCGGGATCGGGATGAACTCGACGAAATTGCCGTCGCGCGGCTGGTCCCCGAACTGCTGCCGGAGGGCGCGGCGATCTTCTGCGGCAACAGCATGCCGATTCGCGATCTTGACATGTATGCCCCCGGCGACGGCGCGGCGGTCCGGGTGTTTGCGAATCGCGGCGCGAGCGGCATCGACGGCAACATCGCGACGGCGGCGGGCGTGGCGCGGGCGCTGCAAGGGCCAATGGCGGCGGTGATCGGTGACTTGGCGGCGCTGCACGATCTTAATTCCCTGGCGCTGCTGCGTGGCATGGACACGCCTTTCATTCTCGTGATCGTCAACAATGATGGGGGCGGTATCTTCTCGTTTCTGCCCGTCGCGGAATACCCGGACCACTTTGAGCGATTCTTCGCCGCGCCGCACGGCTTGTGCTTCCGCGATGCCGCCGGGCTGTTCGGCCTTGGCTACTGCAACCCACGGACCAAGGCGGACTTCGAGGTTGCTTTTCGTTCCGCGCTCGAAGCGGGCGGGGCCGTAATCATCGAGGTCAACACCAAGCGCGACGAGAACCTGGTCGTACATCGTGCGCTTCAGGCGGAAATCGCCGCGGTCACCGACGGAGCGTGTATGACGAATGCGTGACCCGCGCCGCAGCGCGAATGCGGAGCAGTCCGTGCGCGGCCCGGTAAGGAGAGACAGACATTGCGGAAGAATCCCCCGGCGGCATGGCGCATAGTGGGCGATGCGACGGCGCCGCCGGTTGTGTTTCTGCACGGATTTCTGGGCGATGCGAGCGACTGGCGCGACGTTGCCGGCGTCTTGTCCGACAAATTCCGATGCATCTGTGTCGATTTGAACGGGCTTATCGCAAACAACGCGCGGGCGGGCGACATGGCGGGCGTCGCGCGGGACCTGTTCAAGCGGCTGGAGGCCTCGGGCGTCTCGCGGGCGGCGTGGGTGGGCTACTCGATGGGCGGGCGGCTTGCGTTGTATTGCGCCCTCGAGCAGCCGGACCGTGTTTCGCGTCTCGTGCTCGAATCGGCTTCGCCCGGCCTTCGCGACGCGGCGGAGCGGTCGCAGCGGCGGGAGCATGACGCGGCGCTTGCGCGGCGGCTCGAAGAGGCGGCCGCGGCGGGGCAAGGGCCGGGCAACGCGGTATTTCGGGCGCTGCTCGAGTGGTGGTACGACCAGCCGCTGTTCGCCAGTCTGCGCGGTCGGCCCGAATTGTGCGAGGAAGTGATCTTTGGCCGCCTGCACGGTAAACCGCGTGTCCTAGCGGCGGTATTGCGCGCATTGAGCGTGGCGGACCAGCCCGACCTGTGGCCGCGATTGACGGAACACCGCATTCCGACGCTGTTGATCGTGGGGGACCTCGACCGGCGGTACCGCATCCTGGCGGAGGAAATGCTCGAGGCGTGCCCGGCGTTCGCGGTGAAGGTCTTCGACGGCTGCGGCCACAACGTGCACCTCGAAAACCCCGGCGGCTATACTACCGTTGTGCGCGCGTTCCTGTCGGCGCAGTAATTGTCCTGGCCCCTTGCGAAGGACGCCCCGACCGGCTGCGAGGCCGCGCGAGCCGTGTTTTTTCGCGGCCCGCCTGTGCTATCCTGACTGTATTCTTGACGATATGTCGGTTGAGGAGATGAAATAATGAGCACGTTGACCGATGTCACTAGGGAAGCCTTGTCGCTTCCCGTCGAAGACCGCGTTGTACTGGCGCAACGTGTTTGGGACAGCATGGAGCACTTTGTGGACGCCGACATCGAGCAGGCATGGATGGATGAGTCGGACCGAAGATGGCGAGAGATTGAGGAAGGGAAGGTCGAGTGCCAGTCGGCGGACGAGGTAATGAAACGAGCGCGCAAGGCTCTGGGACGCTAATCCTCGACTACCATCCCAGCGCAGCCGCGGAACTGAGCGCGGCGGCCCAATTCTATGAGGGGAAATGCGCCGGCCTCGGGCACAAGTTCCTGGACGCTGTCGATCGGACACTTGCCGCCTTGCGGCAGTCTCCGATGCTCGGACGGCCCGAAGCGAGCGGAAAAAGAAAATGGCCCATGCGGCGTTTTCCATATGCGATTATTTACAGGATCGAAGGCGTCTCTCTGTTTGTGCTGGCGATAGCTCACACCAGCAGAAAGCCAGGCTATTGGACCGTGAGGGACGAATCGTCCGATGTAGAACAATAGATCAATTGGCGGAGTACGAATATGCCCCCCGTGAATTGGACAATTGCCAAGGAATACCAGGAAATCAAGTATGAGAAGGCGGAAGGGATCGCGAAGATCACGATTAATCGTCCGCACCGGCGCAATGCGTTCACGCCGCTGACCAACGATGAAATAAGCGACGCCCTGCGCGATGCGCGCTTTGATCCGAAAATCGGCGTGGTCATCCTTACCGGGGCGGGAACCAAGGCGTTCTGCAGCGGCGGCGACCAGAAAGTCCGGGGCGAATCGGGATACGTGGACCCGCACACCCGGCAGCAAAGACTCAATGTCCTCGATTTACACCGCCAAATCCGCACCTGCCCGAAGCCGGTCATTGCCATGGTCGCCGGGTATGCCATCGGCGGCGGCAATATTCTTGCCATGGTCTGTGACCTGACCATTGCCGCCGATAACGCCCTGTTCGGCCAGACCGGCCCCAAGGTAGGTTCTTTTGACGCTGGTTACGGTTCAGCCCATCTCGCCCGCATGGTAGGCCAAAAGAAGGCGCGGGAAATCTGGTTCCTGTGCCGCCAGTATACCGCGCAGCAGGCGCTGGAAATGGGAATGGTCAATACGGTCGTTCCCCTGGAGCGACTCGAAGCGGAAACGGTGGCCTGGTGCCGGGAAATCCTCGCGAACTCCCCCACAGCGCTCCGGTGCATCAAGGCCGCCATGAACGCCGACGAGGACGGCCAAGCCGGCCTGATGGAGCTCGCCGGAAACGCCACCGGCCTCTTTTATATGACCGAGGAAGGCCAGGAAGGGCGGAACGCGTTCCTGGAAAAACGGCCTCCCGATTTCAGCCGCTTTCCACGCAATCCTTGAATGCTGACCGTCCACGGGGAGACAAAACGAAAAGGCTTTTTTTTTCAGTTGCTCCGCCGGCTTGAATACTTCTTCGGACCAAAGGTCAACCCGGATAGCGTCCAGAACCATGCAGTCTCGGGTAACACCAAAAGCAAATGGAATGTATGTAGGCACACCTCCCGTCTCAAAAGTGGGGCCGGATATCGTTAGTTACATGGATGCTGTTGGAATTTGACTTGAAATAAGAAGCGGTAGTACTCTTGTTACACTAATAAGAGACGCTCATACGAAAGGAAAATACATGGATAAGCGTATTAGCAGGGCCTTAGGAACTGTTGGCTTGATTATAGTGGCGGGATTACCCGCCATGGCGGCTGGCTCTGCCAGTGCACCCATCGCCATCGGCTCCGTTGAATCACTCCAACGTATCGGGCTGGACCCGGCCTATCCACTGAACGGGTATTATGTATTAACACAAGATATCGACGCGTCAGAGACTGCGCAGTGGAATAATGGCGCGGGATTTCTACCTATCGGCACGGCCCCTTCCTTTGGGACACCTATGGATGTTACCGATGAAGAAAGCCCGGACTCGGGGGGAAAGGACCTTTTCTTCAACGGATGGTTCGACGGGCAGGGATACCGTATCCGCGGGTTGTACATCAATCGTCCAGAGAATCATGGCGTAGGCCTGTTCCACACGCTGGCTGCCACGGCGGTCGTGGTGAACGTGGGGATTGAAGGCGGTAGTATCACCGGAGCGCACTATGTGGGCGGGCTGGCGGGCGGCAACTGGTCCGAATCGGTTTCGGCGTGCTATTCCACTGCGGCTGTGTCCGGCCTGTCCCGGATAGGCAGCCTTATCGGAATCAATCGCGGCTTCATAGACGCC
>JAKQEQ010000045.1 GCA_029556545.1 Candidatus Hydrogenedentota bacterium
GGTACGGTGCGCTTCCAGTGGTACAAGGACGACGGCACGAAGGCGTTTGTGCCGCTGGCTGACGATGCCTTGCATACGGGCACGCAGACGACGGAGATGACCTTCGTCGAGATCGCGCAGGAAGACGAGGGCCTGTACCAAGTGGTGGTGTCGGACGACTTCACCAGCATCGAGTCGCAGGCGCAGTTGACGGTTGGCACGGCGTTGCCGGTGGCCGGTCTTGCCGGCGTTGCGGCGTTGGCGCTTGCCAGCGCGTTGGCGGGCGCGGGCGCGTTGCGGCGTCGCCGGCGGTGCTAGGCAGCCCGCTTCGCATCTGATTGCGTAGTCAGGCCGCCGGTCCTGAAATAGGGGCCGGCGGCTTTGTGTGTGCCAGGCATGGCACTGTTCTTATGATGTGTAAGTCTCTCTGCAGGCCCGGATAGGGGGAACTGTTAGCTGGACGGCAAGGGTGTCCACCGCGAGGTGGAATCTGAAGGATGCCGAAGGCAAATCGGCAGCTCAATGAACAGAAATCGCATAGGAGGAAACGTACGCACCGGATGAGAAGGCCATTATCTTCAAGGAAATGCGCCAATTGGACATTCGAAGCGCTTGACTAATAGATACGGCGTAAGCTTCGTTGCATCCTCCGCCGGCAATGGGAGCGTGTCTACACCCGTCCTCAGAGCCTGATGGGACGTGGCTTGGACGCAGAGGGCGCATAGCGCTGCGCCACTAGCGGGCGCGACCCATGACGGAACGCCGGGGGCATTGCACATGAATCAGGCCTTCCCCAATAAGAACTTTGACAAGAGTGGACTCGCATCGCTGCCCGATCAACTACACAGACTTCAACGTACAACATGAACCGTCGTGGTACGGAACCGTATGCCCGGTGGTGCGGAAGGATGGGGGGGACAACCCCGCCTCCCGCCCAACCGAACGAGCAGTGCGTCTACGGTGGTTCTCGGCGCGACTTCGCTTCGACGGACTGGTAAAATAGAAGCAAGGATGAACACGATCGCTGGAACGCGGAGGGGCTAGCATGGAAGGCATAGACCGGCGGGAGTTCTTGAAGCAAAGCGCGGCGGCGGGTGTGGCGGCGGGGGCGCTCGGGTTTTCGATGCACGCGGCGGGCGCGAATGAGCGGGTGATCCTGGGCGTGATGGGCTGCGGCGGGCGCGGCTGCTACATGGCCGAATTGTTCGCGAAGCGCAGTGACGTCGAGATCCGGCACGTGGCGGACCCCGACCTGCGCCGCGCGGATCGGTGCGCGAAGAACATCGAGGGGCTGACGGGCAGGCGCCCCGCGGTTGCGCAGGATTTCCGGCGCATGCTCGACGACGGCGAAATAAACGCGCTCATCAACGCGACGCCGGACCATTGGCACGCCCTCGGCACGATCCTGGCCTGCCAGGCGGGCAAGGACGTCTACGTCGAGAAGCCCACCTCGCACAACATCTGGGAAAGCCGGAAAATGGTCGAGGCGGCGCGCAAGTACGGGCGCGTGGTGCAGGTCGGCGCGCAGAGCCGCAGCGGGGCGTACTGCCGCCGCGCCTATGAGTACATCCAATCCGGCGAACTGGGCGAAGTGCACTTTGTCCGGGTCCTGAACAGCAAGGTGCGCGGCGAGATAGGGCGCAAGCCGGACGCCGAGCCGCCCGAAGGCGTGGATTACGACATGTGGCTCGGGCCCGCGCCGATGCGGCCGTTCAATGAGAACCGCTTCCACTACGCGTGGCACTGGTTCTGGGACTACTCCGGCGGCGACATCATCAACGACGGCGTCCATCAGATCGATCTCGCGCGATGGATGATCGACAGGCCCTATCCGAAAAGCGTCACGTCTGCGGGCGGCATTCACTACTTCAAAGACGATCAGGAAACGCCGGACACGCACACGGTCAATTGGGACTACGACGGCCTCACGATGGTCTTCGAACAAACGTTGTGGACGCCGTATCTCAAGAAGACGGACTTGCCCGCGCGGGATGCGGACGGCGTGCCGAACTGGCCGTTCAACGGTACGCGCATCGAAATCTACGGCAGCAAACAATGGCTCTTGCTGGGCCGTCACAGCGACGGTTGGCAGGTCTTCAACGCGGACGGCGAGTCACTCGTCGCGGAGACGGGGCAATTCTCCGCAATGCAGCAGGCGCACGTCGCCGATTTCATTTCGTGCATGCGTTCGCGCGAATTGCCGCGCGCCGACATCGAGCAGGTCCATTATTCGACGCTGCTGTGCCACTATGGGAACATTGCCTACCGCACGGGGCGGCGGCTGCGCATCGACGCGACGACGGAGGGATTCGTCGATGACGATCAGGCGAACGCCCTGGTGAGACGCGCATATCGGTCGCCGTGGGTCGTTCCGGAGGAGGTGTAGCCATGCGGGGTACGCGCCGCGACTTCCTGAAGACCATGGGCGCGGGCGCGTCCGCGCTGGCCTTGGGCGGCGGCGCTGCCCGTCCGCCCGCCGCGAAAGCGCCGAACATCCTCGTGCTGTTCTCGGACGACCAGCGCTTTGACACGATTCACGCGCTGGGCACCCCGCACATTCAAACGCCGCATCTCGATGCCCTCGCGGCGCGCGGCACGGTCTTCACAAACGCCTGCATCATGGGATCGACTCTGCCCGCCGTGTGCGCGCCGAGCCGCGCCATGCTGCTCACCGGACGTTCCCTCTTCCGCTTGCCGGAGTCCATGCTGCACCCCGGCAGTACGCCGCCCGTCTCGGGGCCGGATCCGTGTCCCACCTACCCCGAACACCTGCGCACCCACGGATATCGCACCTTCGCGACCGGCAAATGGCACAACGGTAAGGAGTCGCTCGCGCGCGGGTTCGATGACGGCGCGACGATATTCTTCGGCGGAATGACCGACCACGACAAGATGCACGTTTTCGATTTCGATCCCGCGGGGACCTATCCGCAAGAGAAGCGCCTCATCGGGGACCGGTTTTCGAGCGAGTTGTTCAGCGACAGCGTCATCCGCTTCCTGCGCGAATACGATGCGGACGCGCCGTTCCTCGCGTATGTCGCGTATACGGCCCCGCATGACCCGCGCATGCCGCCGGAGCCTTACGCCCGCGCGTATCCGCCGGACCGCGTGCCCCTGCCGCCGAACTTCCTGCCGGAGCATCCGTTCGACAACGGCGAACTACGCATCCGCGACGAGGAACTCGCGCCGTGGCCGCGGACCCCCGAGGTGGTGCGCGAGCACCTGGCCGCGTACTACGGCATGATCACGCATCTCGACGCGCAAGTCGGCCGCGTGCTCGACGCGCTCGATGAAACCGAACGGTCCGGCGACACGATCGTTGTGTTTGCCTCCGACAACGGTCTTGCCATCGGCAGCCACGGGCTGCTCGGGAAGCAGAACCTCTATGAGCACAGCGTGCGGGTCCCGCTGATTCTAGCCGGACCGGGAATCCCGGCGGGGGTGCGCCGCGACACGTTGTGCTATCTGCACGATCTCTTTCCCACCCTGTGCGGGCTGGCCGGGACGCCCGCGCTCGAAACTTCGGAAGGCAAGAGCCTCGCACCCGCCCTCGATGACCCTGCCGCGACGATTCGCGATTCCCTGTTCTTCGCATATCGCGACGTGCAGCGGGCCGTGCGCACGCCGCGTTGGAAATTCGCGCGCCACGAAGTGGGGGGGAGGCGCACGCTGCAACTGTTCGACCTGGAAAATGACCCGCATGAATGCGTGAATCTCGCCGCCCGCGTGCACCACGCCGACCGCGTCGAGGAGATGAACGCGCTGCTGCGGCGGTGGATGACCGACGTCGGTGATCCGTGCCTGGCGACGTGGTTCGGCGCGTAACCGCTGAGGCTTGCGCGCGCCGCAGGCCAAACATTACCCTACCCCTTCAACGGCCCACCGGCGGCGGAAAGGCGCGCATGAAAAATCAGTACGTGAATCGACTTCAAGAAGGGGACACGGTCAACGACTATTTCGTCGCGGTGCGGAAGGACCTCCGCCCGAAGCAGTCGGGCGGCCATTTCCTCGGCATGGTGTTCAAAGACAAGACGGGCGACATCGGCGGGGTGCTTTGGAACAACGCGGCGGAAGTGGCGCGCCTCTTCGAGGTGGGCGACGTGGTCAACGTGCGCGGGCGCGTGAACGTGTATCAGGGCAACCTGCAAATTCAGGTGGACCAGGTGCTGCCCCTGCGCGAAGGGGACTATAGCCGCGAAGACCTCATCGCCTCGACGGATAGCGCGAGCGAGGACCTGCGCCGATTTCGTGCGATACTCGACACCATCGAGAACCAATGGCTCAAGCGTCTTGTGACGATGTTCCTCGAAGACGAGCCGCTCATGCAGCGCTTCGCGACCGCCGCGGCCGCGAAGAAGTGGCACCATGCCAGTCGCGGCGGACTCGTGCGGCATTGCTACGAGATGGCGCGCATCGCGCAGACGATGTGCGAACTGTTCCCCGAGATGGACCGTGACATGCTCTTGAGCGCCGTCTTCTTCCATGATCTCGGCAAACTGAACGAGATGTCGCAAGACCTCTTCGTCGATTACACCACGGAAGGCAAGCTGATCGGTCACGTGCAAATCGGCGTGGACATGGTCCAGGACCGCATCCGCGAAATCGAGGGGTTCCCGTCCAACCTGCGCATGGAACTCATACACTGCGTCCTGTCGCATCACGGCGAGTACGTCAACGGCGCGCCGGTCCTGCCGAAGACGCTCGAAGCCATCGCCCTTTACCACATCGACAACCTCGACGCCCAGACCTCCGCCGTCGCCCGCGTTATCGAGGAAACGCGCGGCAAACGCCAGACCTGGTCGGACTTCCTGCCGCTCATCAACCGGGTTATCTACGCCAAGGAACGGTAGGTTCGGGCGATAATGCGGGCGCAAGTGCGCTGCTTTCGCCAGGATGACCTTTGCCCCGCCCATGGAGTACACTTGCACCTCGTATGACTTGTCCCGTCGGGGAAAGTCGCGAACAGCGAGGGAGTTACCATCATGCGGCGTTCATCACGATTCCTGTTCCTGGTAGGGGTGTTTGCGTTCTTCCTGCTTCCCGTGTTTGCGCGGGCGGACGTGCAACTCGGCGTGCATTCCGCCGTGACGCCGGAGCCGCGCGAGGACGACTGGTGGGTAAAGCGGTTCGAGGCGATGAACGCCCGCGTCGCGCAGGGGAACGTGGACCTGATTTTCATCGGCGATTCGATCACGCAGGGCTGGGAAGGCTCCGGCAAGCCGGTCTGGGAGGCTTATTACGGCGACCGGAACGCCGTGAATCTTGGGATCAGCGGCGACCGCACGGAGCACGTCCTTTGGCGTCTCGAAAACGGCAACATCGCGGGTATCGCGCCGAAGGCCGCCGTCATCCACATTGGCACCAACAATCACCAGAAGAACAGTGCCGGGGAAATCGCCGAAGGCGTCACCGCCATTGTCGAAATGCTCCGCGCACGGCTGCCGGAAACGAAGATATTGCTGCTCGCGGTCTTCCCGCGCGCGGACAAACCGCAGGAAATCCGGGACAAACTCGCGGAAGCAAACCGGACGCTCGCCGGCCTCGATGACGGCGACCGGGTGCGCTTCCTCGATATCGGGCGCTGGTTCCTGACGGATCAAGGCGAGTTGACGAAGGACGTGATGCCGGACCTGCTGCATTTGAGCGAGGAAGGTTACTGGCGTTGGGCGCGGGCCATCGAACCGACCTTGGCGGAGCTTCTTGGCGCGCCGGACAACACGCCGCCGAAAGGCTTTGTCGCGTTGTTTAGCGGGGAGGACCTGAGCGGCTGGAAGGGGCTTGTCGAGGACCCGGAGAAACGGGCCAAGATGCCGCCCGAGGAACTTGCCGCCGCGCAAGGCAAGGCGGACGACCTCATGCGCGCGCACTGGAACATCGTTGATGGCGCGTTGGCCTACGATGGCCAGGGCAACAGTCTGTGCACCGCGCGCGACTACGAAGACTTCGAGATGCTCGTGGATTGGAAGATCGGCCCGGATGGCGACAGCGGCATCTACTTGCGCGGATCGCCGCAGGTGCAGATTTGGGACCCGGCCCGCTGGCCCCAGGGTTCCGGCGGCCTCTACAACAACAAGGAGAACCCGAGCGACCCGCTGGTGTGCGCGGACCGGCCCATCGGCGAATGGAACCGCTTCCGTATTCTCATGATCGGCGAGAAGGTCACCATCTACCTGAACGGCAAGCTGGCGGTGGACAACGTGGTCCTCGAAAACTACTGGGACCGGAGCAAGCCCATCTACCCGAGCGGGCAAATCGAGTTGCAGCACCATAATTCGCCGCTGTGGTTCAAGAACATCTACATCCGCGAGATTCCGCGCGGCGAAGGCTGGCGCGACCTCTTCAACGGGCGCGACCTGAGCGGTTGGGAACAGGTCGGCGGCGACGCGCCCTGCTGGAAGGTCGAGAACGGCCAACTGTACACGGACGGCGCGGAAGGCTGTGGCTGGCTCTCGACCACCGAGGAATTCAGCGACTTCGAACTCGAACTCGAATTCCGCGTGCCGGTGAACGGCAACAGCGGCGTGTTCATTCGCGCGCCGCGCGAGGGCAATCCCGCTTTCGAGGGCAGTGAAATTCAGATTCTGGACGACTACGGCCCGGACTACGCGGAACTCAAGCCGTGGCAGTTCTGCGGCAGTGTCTACGCGACGGTCGCGCCGAGCCGGCGCGTCACGCTCCCGGCGAACACGTGGCAGAAGATGCGCATCCGCTGCGAAGGGCCGCGCGTCAACGTCTGGCTCAACTGCTGCACCATCGTGGACGCCGACCTGAGCGAACACCTCGACAAGCTGCCGGACCATCCCGGCCTGACGCGTACCGGCGGCTTCATCGGCCTGCAAAACCACGGTTCGCGCCTCGATTTCCGCAACGTCCGCATTCGTCCGTTGAATTGAGGCTGAGTGGAAGAAGAAGGAGTATCCGCCATGCCCGAGTATTTCCCTGAAGTCAAGGCGATCAAGTACGAAGGCCCCGACTCGCGGAACCCGCTTGCGTTCCGCCACTACAACCCGAAGCAGAAGGTGCTCGGCAAAACCATGGCCGAACATCTCCGTTTCGCCGTGTGCTACTGGCACACCTTCAAGAACCTCGGCGGCGACATGTTCGGCGTGCCGACCATCGTCCGGTCTTACGCGCAAGGGTCCGACCCGATGGTTATCGCCGATCAGACGATGCGCGCCGCCTTCGAATTCTTCACGAAACTCGGCGTCGGCTTCTGGTGTTTCCACGACACCGACATCGCGCCCGAGGCGGATACGCTCGCCGAGACCAACAAGCGCCTGGACCGCATCGTCAAGCTGGCGAAAAGCCTTCAGAACGACACGGGCGTAAAACTGCTCTGGGGCACGTGCAACCTGTTCTCCCATCCCCGCTTCATGTCCGGCGCCGCTACGAATCCGTCGCCGGACGTGTTCGCCTACGCCGCCACGAAGGTAAAGAAAGCCCTGGAGATTACCAGATACCTGGACGGCGCGGGCTACGTGTTCTGGGGCGGCCGCGAAGGCTACGAAACGCTCCTGAACACCGATATGAAGCGCGAATTGGACCACCTGGCCCGGTTCCTGCACCTCGCGGTGGACTATAAGAAACAGATTCGCTTCAAGGGGCAATTCTATATCGAGCCGAAACCGAAGGAGCCGACAAAACACCAATACGACTTTGACGCCGCCAGTTGCCACGCCTTCCTGCAACAGTACGGCCTTGTGGGCCACCTCAAACTGAACATCGAGGCGAACCACGCCACGCTCGCGGGCCACGCCTTTATCCATGAACTGGCGTATTGCGTCGCGAACGGCATTCTCGGCAGCGTCGACGCCAACCGCGGCGACGAATTGCTCGGCTGGGACACGGACCAGTTCCCGACGAACCTCTACGACACCACGCTGGCCATGTACTACATTCTCAAGGGCGGCGGCTTTACCACGGGCGGCCTGAACTTCGACGCCCACGTGCGCCGGCAGTCCATCGACCCCGTGGACCTCTTCCACGCGCACGTCGGCGCGATGGACGCCTTCGCGCGGGGACTCAAGATCGCCGCGCGGCTGCTCAAAGACCGGCCATTCGAGAAGTTCATCGCCCGGCGCTACGCCGGATGGGACGGCGGCATCGGCAAGCAGATCGAGCAGGGCAAGGCGGGCTTTGCGGAACTTGAAGCCTACACGATGAAGCGCGGCGAGCCGAAGACCGTCAGCGGGCGCCAGGAGATGCTCGAAAACATCCTGAACGACTACATCGCGTAGTCGTCCGTCAGCCGATTACCTCGTCGTTCGCGGCGCGGCCCGTGAGATACGGGCGGAGAAGCGCGGCCCAGCGGCCCACGCGGTCCACGGTCAAGTCGCTCTGGTTCTCCTCGTCGATGACCAGACCGACGAAATGATCGCCTTCCAGCGCGGCGGAGTACGCGAAATCGTAGCCGTCCGCGGGCCACGCGCCGATGATTTCCGCGCCGCGCTCCCGTGCCGTATCATGCAGGATGCGCAGCGCGTTGACAAACAGCCCCGAGAATGCCTTGGCGTCGCCCAGCCCGAACAGCGCCACTTTCTTCCCGCGAAGGTCCAGTCCGTCCATCTGCGGCAGGAAATGCGCCCAATCCCGCTGCAATGCACCCCGTTCCCAGGTGGACACGCCGAGAATAAGGACATCCGCGTCCTGGAGGTCTCTCGTGGAGGCAACGGCGATGTTGTTCACGTCGCTCAGGAGGTCGCCCAAGGCGGCCTTGATAAGGTGGGCAGCGCTCTGCGTGTTGCCGTTAGTGCTACCGTAGAAGAGCTTTACGACCGCCATATGACCCGCTCCGTGGCAGTCCCAACGCCCCGCACAGGTAAGAGTAGCAGGCGCCGCCCCGGTCCTGCAAACAGAGCGTCGCGGAAAGCCGTCGCCGACTCGAAAACCGCCATATCGGCGGGAGCTAATCTCCGCCTGTATACGTGTTTGAACCAAACGCCGCGAAAAGGCATTTCAGGTTCGTACAACACACGTCCTGGGATGTGCGCGAATCTTACTGGATTCCCGCTTTCGCGGGAATGACGGATACGGCGTATCTGCTCCGCTATGTCGTCATTCCCGCGAAAGCGGGAATCCAGAATCCGCTCTCGGCGGACCGCAACACGCGTCTTCGCCGAACATGAATGTCGCGGGTCGTCTTGTCTTGGAATCGTCAGCCGCCGGATTGCTCGATCGCGATGATTTTCCAGTCGCCGGCGCGCGGCGCGAACGTGAGATCGAGCGTTATCGACCCGAACGCGCCGTACAGGGTCACGGGGCACACCAGCACCTTGTCCGGCTCGACCGTGAATTCCGTCTCGGCAACATCGACTTCGAGGTCTTCGAGGTATCCCATATCCTTCGCCTGGGTGAGAAACTCCTCGATTCCCGCCTTGTCGGTATTGTCGATGCCCACGGCATCGTCCGCGAACAGGGCCACGACGGCCTCGATATCCTGCGCCTCGAAGGCCGCTTTAAGTTTGAGCCCCTGCTCACGGACCTGATCGATCACCGCTTGTTGCGCGGGCGACACGGACGCCGCCGCGTCCGGCTCGACCGTGGCCGCTTCCTCGATGGCGGGCTCTTCGACCGCGGGCGCGGCCTCTTCCACAGGCGCCGGGGTCTCGACTATCTCCTCGACCGCGGCGGCGGGCTCAGCTTCCGTTACAGGCATTTCAGGATGGAAGAAGAGGATGAACGCCACGGCGCACGCGATGGTCAGCACGCACGGGATAAGGAAGATGGGCCGCCACCGGAATTTGCCTTCGGGCGTCTTGAACACATCGAGGATTATCCCCGTGAACTGCGTGCCGATGAAGTTGCCCAACCCGAGGGTCACGACGACGATAAGCGCTTGCGCGGAACCCCGGATGTCCGGCGGCGCGACCTTGTCCACGAATATCTGGCCGGCGAAGAAGAAGAAGGTGTAGCCGATACCGTGGAACCCGAGCGATGCTATCACGAGCCAGATGGGCCGCATGATGGCGAAGATAATGTAGCGCAGCGGCCAGGCGACCACGCCCAGCACCAGCACCCAGACGATGCCCAGATGCTTCAGCCCGAGCGGGAGCAGAATCGCCATGCCGACAATCTCGCACAACTGGGCAATCGTCATCACCGCCGGCACATTGTGATTCTTCACGCCGATGTCTTCGAGGAACGGCGCCGTCGGCACGTAATAGAACTGCAATTCCGTCGTGACCACGAACGAAATCACCAGGAACACCAGGAAGGACGGCTCGCTCAGCATCTTCAGCGCTTCGAGGAACGCCAGCGGGTTGCCCGGCTGGTCCGGCGGCGGCGTGTGCGGCAGGAACAGGCAGTAGCCGCCCATGACCAACGAAAGGACGCCCGCAATGAGTAGCGAGTCGGACGTTTTTTCGAGGTCCTTGCCGAAGCGGCGCCATCCGGTGAGGCCCCACCCCGCGATAATCCAGCCGAGGGTGCCCCAGACCCGAATGCCGCCCGCCTGCGCGTCAGGGTCGGTGAGGTGGCTGAGCATGAGCGAATTCACGAGGGCGAGCGTCGGCGCATAAAGCAACGAATACAGCCCCATCAATACGAATATCCCCCAAAAACTACGCTGGCGCGCCGCGATAAGCAGCAAGACGCCGCCGGCAAGGTGGACGGCGGCAAGGAAGTATTCCGTAGCGACCCAACGGTCGGCGATCTGGCCGCCGATGAACGGCGACACGATGCACGCCAGCCAGAGCGTGGCGTAGACCCAGCCGGTCTGCTTCCCGCTCAGCTTCATCGGTCCGAGCAGGTAGGCCGCCAGCACGGGCGCCCATGCGCCCCAGATGGCGAACTGCAAGAACATCATGACGCTCAATTGACTATAGAGTACCGTGCTCACGACCGTTTCTCCTTTCGCTGGTTCCCGACCCGGCAACACTGCCACTTCCGCGCGTCCCCGCTCGAAGCGCGGTCTCTAATGATAGAAAGTTGCGCCGTTATTTGCAATATGCGGGTGCGCGCGCGACGCGCCTTTACATTCCGCGCGGCATTCCTTATCCTGTGGCCTCTTCGTGAGGCATATCTCCGGCGATGCTTTGGGACACGGCATGGAACACTGGGCTGAAAATCGGGTTGTCTATGACGGGCGCGTGGTGCGGCTGCGAGTCGGCGACGTGACCCTGGACAACGGTGATCGCGCACTCCGCGAGGTGGTCGAGCATCCCGGCGGAGTGTGCATCTTGCCGTTCACGGGACATTCGGTGGTTCTGGTGCGGCAGTACCGCATCGCGGTCGAGAAGTATGTACTCGAGGCGCCCGCGGGCAAGCTCGAGGGAGAAGAAGACCCGGAGACGCGCGCCCGGCTCGAACTCGAGGAGGAAACGGGTTTACGGGCGGGGTGTCTGGTCCCGGTAAGCTTCGCGTATGCCTCCGTGGGCTACTGCAACGAGCGCATACACCTCTACCTGGCGCTGGACCTCGAGAAGACAGCATGCCGCCCCGACCCTGATGAGCGCATCGAACTGGTCGAGGTCCCGCTCGACGAGGCGCGCGAAATGCTCGCGGCGCACGCCGTCCACGACGGCAAGACCATCATCCTCTTGTATGCGTTGTTGCAGTATCTGGACCGGCAACAGGCGCACGCGGTCCCGGAAGAGGCCCGGCCCGCCGCGGCGCGCAAGCAGCCCTTCCCGGGGGTAAGCGGCGCGATCGGGCTTGTCCTGCTGGCGTTGGCCGTGCAGGTATTTCTGGCGGCCGGGGTGCATCTCGTGGGCGAACTGATCGAGAGGCCGCTGCTAACGCACCCGTTGAGCCTGGGGCTGATGAACCTGCTCAGCATGGCCGTGCCGCTGGCCTTCGGGTTGGCGCTGCTGCCCTGGCCGTGGCGCGGCGTATTCGGGCGGCTTCGGTTCGCGCCGGGGCTTATCGTGCCCGCGGCGCTGGCCGTATTCGGGCTGCACTTCGTGTTCTCCGAGATCAGCAACTACATGCTGCAACTGGTCGAGCCCTCCGAGAACGCTCTGCAATTCATGGACACCCTCATCGGGGAAAGCGCGCCGGTCTGGGCCACGGCGCTGACGCTGGTCGTGCTTGCGCCCATCGGCGAGGAACTTCTGTTCCGCGGCCTGATCCTGCACGGCTTACGCGCGCGATATAACGCGGTCTTCGCGGTCGTCACGGTCAGCCTGCTCTTCGCCGTGCTCCACCTGAACATCTGGCAGGCGCCGGGGGCGCTGGGCGCGGGGCTGCTCTTCGGCTGGTGGCGTCTTCGCGCCGGCTCGATCGGCCTGTGCATCTTTGGCCACGCGGTGCTTAACGGGTTGGGCCTCATCGGCGGGCGGCTGCTGCCGTGGGAGATTCCCGGGTACAACGCGGACCCGATCTCGGGGATGTTGCAACCGTGGTGGCTGACGGCGTGCGGCGCGGCGCTGGCCGTAATAAGCATGGTCTGGCTCGCGGTCCGGTTCCGAAACAGGCCGAAAACCGCGCCCGAGATTTGAAGTTTCGACCCGCCGACAGGTAGTATACGGTCCTTCTCTCGGGAGACCGTCCACACAGACTCCGGAAGGGCGAAAAGCATGCATCCGTTCCGAACCCATACCTGCGGCGCGCTGCGCAAGGGCGACGCGGGCCAGAGCGTCCGGCTGTCCGGCTGGGTCCACCGCAAGCGGGACCACGGCGGCGTTATCTTCATCGATCTTCGCGATCATTACGGCCTGACGCAGATCGTGGTAAACCCGGACCAGCCCTTTTTCGCGGAAGCGGAGAAGGTGCGCAACGAGAGCGTGATCACGATCACGGGCGTTGTGACGGGGCGCACGCCCGAGACCGTCAACCCGAACCTTCCCACGGGCGAAATTGAAGTTGTGGCCGCCGAGTTTCTGGTCGAGTCCGCCTGCGACGTCCTGCCGTTTCCGGTGAATCAGGACCTCGAAACGGCGGAGGATGTGCGGCTGGCGCACCGCTTTCTCGATCTCCGCCGCGAGAAGATGCACCGGAACATCCTGCTGCGCTCGGCGGCATGCGCGGTGGCGCGGGATCAACTCACGAGCCGCGGGTTCACCGAGTTTCACACGCCGATCCTGACCAGTTCCTCGCCCGAGGGCGCGCGCGATTACCTGGTGCCGAGCCGCTTGTACCCCGGCCAGTTCTACGCGTTGCCGCAGGCGCCGCAGCAGTTCAAGCAATTGCTGATGATCTCGGGGTTCGACCGGTATTTCCAGATTGCGCCGTGTTTTCGGGATGAAGACTCGCGCGCGGATCGCAGTCCCGGCGAGTTTTACCAGATCGATATCGAGATGTCGTTCATTACGCAGGACGACCTCTTCCACGAACTCGAATTGCTCATGGTGCGCCTGTTCAAGGAACTCTCGAACAAGCGCATTCTCGCGGACCCGTTCCCGCGCATCCCGTACCGCGAGGCGATGGAGAAATACGGCGTCGACAAGCCGGACCTCCGCTTCGGTCTCGAAATCGTCGACTGCACGTCTGTCTTCGCGGGCTGCGAACTCAAAATATTCAGCGGCCAGGCGAAATCCGGCGGCGCGGTAAAGGTGATCAACGCCAAGGGCGCCGCGGCGCAGCCGCGCAAGTTCTTCGACGACGCGGAGCGCTGGGCGAAGGGCGAAGGCGCGCAGGGGCTTGCGTGGGTGGCCTTCCGCGAGGGCGCGATGCGCGGCCCCATCGTGAAGTTCCTCAGCGAAGGCGAGAAAGCGGAACTGACGCGCGTCATGGGCGCGGAAGAGGGCGACGCGTTGTTTTTCGGCGCGGGAAAGCGGCCCGAGACGAACGCGCTCATGGGCAAGGTGCGCGGGTATCTGGGCCGGCAACTCGGCCTCATCGACCCGAACGACTGCGCCTTTTGCTGGATCGTGGATTTTCCCATGTTCGAGTGGAATGAGGATGAGAAGAAGATCGACTTCTCGCACAACCCGTTCAGCATGCCGCAGGGCGGCCTCGAAGCGCTCGAGACGATGGACCCGCTCGACGTGCTGGCCTTCCAGTACGACATCGTGTGCAACGGCGTCGAGTTGTCCTCGGGCGCCATCCGCAACCACCGGCCCGACATCATGCTGAAGGCGTTCGCGATCGCGGGGTACGACGAGCACACCGTGAAGTCCAAGTTCCCGGCGCTCTGGAGGGCGTTCCACTACGGCGCGCCGCCCCACGGAGGCATCGCGCCCGGCCTCGACCGCATTGTCATGCTGCTGGCCGACGAGCCGAACCTCCGCGAGGTCATCGCCTTCCCGCTCAACCAGAAGGCGCAGGACCTGCTCATGGGCGCGCCCGGCGAAGTGACGAAGAAGCAGTTGGACGAGTTGTCGCTGCGCATTGTCCCGCCGCGCGAACCGAAGCAGTAGGCGATACGTCGCGCGGGCTTGATTAGGCGCGCTGCTCCAAGGGGTCTTCCGCGCCCGCTTCGTGAAAGGCGTTGCGTCGTTCGACACATGTGGGACACGTCCCGCACGGGCGCTCCCCGCCCCGATAACAGCTCCAGGTCCGCGTGAAATCAACTCCCAGTTCGAGGCCGAGGCGCACCGTGTCGGCCTTGCGTTTCTCGATGAACGGCGCGTGGACACGTACTGCGTCGCGGCGATTCAAGGCAAGCGTGTCGTTGATCCGGTCGACAAACGCGCGCGTGCAGTCCCAATACCCGTACTCATCCTGCGCCTGCGCGCCGTAGAAGACGTCGCGGATGCCGCGCGTCTCGGCATACGCTGCGGCCATCGAGATCAGCATCATATTGCGATTTGGCACATAGGTCGGCGGCTGGTCCAATTGTTCCGCCGCGAGCGCCACGAGATCGGGCACCGCGTCTCCGCCCGCGATGAGCGCCGAACCGGGCCGAAGCACGTCGCCCAGGAACGACACATCGATGACGCGGTGCTCGACGACGCCCGCCGCCGCCGCCTGAAACCGGGCGCATTCGAGTTCGAGCCGGTGCCGCTGGCCGTAGTCGAAACTCAGCGCGTGCACCGGCGCGCACCCGAGCGCATTCGTCGCGTAATGCGCCAAAACGCTCGAATCGATGCCGCCGCTTAACAACACGACGGCGGGCAATGGCTCGGTCATGTTTCTCCGCCTTCGTTTATTGCAGGGGGCGAAGCGCCCATGCTCGTTATTCCGATCGGATTCTGTCAACGTTCATATTCCACGCGTTGCGGACTCCCGCTCGCGCGGGCATGGCGATAACCGTCCATATTCGCCCGCTCCGTCATTCCCGCGAAAGCGGGAATCCAGTATGGCTCGGCCACGTGGGAAACCATACACAATCTCCGCCACGAGCATTCGTTGCGTCCACAGCGAATCCGACTTGATGCAATTCTAATGCATCTCGCCAGGGAATTCCGCGTTTGCGCGCCATCGGCCACGAGGGCCGAACTATTGCTGAGGTTGCGGCGCTTTGCCGTACGCGCCGAGTGTTATGGGACTTTCTCACGGGCGTATATAGTACCTGGTCCCCCGTGACAAACGAAGGGGCAAACTGTATTCTCGTGGGGACGGCGCCATCCTTACGCATGGCGCAACGTGGAAAAGGCAAGAAATACCGTCACGGAAGGCGGCGCGAGCGCGACGTCGCTTCAAGGGAGTGTCATTCAGATGGGAGATGAGACCATGCGTTACGGACTCGTTGTCTTATGTTTGTCCTGTACGGCGGCGGCGCAGATTATGGACGATTCGTGGAAGCAGCCGCTGGCGGTGAAGGAGGCGGCGCTCGAACGAAACGGTGTCGAGCGGCACAACATCCTCGGGTTGTACCCGTCGCAGGTGGAGGCGCCGCTGGACGGGTCGCCGGTGGACAACTCGACGCTCGGGATCGGGAACATCGCGCATTCGGTGTGCTGGACGGCGAATTACCTCGCGGGCGCGTCGTTCCGATACGCATCCCTGAAGAAGAGCGGCGCGCCGGAGGAGCCGGTCGCGGCGGCGAAGGCGCGGGCCGACGAACTGTTCGAGGCGGTGTATCGCTGCCAGTTGGTGACGGGCGTGCGCGGGCTTCAGGCGCGGGGCTACGCCATCGGGCACGGGGAGTCCTACGAGGAGCGATGGGACGACCGCACGCGGAACGAGTGGCATCAGGGCGCGGGGGAGTACGCGAACCTGCGCTGGCGCGGCGACCCGAGCCACCACAATTACAGCGATTCGAGCCACGGCCTGATGCAGTATTGGCGTCTGGCGGCGGAAGCCGAGCAGAAGGACCGCGCGCGCGAGGCCATCGACGCGCTGGTGAGCTATTGGGTCGATAACGACCTGATGATCTACAAGCTCGATCGGTCGCGGCTGCCGACGCCGATCCTCGGGTTCACCGACGGGCGCACGCTCGACACGCGGGTGATGATGGCCATCGCGGCCGCGAAATATGCGCACCACGTCACCGGCCACGAGAAGTTCAAGGCGGTGTACGACGAGTTGACGAAGCATTACGGCGTGCGCGGGTTGCGGCAGTTCGCGCCGGGCAAGGACTTCGACGACGCGGAACACGTCTTCTGTCATCTCGAAAACCTGATGCAAATCGAGACTGACCCGGAATTGCTAGCGGGGTATCGCGTCGTGCTCGATGCCTTGTGGCAGGCCCACCGGGACGACGGCCAGAGCCTGTTCACGTACATCTACGCCGGGCTGACGCCGAACGCACCGGACATCGAGAGGCCGCTCGAACAGGCGTTGCGCGCGCTCCAGACGTGGCCCACGGACACCACGCTGCAACCGCGCATGAACAACCTCACGAAGAAGTACGGCCCGCCGTTCCCGGTCTATGCCGCCGCGTGGGACAACGAGTACATCTGGAAGGGCAACCTGCTGCGCGGCGACGGCTGGCTCTCGCGCATCGTCACCGACCTGGACGCGCCCGAAGAGGACCCGATGGTTCTCTACGCCGTCGAGGAGGACGGCAGTGTCTACCAGTCGCGCGACGGCGCGGCCACGCCCGCGGGCTGGCGGCCCATCGACGACAAGTTGCCGTCCCGGGTGCGCGCGATTGCCGCCGGGCCGCGGGTGCGCATGGTGTACGTCGCTTGCGAGGACGGGTTCTACAGCAGCATGACGGGGGGGTATACGTGGCGGCGCATGCCGGTCCCGCAGGACGGCGGCCGACCCGTGGACGTGCAAGTTGATCCCAACGATCCGTTCGTGCTCTATGCGACGACCACGCGCGGCGCATATCGCAGTCCGAACCACGGCGAGGAATTTCTCGGCCAGAGTTGGGAGTCGCTGACTGAAGGACTGCCCCACGCCGGAGACGCACAGTACCACGTCGCGCCTGCGACGTCCGAAAAGCCCGGCCGGGTCTACGCCATCCTCGACGATATCTGCTTCTCACGCCGTCTCGATGAGACGGCGTGGCAACGCGGCGGCATCATCGGCCTGCGCCAATTCGCGGGCGAATACGTCGACGCCTATCCTTGGTTCGCCCTCGATCCCGCCGATCCCGACCACGCATTCACCGGCATGAAGACCGATTTCGGCGGCATGGGCACGAAATCGCTGCTGCAGGAGACGCGCGACGCCGGCCTGACCTGGACCAACGACGTCGAGGCGCTTTACGAGAAGTTTCACACCAGCGGGCTGCTCGTGGTGCTGGCGTCGCTGCTCGGCGGGGACATCAGCGCGCCCGTGATCGACCCGCGCGACCCGAACATCGCCTACGCGGGGACCCAGGGCGGCGTGCTCAAGTCCGCGAACGGCGGCCAGACGTGGGACAAGTTCGGCATCGGCCTCGAAATACCGTGGGCGCGCACCGTGTTCGCGCCGCGCCACAGCCCCTGGCTCTTCGCGGGAACGCCGGCGGGCCTCTACCTCTCGAAGGACGGCGCGAAGACCTGGGAGCCGGCGCACCTCGTGCTGCAGTTCATCAAGAACACCCGCCGCGAAATCGGCGGCGCGGCATACATCGACGCCTACTGGCGCGCGCGCTACTACGCGCTGATCACGGAGGAAATGGCGAACGCGCCGTACGCGGAGTAGCGAACGCCGCCGTGCAGGCTACGGCAGGACGCGCAATTCCGGGATCGGCACGACAAAACGCCCGCCCCAGTCGCGGATATGGGCCATCTGGTCCATGATTTCGTCTTTGAGGTTCCAGGGCAGGATGAAGAGGTAGTCGGGCCGGTCCTCGGCCACGTATTCGGGCGCGCGGATGGGGATGTGCGTGCCCGGCAGGTGGAGCCCTTGCTTGTGCGGGTTGCGGTCGACGGTGTACCGGATGTCGTCGGGCGTCGCGCCGCAATAGTTGAGCAGCGTATTCCCCTTGGCGGGCGCGCCATAGCCCGCGACGCGCTTGCCCTCCCGTTTCGCGCTGGCGAGGAAATCGAGCGTCTGCCGCTTTACCCGCTCGATCTTCGCGCCGAAGTCGGCGTAGTAGTCGAGGCCCGTCATGCCCGCAGCGCGCTCCCGTTCGCGTAAGTCAGGCACAGAGTCCGCGATTGGGCGCGGATCGTCATCGTGCTTCGCATAGATGCGCAACGATCCGCCGTGGGTGGACAGTTCCTCGACGTCGAACAGCGTCAGCCCGTGGGCGGCGAAGATTTTCAGGACCACGTGGAACGAGAAGTAGCTGAAGTGTTCGTGGTAGATGGTGTCGAATTGGTTCTCCGACACCAGCCGGTGCAGGTGGGGAAATTCCATCGTGACCGTTCCGCCCGGCTTGAGAAAGCGCTTGATCCCCTCGACGAGGTCGTTCGGGTCCGGCGTGTGCGCGAGCACGTTGTTGCCGAGTATCAGGTCCGCGGGACCGCGTTCCGCGAGCAGCGTGTCCGCCGTGCGCGCGCCCCAGAACGCGACCAGCGTCTCGATGCCCTTGGCCCGCGCCGCCTCGGCGATATTGCGCGCGGGCTCGATGCCCAGGCAGGAGATGCCCCGTTGCTGGAAGTATTGCAGGAGATAGCCGTCATTCGAGGCTATCTCGAGGACGGAGGCGCGCCCGTCCAGGCCGAGGCGATCGGTGATCATCGCGACGTATTGGCGCGCGTGTTCGAGCCAGGTCGTCGAGAACGAGGAGAAGTAGGCGTACTCGGTGAAGATGTCCTTGCCTGTCGCAACCACCCCGATATGCGCGAGCAGGCATTCCTCGCACACGAACAAGTCCAGCGGGTAACGCGGCTCCGGTTTGTCCAATTGGTCCGCGCGCAAGTAGGCGTTCGCCAGCGGCTGATCGCCCAGTGCCGCCACCAGCCGCTGCTGTGGCGAATTGCAGAAAATGCAGTCGGTCTTCAAGATTTCCTCCACCGCAATTCTTCGTCGATTTGGCCCGTTTCCTGGAGGTGCTTGATCTGGCGCAGGCGCGTGTACAGCCGGCCCTGGAACTGCTCGTCCTTGAGGGCAAGGCGGCGGAACGCATCCAGAAACTCGGTAATCGCGTCGTCCACTGTAAACCGGGCGCGCTCGAAGCCGGGGAGTCGGGTCTCGATCTTCGTGAAGTCCACGTTGTAGGTGCGCGTATCGCCGTCGCTGCTGCCGAACGAAACTTCGCACTCCGGCATCTGCCGCTGCACCTTGTACGCGATGTCCCGAATCTGAAGGTTGTTCTCGGTCGATCCGACGTTGAACGCCTGGTTATGGACCGCTTCGCGCGGCGCTTCGAGAGCGCACACGAAGGCGCGGGCAATGTCCTTGACGTGGACGAGCGGCCGCCAGGGCGTGCCGTCGCTCGTCATCACGATTCTCCCGGCGGTCCAAGCCCAACCGCAGAGGTTGTTCACGACGATATCGAAACGCAGACGCGGCGACACGCCGAAGGCGGTGGCGTTGCGCAGGAACGTGGGGGAGAAGGAGTCGTCCGTCATTGCGGCGAGAGCCTGTTCAAAGTCGATCTTCGATCGCGCGTAAGGCGTTTGCGGGTTGGCGGGCGCGTCCTCCGTGAGGCCCAGCGCGCCGCCCTGACCGTAGAGGCTGCACGACGAGGCGAACAGAAAGCGCGGCACGCCGGCTTCCTTGGCGAGTTGGGCGAGGCGTATCGAGCCGTGCGTGTTGATGGTCTCCGTCAGTCCCGGCCTGAGATTGCCCAACGGATCGTTCGAGAGCGCCGCGAGGTGCATGACGGCGTCATGTCCTTCGACGTCCTCGCGTTGCGTGTCGCGCAGGTCGCGCCGCACAAGGGGAATCGGTGTGGGCGGCGCGCCGAAATCGCAATCACTGAAGTAACCGGTGTCCAGACCGGTGACTTCATGGCCATGTTCGAGTAAGGCGTCGCGCAAGACCGCGCCGATGTACCCTTCACTTCCGGTCAACAGAACCTTCACGGTGCATGTCCTTTCCGTCGCGCGGCGGTGCTAGCGCCACAGCTTCCACGGCGCTTCACCATCGGCCCACATCTTGTTGAGCGCCTCCATGTCGCGCACATGGTCCATGCAGTGCCAGAAGCCCTCGTGTCGCCGCATGCGGACCTCCCCTTGGTCGGAAAGCTGCTCGAGCGGCCCGTACTCGAAGTCCTGCTCATCGCGGTCCTCGATATAGTCGAACACACCGCGGTGTATGACATAATAACCGCCGTTGATCATGGCGGCCTGGCTGCGTTCCTTTTCACGGAACACGACGGATCCGTCGCGTCGCGACCGGATTTCGCCGAAGCGCATGCTCGGGATCACGCCGGTCACGGTGACCATCTTGCCGTGGTTTCGATGGAATTCCAGGTGCCCCGTGAGATCGATATCGCATACGCCGTCGCCGTAGGTCATCATGAAGAGGTCGTCCTCGGGCGGGATGAAGGGCTCGATCCGTTTGAGGCGCGCGCCTTTCAGGGCGTTCAATCCCGTATCGACCAGCGTTACCTTCCAGTCGTCACGCTCGCCGCGATACCCGTGTACGTCGATCTTGCTTCCATTGGCGAGGTCTATCGTGAAATCGTGGGTGTGCAATTGATAGTGAATGAAGTAGTCGCGGATCATCTCGCCCTTGTAGCCGAGCGCCAGGATGAATTCCTTGAAACCGTAATGCCCGTAATGCTTCATGATGTGCCAAAGGATCGGCTGCTCGCCAATCTTGACCATTGGCTTCGGGCGGAACTCGGTTTCCTCCTTCATGCGGGAACCGACCCCGCCGCACATGATGACGACCTTCATACACTTCCCCTCTTCCTGTTGATGCACATGGGAGACTTACTGGATCGACGCGCAGTATAACATGCACGCCCCTTCCTCCCACACGAGGGCCTGAGCCCCCGCGGACACGCTCATCCCCGATGCCGGCCTTCCTCCGCCTCGGGAAAAGCGTCGCGTATGGCAAGTATTTCCTCGAGGTTCGCGAAGAACACGTCCGTCAGGTCCGGGTCGAATTGCTTGCCCCGTTCCTCGCGGAAGTAGCCGAGGATGCGGTCGAGTTCCCAAGCCGGTTTGTACACGCGTTCGACGCCCAGCGCGTCGAAAACGTCCGCAATGCCCGTGATCCGACCGTAAATATGAATATCCTTGCCCCGGCGGCCGTGGGGATAGCCGCCGCCGTCAAAACGTTCGTGGTGATGCAGCGCGATGATGGCGGCCGACTGAAGCACCCGGCCCTTGGCGACTTTGAGCATGTCATAGCCGATGGTCGTGTGCGTCTTGATGACGTCGAATTCCTCGGGCGTAAGTTTGCCTGGCTTGTTCAGGATGGCGTCGGGTATGCCGACCTTCCCTACGTCGTGCAACGGAGAGGCAAGGCGGATGATTTCCGCCTCCTCGATGGCCAGACCGCTCTTTCGGGAGAGCAGCTTCGAGTATTCGGCCACGCGCTTCACGTGATTGCCGGTCTCGCGCGATCGCGTCTCGACGATCTCCCCGAGCGTGAAGACGATTTCGCGTTGCGCGTCCTCGATGTCCTTGAGCAGGCGCACGTTTTCGAGGGCGGCGGCGCCGTGGTTCGCCACGATGCTCAGCGTCTTGAGGTCGCCCTCGGTGAATTGGCCGCCGCGCTCTTTCTCCGTGACGTTGAGCACCGCCAATACCTGCGGGCGCGACGCCTCGCGAACGCCCGGATCGCCGATGGGCGCCGACTTGCGCTCGAGCGGCACTGAAATGAAGGAATGGTCCTTGAGTCGCTTGCTGATGCGCACAATGTCCGGGTTTTCATGAATGTCCGTGACCAGGAGCGGACGCACATTCTCGGCCACCCAACCCGAGATGCTGTTCGCCATGTCCACGGTCGCGTCCTGCCAGTCTTCCGGCAGCCCGATGCTCGACGCGACCCGCAACGTTCTGCCGTCATCGGACACCGTCATGATGGAGCCGCGCTTCGCGCCCACCCGAGCGAGCGCCGCCCGCAACAGGTAATCGAGGAGCCGGCGTTCGTCGCGGATCGATGCGATGGTCTCGCTGATATGGAACAGTTCGGTTATTTCGAGCAGGCGCGCGTTCTCGGTGGTGAGGCGGCGGCGCTCGAGCGCGTTGTTGACCGCGAGCTTAATCTCACTGAGATTGAACGGCTTCAGAACGTAGTCGTATGCGCCTTCCTTCACGGCCGCCCGGGCCGTGTCCAGCGTCGCATAGCCGGTCATGACAATGCACACGACGGACGGCGCCACCTTGCGCGCCTCGCGAATCAAGGTAATGCCGTCCATCTCCGGCATCATGATGTCCGTAAAGATGGCCACAAGGTCGCCGTCGGCGCGGAGTTTCTCGAGGGCGACCCGGCCGTTCGGGGCCGACTGCACCTCGAAACCCTCGTCGCTGAGGATATCGACGAGCAATTCCCGGATCACGACCTCGTCGTCCACGACAAGTATCTTGTGTCTCCGCTCCATCGGGTTCTGCGCGATTGCGGCCATTACTGCCTTGTCTGCCTCCGTCCTCCGGTTGCCGGCCTCTAGCCTCTAGCCTCTAGCCTCTCAAACGTCCGCGCGCCCGACGCAGGGCGGCGCGCACGCGACGTGGCGCCGTGCCGCCGGGGTGGTCGCGACGGCGCACGACGGCCTCGAGTCGCAGCGTTTCTGATATACTCTTGTCAAACAACGGCGAGAATTCGCGGAATTCCTTCAAGGTCATGTCCGGCAGTCGTTTGCCGTCCCGAATACACTGCAAAACGATCTTTCCGACCAGTTCATGAGCCTCACGAAACGGCATGCCGCGCGCAACGAGATAATCGGCGACATCCGTCGCCTCCATGAAGCCTTCGAGCGCCGCCTGACGCATGGCGGCGGCGTTCACGCGCACGGAAGGCAACATTCGCGTCATGACTGCGAGACAAACCTGCAGCGTGTCGGAGACGTCAAAGATCTGCTCCTTGTCCTCCTGCAAGTCGCGGTTATACGTCAACGGCAAGCCCTTCATCAACGTGAGCAGGGCCATGAGGTCGCCGTACACCCGGGCCGTCTTGCCGCGCACGAGTTCCGCCACGTCCGGGTTCTTCTTCTGCGGCATGATGCTCGACCCGGTGGTGAAGGCGTCGCCAATCTCGATGAAACCGAAGCGAGGCGTCGACCACAAGATCAGTTCCTCGCACATCCGCGAGAGATGCATCATGCATATCGCCGCCGCCCCGCAGAACTCGATGAGATAGTCGCGGTCCGATACCGCGTCCATGCTATTGGCCGCGACGGCGCGGAAGCCCAGTTCGCGGGCCACTTGCTCGCGATCTATCGGGTGCGGCGTTCCCGCGAGGGCGGCGGCGCCCAATGGAAGGACGTTGACGCGCTCGCGGACTTCGGCAAAGCGGTCGCGGTCGCGGAGAAACATCTCAACGTACGCGTGAAGGTGATGGCCCAATAGTACGGGTTGCGCCGGTTGCAGGTGCGTGAAGCCGGGCAGCACCGCCTCACAATGCTTCTCCGCGAAATCCAGCAGGTTCCCGCAAAACTCGCGGATCATCCCGATCACGGCGTCGATCTGGTCCCGCAGCCACAGACGCACGTCGGTGGCCACTTGATCGTTGCGGCTGCGCGCTGTATGCAGCCGCTTTCCCGCGTCGCCTATGCGAGCGACGAGCGCGGCCTCGATGTTGGTGTGGACGTCCTCCAGGGCGGGGTCCCACGCGAACGCGACCTTCGCGATATCGCGCGCAATATCGTTGAGACCGCGAATAATCTTGCGCGCGTCTGCGCGCGCGATGATTCCCGTGTCACCGAGCATGCGCGCGTGGGCGATGCTGGCGCGGATATCCCACGGCGCGAGGCGCGCATCGAACGCGACCGAAGCGCCCAACGTCTCGACCAGGCGGTCCGTCGTTCTTTCGAACCGACCTCCCCAGAGTTTCGCCATTTACCAGCCTTTCTGCTTTGCAACTCCCCCTACGCGGGCGGATGATACCTGAACTACGTCCCAAAAACCCAAAAGGACCCGGCCGCCGCCTGGCCCCTTGGACTCGTCCGATTTGTCAGATCGGTCCGATCAGTCCGATCTGTCCGATCGGTACGCCGCCTAATTGCGCCTGCGCCGTACGAGAACGGCCAGCGCCGCCGTAACCACGGCCACGAGCGTATTGCCCGCCGCCAGGCGCCGCCCTTCGGGCCGATCGAGGTTGACCTTGCCGCAGCCGCCGCAGCAATCCGGCTTCGGCGGCTCATTGCCCGTGCGCATCGCGAAGATGATTGACGCTTGTTCCGCGCCGCCGACGGTCACCGTCTGCGTCATGGGCGCGTATCCGGCCGCCTCGACGCGCACCGAGTATTGCCCCGCGGGAATTGCCGAGAAGGTGTATACGCCGTCCACGTTGTCGGTTACCGGCTGGGCGCCGCCGGGCTGAATCGACGCGGCCCCGTTCGTAATGCGCGCCCGGGTCGTGGCGTCCCAGACCGTGGCGATAATCGACGAGGGAAACAGGCCGGATCCCTTGGCCAGGAACGGCTCGAACACCGCGGGTCCCTGGATCAGCGCGTCCACCTGCGCGGCGTTGTCCGTGTCCCAGTCATTATTCTGCATGACGATGGGCTCGGCCCGCTGGTTCACCACGGCGCTGCCGCCCACGTTCTCGAAACGGTTCCAGCCCGAATTGGCGTCCGTTACGGCGCCGAAGGTATTCACGCCGGGGTCGAACTCCGGTTCACGGAACACGATGCCGTCGCCCTTAATGCCGGAGAACTGCGTGCGCCGGATCAGCGGTATCGCGCCCGTTACCTCAACGCCGGTTGCGAGGTTGAACAGGACACAGTCCGTCATACGGGCGAATGCCGGGCCGATGCCGTCAAAGCGGACGCCTGTGGCCGCGCCGCCGGGACGGCCCGCGACCACCACGCCGCGCAGTTCCATATCCTCGTCGCCGATGACGATGAGCGGCGCGCCCGCCTGCTTGCCCGGCGATTCCCGCACTTCGAGATTCACCAGTTTGGCGCCCTTGGCCCCGTACACTGTGCCCTCGATTACGGTGGCGTCTGCTTCCGCCGCCAGCATATGGAAGCCTTCCGCGAGGCGCACATCCTCCTCGAAGACGCCCGGGAGCAGAACGCAGTTCACCGGCATCTCGGCCGTCGGGGTCTGTTTGCCGGCCATCGGCATCGCCGATTGCACGCTGTCGATGGCGGTCTGAACATCGCGATACGGCCTTTCCGGACTCCCGTCACCCTGCGGTCCCGGAACCGGCGAGATGTAGTAGCTGCGCCACGGGCTCAAGCGGTCGCGCGGATTCGAGCCCGCGTGGAATTCTGCCAAGTTCGTCATCCCATCCCTGTCCAAATCGTGATCGGGGCCAATCGGCCTGTTCGGGTTCTGCGGGTCCGTCACATTGAACGGGTCTAGCCGGTACTCGATCTCAAACAGGTCCGACATGCCGTCGCCGTCCGTGTCGGGAGTGTTCGGGTCCGTGCCGTAGAGCGAAACCTCATCGGCGTCGGTCAGGCCGTCGCCGTCCGTATCCACGCGCACCTCGGGCCGGGCGCTGAGCTGGAAGTCAACAGATATGGTGGCCGTCAAGCTGGGCACAAAAACGTCCTGCATCGATGACTGATACCCCTCCGCCGTGACGTATACCTGGTGATTCCCGACGGTCGGCACAATAACTTGATACAGACCGTCCTCGTTGTGCGAGACCACCCACCTGCCGGGTTCGACGCGAACGACGGCGTAGCCGACTGGCGCGAGCGTGTCCACACTCCGCACGCGAACATTGAGCAGGGCGCCCGCCGCTGGCGGCTCGCCTTCCCCCTCGCCCTCGCCGGGACAATTCGGTCCTTCGATGAGCACCGTCGCCACGCATGTGCGCGTGTTCCCCGAAGCGTCGATTACCGTCAACAGGACCGCGTTCAGACCGACGTTGTCGCAATCAAACGTATCCGGCGTCACAGCGAGGGTAACGACGCCGCAATTATCCGCGCTGCCATTATCAATCTGCGCCGGGCTGATAATGGCCGTGTTTGTCGTTCCAAGCACGATGGTGATGTCGCGGCAAATCGCCGTGGGCCGCGTCACATCCTGAACGGTGACCGTGGCGTTGCACGCTGACGTGTTACCGACGCCGTCAGTGGCCGTAAGTGTTACCACGTGCGCGCCTAGATCCCCGCAATCAAACGTGTTCGGCGTGACCGCGAGCAGAGGCGGACCACAGTTGTCGGTGCTACTGTTATCGACGTGCCCCGGCATGATGGCGACTTGTCCCTCGGCGTTCAGATTGACCGTAGCATTGCGGCATCGCGCCACGGGCGGCGTCGTGTCCACAATCCGCACCGTGCGTGTGGTCGTCGCCGCATTGCCCGAAGCGTCTTCAACACGGTACGTGACGGTGTATTGCCCCGCCGCGCCTGTGTTGAGCCCGCTCGTGTCCACTTCGACGAACTCGGTCAGATCGCCATCGCACGAATCCGTCGCCGTCGCGCCGGGGTCCGTGAAGACCGCGCCGCACTCGAGTTGCAGCGGGTTCGCCCCGATCAGTGTTAGCGTCGGCCGCATCGAATCGACTACCAGGACGGTGCGCGTCGCCGTCGCGACGTTCCCCGAGTAGTCATCGACGGTGTATACGACCGGATAGGCGCCCGGCGTGTCCGGATCAACCGCCCCCGCATCGACGTTGATGAATACGGTCAAGTTTCCGTCGCAGGTGTCCGTCGCCGTGGCGCCCGGGTCGTTGAAGACGCCGCGGCATTCGATTTGCAGCGGGTTTGCCCCCAGCAAGGTCACGTTCGGACGGATCGTGTCCACGACCTCGACCGTGCGTTTCTCGATGGCCGTATTGCCGGCCGCGTCCGTGACCGCATACTCGACCTCGTAAGTGCCCCGCGCGCCCGTATCCACCGGGTTTGCCACCTGGATTTGCGGCGTGAGGTTGCCATCTACGTCATCCCACGCCGTCGCGCCGGCATCCACGTACAGAGCGCCGCACTCGACCACTACGGGATTCTCACCCAGTATGGTAATAAGGGGCGACGTCAGGTCCTCAAACTCGGTGAGATCGGTGGTCACGAGTATGGTTTGACCCGCGGGACCGTTCGCGCGCGCGATAACACGACCCGAGATCGTGACTACGGCCGCCTTGGCCACGTCGGCGCGCACCCGATACGTGAACGTGAAAGGCAGCGCGGGCAAGGGCCGCAGCCACGCGAAGAAGAGCGTGCCCGCGTCGCCCGCCTCGGGCAGCAGGAACGCGCCGCCGTCGTCCCCGACGGACTCGACGAAAGACCAGCCGGCGGGCAAATTTTCCCGCAGGCCGAACGTGCGCAACGGCGTCGTATCCGTTTGCCCAATCGTCACCGTAATGTCCACCGTCTCTCCAGGGTGAAACAGGCCGTTCTCGCCGCCGGTGCGCGCCAGCGTCATTACGGGCGCCGCGCCCAGCGCAACGGGCAGGCCGAAACCGTCTTCGCCGCTCGCGTCCACCACGTAAGACGGCGCCGTGGCGAGTTGGAACGTCCGCAGGAGTTCCTGAAAGCTGATGATCCAGTTCTGCAACGCGTAGTCGCTGTCATGCGGCGTGCAGTTCTGGTCACCGGCGCCTGGGGCGTAGCCATCCGGCGTGCCAACCTCGCAACGGTAGGCGTTGCCCTTGAATAGTTCGATAACGCGAAGCGCCTCATCGTAAGTGACGTTGAAATTGCCGTCCGTGTCGGCGCTGTGCGGCCGCTGTTGATCGACGCAGCCGGTAACGTTGACGGTCCGTCGCGCTTCCGCCGCGTTGCCCGACGTATCGGTCACGACGTAGACCACCTCATAGGTCCCGTTGCGGCTTGTATCTACGGCGGAGGCGTCCACGACAATCGCCGTGCTCAGGTCTCCGTCGCAGTTGTCGGCGGAGGTGGCGCCGGGCTCCACGTAGGCCGCGTCGCAGGCCAACGCCAGCGGGTTGGCGCCGTTAAGCGTGATGATGGGCGCGGTCACATCCCTCACGGTGACCGTGGCGGTGCACTGGGCCGTGTGGTTGCTGGTGTCGCGCACGGTCAGCGTGACCGCGTGATCGCCCAGGTCGGCGCAAGTGAAGCTCGTGCGCGACGCCCCACGCGCGGCGATGCCGCAGTTGTCCGTGCTGCCGCCGTCGAGATCCGCCGCCGCGATGGTGGCTATGCCGAGGGCGTTGAGGTCCACCACGAGGTCCCGGCAGACGGCGGTGGGATCGATACTGTCCACCACGGTCACCGTCGCGTTGCATCGGGCGGTGTTCCCGCTCGTGTCCTCGACCGTCAGGACGACGTTGTTCGCGCCGAGGTTCGCGCAGGTGAAGGTGCTCGGGGCCACGGATCGCGCCGCGAGACCGCATCCGTCAACGCTCCCATTGTCCACGTCCGCCGAGGCGATCGTCGCTATCCCGCTTGCGTTCAGTTGGACGGTAACGTCGCGGCAGACCGCCGTCGGCGGCGTGTTGTCCACAATGGTCACGGTGGCGCTGCATTGTGTGCTGAGTCCCGCGATGTCGGTAACGGTGAGAGTGACGGTGTTCGCCCCGAGATTGGCGCACGTGAACGTATTCGGCGTCGCGAGGAGCCCGAGTATACCGCAACTGTCCAGGCTGCCGCCGTCGATGTCTATCGCGTCGAGCACGGCCTGGCCCGAGGCGTCGAGCGCCAGCGTGAAATTCTTGCAGATCGCCGTCGGGTCTATCGTATCGACAATACGCACGGTGCGGACGGCCTGCGGTGCTGCTTGGCCGACAAAGTCTTGAACGTCATAGGTAAGCTGATATGTCGCCCCGAGAACCGAGGTGTCCACCGTATCGCCGCCCACCTGCACGTTGATGCTGAGGTCGCCGTCGCAGGCGTCCAGTGCGGTAAACCCCGGGTCGCTAAAGACGGTTCCGCATTGCACGTCTATATCGCCGCCCACGAGCGTAAGCGCCGGCGGGTTGTCGATGACATTGACGGTTCGCGTGGCCGCGCCGAGTTGGCCGCCATCGTCCACGACCGAGTAAGTTACCGTGTAAGCACCGCCCTGGTTCGGCTGGACATTGCTCACGGTGCTGATCCGCGCCGAGAGGTCCAGACCACAGGCATCCAGCGCCGTGGCGCCGGGGTCCGAATAGGTCGGACTGCACTCGATATCCAGCGGGTTGTCTCCTTGCACCGTGATCACGGGCAACGAGAGGGACTCATATGCGCCGAGGTCGTAAGTCGAGCACGGGAGCGGCAGCCGCAATCGACCCTCGATGTCGTAGATTACGTTTCCGCGGGAGACTTCCGCGGCTGTGGCGACGCCCGCGTCTATGGCTTCGGATTCCGGCTTGAGACGCAGATCGCCCATGTCCGTTGCGCCGGGGTCGCGCACAAAGGCGGGATTGCCGTTGAACACGTTCGTTACGACGCCTAACAGTGTCGAAGTCCCCTGAACCAGGCAGGCCTCGAAGACGGACGTTCCCGGGAGCAGATCGAAGATATCATTTATGATCGTATTGCCGCTTTCCGCGAAGATGCAGTTCGTAACGCGCATGGTGTACGTGGCGAACGACATGTCGTTCACCACGTGGTTGCCCTGGAGCACCGCCGTATTCCGCGCGAACGTGCAGTTCGTGATCACCGTCTCGTTCGCGAACGAATAGACGGCCCCGCCGGACATCAGGGCGCTATTGTTGACGAAGACGCTGTTGACGATGCGTAACTCCCCGTTCCGCGTGTAGATGGCTCCTCCGAATTCGATGGCCGAGTTATCGTAGAAGAAGCAGTTGGCCACGTCCATCCAGATGGTGGTATATGTCGGTTGGAAGTACAGTCCGGCGCCATTATTGATGCCGTTTCCGTTTCGGATGACGAATCCGTCCAGCCGTGCCTCGGACGCCCCCACGAAAATGACCTCTCCCGGGCCGGGGCTTTCCACGATCGTCGGGTTCGCGATCCAGTCCCGCTGGTCGCGCGACCCTTCCGTGCCGTTGAAGCCGCCGTAGAGCGATACTCCCGTCGGAATGGCAAGGTCGTTCTCGGGGTACACGCCCCCCGCAACCCAGATTTCGTCGCCCATCGCGGGCGGAATCGCGGCGTAAACGGCGTCGGCGATGCTGGGATACGCGTTCTCCCAACTCGATCCGTTGCCCGCGCCGCCCGCTACGTTTACGTTGACGTAAATGGGCTGTTTGTCACCGCGCAACTCGAATACGAAGGCGTCGGTCGCGCTCTTATGAACCGCCTGGAATGGGTTCAACGTCGGGAAATTCGGCGAATCGGTGGCGCCGACACAATAGACCCGATTGCTCAGGGTCATCGCCACGTTCAGCAAGCGGTCGCTGTGCCGCCCGCCGAGTAATGTGCCGAAACGCAAGACTCCGGCCAGTATCAGGTCCGGCGACCCGAAGTTCAACTCCAGCAGAAGCCCGTCATAAGCGAGCGGGTCGTCGTCCGGTTCCTGACCGGGGTTCAACGCGTCCTGAAACCGTCCCACCATGAGCGCGTCGGGGAACTGTTCCGGCTTCGAATTCGAGAACCCGCAGGCGAAATGGCGCTGCGTTCCCGCCGCCATGCGCAGCAGCCGGTCATCGCCCTCGCCGCCAAGATACGCGGAGAACTGGAGGTTGAAGTCGTCAAGACCCCCGAAGTCCAACTTGGCGCCGAACCCGTCCTTTGATGCGCCGCCCAAACCGTTGTTCAGCGCGCCGAGTACGCCGTTCACGCCACCCGGAAGCGTGGGCGAATTCGTCTCACCGACAAGGAACAGCTTCGTAGGGATGGTAAACCCCTCGTTCGAGATGTCGTGAACGGCGTCATCGCCCGGGCCACCGAAATACGAGCAGTACCGCAATACGTCGGTCGGGTCCGTGGCGACCATGTTCAGCGTCGCGAAAAAGCCGTCCCGGTCGCCGCCGCCGAACCCGGGTTGCAGCGCGTTTCCCTGTTGCGGCAGCCCCGCGCGGGCCCACCCCCCGATAATCACGCGGTTCCCGTCGCGGAAGGCGATGCCCTCGGCCCTGGCGTCGGGCGCGCCCAACCAACTCGAGAAATTCACGGCAGGCGGCGTTGCCGGCGCGGCCGGATTGTAGGCTATCCGCGCGGCGAAGGCGTCTGTGAACGGCTGGGCGCCCGGCCCGACAAAGGGCACGGCCGCAGTCGGCAGGTCCGTCGAAGACGTATAGCCGGCGATACAGGGGTTCGTTGTGGCTTGCACCACGCTGACCGCGGTGATAACGTCGTTATCCGAACCCCCGAAATAGGTCGAAAAGGCGAGGGACTTGTTCCTCGCGTCGTACCCGATGATGAATCCGTCGGTCTTGCCGGTGGCGCCGGTATTGTTGAGCAGCGTTTCGCCGTTGATCGGGTTGAGGATCGGGAAGTTCGGGGAGGCCGTCGCGCCCACGAGATAGACCAATGGGGCGGAGCCCAAGTCCACGAGCGACATGTCCCGTGGAACGTCATCGGCCGCGCCGCCGAAGTACAGCGCCCACACCAGCCCGAATTCGCCCGTCACGCTCGGGTCCAGGCGCAGAAGAAAGATGTCCCGGCCGCTGGACCTTTGCGTGCCCTCGGTCTCGGGAAAATCCGTCGAGAGCGTTGACCCGGCCACGTAGATCTGCCGCTCGCCGCCCGCCAGTTCGAATCCGCCCACCGCCCACCCCTCGTCATCAAGGGAGCCTCCCAAGAACGTGCTGTACGTCAATACCGGATCGATGACCAGCAGGCGCGCCGTGTCGTAGGCGTCCACGGCAAATCCGACCTCAAACTCCCCGTAGCGCACGTAGTGGGCCGGGACCTGCAGGCGTTCTCCCGCAACTTCCTGGTATGCCTCGGGGGGATGATGCACGAACGCGCCCCCGTCCATCGTTACCAGCAGCGCGCCATCCGGCAGCAAATCGATTGCCTGCGCGCCCTCGAAGGTCATCCGCACCTTGCCGGGGTCCGCGCCCGGCGCGACCTCGAAGTCGAACTCGATCTCTCCCTCGCGGCCGTAATACACCAAGTCCACCCCGGGAAACACAGCGGGGTATCGCACGCGCCCGTAAAGCGGGACATTCTCGCGCCAAAGCGCCGGGTCGTTCCCGAGGAAATACTGGGCCCGCGCCGCGAGCGGCGCTTCGCCCACCAGCCGCGAATGCGACGAAACCGCTTGGTCTTGGGCCTTGCCGCCGGGGAAGCGCACCCCCAGCGTTTCCGAGGGTGCGCCGTCCCGCCCGGGAAAACTCAGGATCGCGCCGTCGTCCGACAAGTACAGCCGATACCCCGACCCCCGCGCGAGAAAGGCGGCGGATTCGCCCATCTGGCCTACATTCGGCTCGAAACAGAGCGGCATCCCGTCGAGGACGCGGATAGCCTCGTCGGGCGGCATGGCTGCCGCATCGAGGGCCGCCCACGCGCCGATTGCGGCTACGATGCCCACCGCCAACGCCGGGAATATCGGGTCTTTTCTCATGCCCAAGTCACTCCGCAACTTTTCCCACTATACGTAGTATATCCGAAAACGGCCAAAACCCCAAGTCGTTCCGCAAAACAGCCACCTCACCGACCGCGTTTCTTACACGCGCCAACGGCCAAGCCAAGCCCCGCTTTCACGGCCAACGAAGCGCGCGGGCTGCCGCGCGAAGCCGCCGAGAATGTCGGGGTCGGCGACAGACCTAACGCTTCGGCAAGCTAATGACCTGAATACGTCCTGGTACCGGTTCCACATGCTTCTTGTCCAGCAGACCGGGATTGAGGCTCAGGGCGAGGTCCGTAAACGCGCAGAACACCTCGATGCGCTCAGCGACCGGCAATGATCGAAACCATCGGGTCTTGGCCTCGATGGTTTCCTCCGCCCAGTCATGGGAAACGTAGCCTTGCATGGCTGCAGCTTACCAGACCCCGCAACGGGCATCAATCGGGGGACCAGGATGGACGAAATGGACGGAATGGACGGAATGGACAGGACAGACGATGGCAGGGGAATCTAGTCCATCCTGTCCATATCGTCCATCCGGTCCATAGGCTTGTCCCTCGCGGAACCCGCTACGTATAATCACCCTCTGCTTTGCCGAGCAAACCCGAGGGATCTGTCATGACGAAAGAACTGCGCGTAATCAATCCGTACACCGAGGAAACCGCACTTACCCTGCCCATGCTCGCGCCCGGCGACGTGGACCGCGTCGTAAGCAGCGCGCGCAAGGCGTTCGAGGGCTGGCGTTGGTCCACGTCCGCCGAGCGCCGAGCCCTGTGCGAGCGGTTCCTCGATGCCTTCGACGGCAACCGCGACGAAATCGCCCGGAATATCTCGCTGCAGATGGGGCGGCCCATAAAGCACGCGCACAACGAGGTGAACACCACGCTCGACCGCGCCCGGCACATGATCGCCATCGCCGAAGAGACGCTGCGGGACGAGTACCTGCCGGAAAAGCCGGGTTTCGTGCGCTATATCCGCCACGAACCGCTCGGTGTCGTGCTCGATATCGCCGCGTGGAATTATCCGCTCCTCATCGCCGTCAACGTCATCGTGCCCGCCGTGCTCGCGGGCAACGCGGTCATCATCAAGCATTCGAGCCGCACGCCCCTATGCGGACGCGCCTTTGTCGACGCCTTCGAGAAAGCCGGCGCGCCCGAGGGTCTTGTCCAGGACATCTACGCCGATCACGCGGTCACCGAGGGGTTCATTCGGCATCCGGGCGTCAACTACGTCTCCTTCACCGGGTCCGTGCGCGGCGGCCATGAGGTGGTTCAGAGCGCCAGGGACAAATTCATGCACGTCGGTCTCGAACTCGGCGGCAAGGACCCCGCTTACGTCTGCGCCGACGCCCCGTTCGACTTCACCGTCGCGAACACGGTCGATGGTGTGCTCTACAACGCGGGCCAGTCTTGCTGCGCCGTCGAGCGCATCTACGTCGAGCAATCGATTTACGACCGATTTGTCGAGGCTTACGTCGCCGAAACCCGCCGCTATGCCGTCCTCGGCGACCCGTCGACCGAGAGAACCACCATGGGGCCGATGGCGACCAGGTCGGCCCCGGCGTTTCTCGAAGGGCAGGTACGCGACGCCGTGGCGCGCGGCGGGCGGCTTGTGGTGGGGTTCGACGAGTTCGTCAAGCCCGCTACGGGCTGGTTTTGTCCGCCGGCGGTGGTCGCGGACGCGCCCCAGGACTGCTCGCTCATGCGGGAGGAGAGTTTCGGCCCCGTCGTCGGCATTCTGCCGGTCGCGAACGACGAGGAAGCCGTCCGCCTCATGAACGACAGCCCCTATGGCCTTACCGCGTCGGTCTGGACCGCGGACCTCGATCGCGCCAGGCGCATCGGTGAACGCATCGAGACCGGGACTTTTTTCATGAACCGCTGCGACTATCTCGACCCGGCCCTGCCCTGGACCGGCGTCAAGGACACTGGCAAGGGCGCCAGCCTGTCGCACTACGGCCTGCTCCAGCTTACGCAACTCAAGAGCATGCACCTCCGCGTCGCGATGCCGTGAAAATCGAGCAGCGCGGTTACGCCGTGAAGCGAAGCAGGTGGTAGTTCCGTTTGCCCGTGCGGACCACGGCGATATCGCCGGCGAGGCACGCGGCCGGCGTCAGCTTGGCGTCCTCCGCGTCGATGCGCTCGTTGTTCAGGTACAGGCCGCCGTTCTTCACAAGCCGCCGCACCTCGCCCTTGCTCGAAAACACGCCCGCCTCGACAAGCGCGTCGAGCAGCAGGCGGTCCCCGCCGAGCGCCGCCCGTGGCAAGGTCGCGCTGGGCGCCTCGCTGAAGACGTCCTCGAGCGTTGCCTGGTCCAGCCCGCGCAAGTCCCCGCCGAACAACGCGTCGGACGCCTTGACCGCGTTCGCAAGCGCCGCCGCGCCGTGTACCATGCGCGTGGTTTCCTCGGCCAGTCGGCGCTGCGCCGCGCGCTTGTGAGGTTCCTCGGCCACGGCGCGGTCGAGTTCGGCGATGGCCTCGTGATCGAGGAATGTGAAGAACCGGATCAGCCGCGGCGTGTCCGCATCCGCCTGGTTGATCCAGAATTGATAGAAGCGATACGGCGAGGTGCGCCCTGGGTCCAGCCAGACGCTGCCGCTTTCGGTCTTGCCGAACTTCGTGCCGTCGGCCTTCGTGATGAGCGGGAACGTGAGGCCGTAGGTGTCCTTGCGCAGCAGGCGGCGGGTGAGGTCCATGCCCGCCACGATGTTGCCCCACTGGTCGCTGCCGCCAATCTGGAGCCGGCAATCGTGCTGCCCGCATAGATGCAGGAAATCATAAGCCTGCAACAGGCTGTAGCTGAACTCCGTGTACGAGATGCCATGCTCGCGGTCTTCGAGCCGCTGGCGCACCGAGTCCTTCGTCAGCATGGCGTTGACGCTGAAATGCTTGCCGATGTCGCGGAGGAAATCGAGCAGCGGCAGGCCGCAGAGCCAGTCCGCGTTGTTGCGCAGCGTGGCCGCGTGTGCGCCTTCGAAATCGAGAAACTGCTCGAGTTGCCGGCGGATACCGGCCACGTTCGCCTCGACCTGCTCCTTCGTCAGCAGGCTGCGTTCATCAGACTTGCCGCTCGGGTCGCCGATAAGCCCCGTGCCGCCGCCGACGAGCGCGATGGGGGCATGGCCCGCCCGCTGGAACCGGGCAAGACCGAGCGCGGGGAGCAGATGCCCGATGTGCAGGCTGTCCGCCGTCGGGTCGAACCCGCAATACAGCGTCATCGGTCCCTTTTCGAGCTCGGCGGCCAGTTCCTCATGGGTGACCTGATGCACAATGCCGCGCCAGGTCAAATCTTCGAACAGGGTCATAATGCGCCTCCACAGCGGTGCTTCTCACGGCCCGTACGCCACGTGCGGACGTTGCCTGTACCGGGCAAGGACGCACAAGCATGGTTTCGGGGAAGGCGGCACGCGCCGTCCGGCTACTCTACCAAAGCGCCGGAAAATCGCGCAAGAACCGTTTGGACGGCCAACAGGCAACCACGCGATGGGATCATCGCGCGAGCACGGTGAGTGGATTCGCGGCGGCTTGCGCGGCGTTCACAAATCGCATACGATACACCACGTCAGACCAGCGTAAGGGAAGCCCGTCATGAAAACGGTGATGGACGAAGCAAGACTGAAACAACTAGTCAAAGAGGCCCTTATTGACATTCTCGACGAACGGCGCGAGTACCTTTCCGAACTGCTTGTTGAAGCCATCGAAGATGTAGCCATGGTGAGGGCCATTCAGGAGGAGGAGCATACGCCGGAAGTCGCCAGGGACGACATTCTGCGCCGCTTGGACGACGTCTCGTGAAGGCTGTCTTCGTCGCTGGTTTCGAAAAGGACCTGAGGCGGGTTCGCGACCGGCGGATTCGCGAGTCCGTGCGCGCGCTCATGATTGTCTTCGCTGCGTCCTTCGTGATGAATGGGGTCAAAGACACAACGTACCGGGAGTGGCCTGTATGACAAATCGTGAGCGGGTAGATGCAGTATTGAACTATCAGTCCTATGACAGGCTGCCCATCGTCCATTTCGGGTTCTGGAAGGAAACGCTCGAAAAATTCGCGGACGAAGGACACATTACCGACCAGGAAGCGAAGGACTGGGGCGACGGCAACCCGACGGACGCCGTCATCAGTGAACGGCTCGGGTTCGACGCGAATTACTACTCGGCGTTTCATCCGGAGACCTTCTTGCGCCCGGTTTTCGAGCGGGAGACGGTCGAGGAGATGCCGGACGGGTCGCGGAAGGTCCGTAACGAGTTTGGCGTTATCGAACTCGAACGGACCGGCGCGGGGTCGATTCCGGCGGAGATAGACCACCTGCTCAAGGGCCGCGCGGATTGGGAAGAACACTACCGCCATCGCTTGGCGTACTGCGAAGAGCGTATCACGGAACAGAAGGTTCGCGTGAATGACGAGATGGTGTTGTGGAGCGAGGGCGGCCTCGAGTTCCTGCGGGCGGACACGAGAGGATACCATTACGGCCTGCATTGCGGCAGCCTGTTCGGCACGATTCGCAATGTGCTCGGGGTGACTGGCTCCAGCTATCTCTACGCGGAGGATGAGGCGCTCTACACCGAGATCATCGACACCGTCGGCGAACTTTGTTACACCGTTGTCGCGAAGGCGCTCGCCTCCGGCGCGAAGTTCGATTTCGCCCACTTCTGGGAGGATATCTGCTTCAAGAACGGGCCGTTGGTCATTCCGTCGGTCTTTGCCGAGAAGGTCGGGCCGCACTATCGTCGTATCACGGAACTCGTGCGAAGCTACGGCATCCGGATCGTGTCGCTTGACTGCGACGGCTGCATCGACGCCCTCGTCCCGATCTGGTTCGAGAACGGCGTGAACACCATGTTTCCCATCGAGGTGGGCACGTGGAACGCGAGCATCGCTCCGTGGCGCGATCAGTACGGTCGCGAACTGCGCGGCGTCGGCGGCATGAACAAGAACGTGTTGTCCCGCGACTTCGCCGCCGTGGACGCCGAGATCGAGCGGCTTAAGCCGTTGGTCGCGCTCGGCGGCTACCTGCCGTGCCCGGATCACCGGCTGGCCCCGGACGCGAAATGGGACAACGTGCGCTACTACTGCGACCGCATGCACGAGGAATTCTCGTAGCGCCGGGCGCGGCTCGGCTTGATTATGAGGCGCGGAGAAGCAAGGATTTCCCAACATAAGACGACCTACGGGGAGGCGAACGACGGTGCTTGGTCCATATCGTCCATTCCGTCCATCTTCCTTGGTGTGCGACTCTTGGGATGACACGAGTACGATTACGATAACGAGCACGAGCACGAGAACGAGAACGAGAACGAGAACGAGAACGAGAACGAGAACGAGGACCTTTAAGACGTGGAAATGAAAACGGCAAGCGAACCCCGATGGGGCTGGATATCGGCGTTCCTGCTCGTCGTTCTAGTGGCGACGGCGCTGGGCATTACGTATCGGGAAGTTTTTATCGGCGATCACGCGCGCCTATCGGGTCGCTATGACGTCTACCGCGAGGTCGGGCCGCTGTGCTATTACCTGGACCACTGCCTGCATCGCGGGGAACTGCCGCTGTGGAATCCGCTCACCTTCTGCGGCATGCCGTACATTGCCAACCCCGTCACGGGCGCGCTGTATCCGCTCAATCTCTTGCGCAGCGCGATCTCGTTCGACCCGACGCCACTCAAGACGCAGATCGGCCTCGTGGTGCTGGTGGCCCTGCATCTGCTCGTGGCGGGTATCGGCATCCTCTTGCTGGCCCGAACCTATGGGCTCAGCCGCGCCGGCGCGCTGGCCGCCGCCCTCGTCTTTCTCCTGAGCGCCATCTGGGTGCGGCGCATCTGCGAATATCATTTTATCTTCATGGTGGCATGGCTGCCGTGGCTCTTGCTGCTGGCGCGCGGCGCGGTCAACGCGCCGAACGTCTGCCGGAAGGCGCAATACGGCATTCTGGCCGGATTGATCTTCGGGCTGAGCATGCTTACCGGCGCACTCAATATCGCGCCGTACATGGCGGTCTGCGTCGTCGGGTATGTGTGCCTCCAGCGCGTACTGCGCCCGGACCAGACCGCGGCGCGCGTCTCGATCCGTCGCATTCCCGGCGCGCTTGTCGGGGATGCGCTGTTCGTCGCGTTATTCCTGGGCTTCGCCGCGCTCGCCGGGATGGCGCTCCTGCTGCCGGGCAGCGAACTGGCCGGTATGAGTTCACGCGTGAAAGACAGCGACTTCACCCTCGCCGTGCCGCATTACGCGAAGACGTGGCAGCAATTGTTTCACGATTTGATTCGCTATCCCGGCACCAGGTGGGAAGTCGAGGACATTCGCGGCGCGGGCATTGCCGCGTTGCTCCTGGCGCTCGTGGGACTGACGCACCGGCATCGCCGCGCCGTTCTGTTGAACCTCGGGCTATTCTTGGTCCTGTTCGACTTGAGCATGGGACCGCCCGCGCCGCTCTCGCGGTTCTTTTACGCCCTTTCGCCGATACAGATGATCGCCTCGACGCGCGCCTTCGATTTCGCGCTGTTGCCCGCGGCGTTCCTGGCCGGATTCGGCCTGGACGCCGTAACCGGTCCGTGGCGCGGGCAGTCGGCCTCCGATGCGACGGGAGCGGGCCGACCGTGGCGGGCGTTCTGCCTGCGCATGTTGGTGATGGTGCGCGACGCCGCCGTTCTTGTCGTGGGGGCGTTCTTGCTGTATTCGTTGAAGCCGTTGCTGGGCGGCGAATACATCGGGCTCGGCGGCGACGGCGCGATCCTGCGGACCTTGGCGCTCGCGGTCCCCGGCGTGGCGTTGTGCGTCATGGTGATGGCCGGTTGGCTGGATTTCCCTCGCTTCTGGCGGGTCGCATTGCTGTTGGCCGTGGTCGGAGAGACGCTGGTGTGGAACGCGGAGTACGTGCCGGCCATGCTCTATGCGCAGGAATACCAGCGCTACGGGAATCGCAATTTCAGCACCGAATTCTGGGCCGATAACGCGCGCGGTGTTGACGACTTTCAGAATCGACATCTATACGAACTGCGCGGCGTCATGCACGGCTACGAGCCCGTGTATATCGAGCGCGTCCGCGAGACCTTGTCGGGAGACGCCCGCGGTTCGCGATACCAGCGCAGCGTCAAGGACTACGAGATCACGCAGCAAAACCACCGCGGAAACCTGTTCCTGAAACGCCAATTCTGGCTCGCGCGCCAAGTTGTGCGCGCGCCGTTGATCGGCAAGCACAGCCTGTTTCCCGCCGCGACAACCGTGTTCTTGCCGGAGGCCGAGGACGTGCCCGTCCCCGAAGTCCGCGTCGAGGAACTATCGCGCAGCAGCATATCGACGGACGACGCGGAACGGCACGGCGAACGCACGGACCTGCTCGACGCCGCAGCGCGCGAGCGCCTGGACGACCGCCTGCGGCCCGGGCGCGTCGAGCGCACCTTCGAGTTGCCTGAGATCGACACCGGGGGCCGGCACAGCGCGCTGGTAATTGTCTTGCGCTCGCCGCGCGCCGTGGCGGTGCAGCCGCGTTTTCGGGACGCCGACGTGAACCGGCGTCAGGACGGAAAATTCGCGACCCTGAAGTCGTGGGGCGAGGCCTGGCGGACGGTCGAGATTCCGTTGCCGCAATTCGAACGTGTTCGCGGGACCGTTACGTTCCGGGCGGCCGACGGGCAAGCGCCCATCGAGGTCGCCGAGTTGTACCTCCTCTCAGATATGCAGGACGAGGGTGAGCGCATCCACGTGCTTGCCCGGTCGGCGAATCGGGTGCTCGTCGAAGTGACGGACCTGCCCGGCCACCGCATACTCACTAACCTCGACGCGTGGTATCCCGGCTGGCGGGCCTACATTGACGGCAAGGCCGCGCCAATCCTGCGCGCGAACGACGCCTTCAAGGCGGTGATCGTGCCGCCGGGGACGCACCGCGTCGCGTTCGTGTATCATTCCTGGAGGGTCTATGCCGGCATCGCGACGACCCTGTTCGCGGTCGTCGTCGGGCTGGTTGCCGTGGCGTGGCTGGGCCGTGCGGCGCGCAGGCGCCGCGAAGAGGCGGCCTCAGCCCGCGACGCGGAAGGAGTAATCGCATGAAGGAACTCATGGACATCATTACGGGGCGTCGCAGCGTGCGGCGGTATCGGGACGAGGCCGTGGGGGAGGAGGCGCTGGCCCAACTGCTCGAGGCGGCGCGCTGGGCGCAATCCTGGGCGAACACGCAATGCTGGGAGATCATCGTCGTGCGGGACGCGGCGGTGAAGGTCGCGCTGCAAGAAGCGATACCCGAGGGCAACCCAGGTCGCCGCTGCGTCGAGAGCGCGCCGGTCTTGCTGGCGGTCTGCGGCAAGCGGCGCGTTTCCGGCTTCTACCAAGGCAACGCGCTGACCCGTTTCGGCGACTGGATGCTTTTCGACTTGGGCGTCTTGACGCAGAACATCGCGTTGACGGCCCACACGCTCGGCCTCGGCTCGCTGGTGCTCGGCCTGTTCGATCACGACGCGGCGCGAAAGACGCTCGGCGTGCCCGAGGACTTCGAGATCGTGACGATCATGCCGATCGGCTATCCCGCGGGCGACGTGCCCGCGCCGCCGCGCCGCGAGGTCGCGCAGTTCACGCACCAGGACCGGTTCTGAAACCGGTCACGGGCAAGATGCCCGTGCCACGTCATACGGCTACGCTTCACCTACTTAGGGTTACGCGTTCACAGCCGCACCCACGCCGAGCACCGCCACGCGGAATCCCGCCAAGGTCCAATCCTCGTGTTCGAGCACGTTATGCGTGTCGAGCAGGAGATTGGTCCGCATCTGTCGGGCCACCTGGCGCGGATTGAGGTACTTGAACTCGTCGTGCGCGGTGAGCACCAGCAGCAGGTCGGCGTCGTGGAGGCATTCTTCGAGGGAAACGAGTTCGTGGGGGCCTTTCTTCACGTGCGGGTCGTAGACGGCGCAGCGCAGCCCCTCTGCCTTGAGCAAGTCCACGACGTGGACGGCGGGACTCTCGCGGATGTCGTCGACGTTTCCCTTGTACGCTTGGCCGAGCACGGCGATCTTCGGGTCTTGCAGGTCGCCGAGCAGGTCTCGAACGCGGCGCACCACGTGCGTGGGCATGCTGTCGTTGCGCTGCCGGGCCAAGCGGACCATCGCCGCGTCGTCCGGGAACTTCTCGACGAGAAACCACGGATCGATGGATATGCAGTGGCCGCCGACGCCGGGTCCGGCGCGGTGCACCGCGACGCGTGGATGCCGATTTGCGAGTTGGGCGCACTCCCAGAAATCGATGCCGAGACGCTCGCAGAGCACCGCCACCTCGTTCGCCAGCGCGATATTCACGTCGCGGTACGTATTCTCCAGTATCTTGACCATCTCGGCCGTTGTCGCGTCGGTGAGGAAGAGTTCGCCGTCGACGAAGCGGGCGTAAAGATCGCGCGCCTTCCGAGCCGCGGCGCGGTCATAGCCGCCGATGACCCGGTCGTTGTGAATGAGTTCCTTAAGAATCTTTCCCGGCAGCACGCGCTCGGGGCAATGGGCCAGGTGAATTTCCTTGCCGACGCTCAGGCCGGACCGTTCGAGGATGGGACGCAAGAGGTCGCGGCACGTGCCCGGCGGCGAAGTGGACTCCAGAATGACCAGCACGCCGGCCCGGAGCAACGGCACAATCGATTCCGCCGCGCGCGTGACGTAACTCATGTCCGCCGTCTTGCGCGCCGTGAGCGGCGTCGGCACGGCGATAATGAATACGTCCGCTGCCTCGGGCTCGCGGGCCGCCCGGAGGTTGCCCGATCCGATGGCGGCGCGTACGACGGTCTGCAGGCCGGGCTCCTCGATGTGGATGTTGCCCTCGTTGACCGTGTCCACGACGCGTTGGGAAACATCGACCCCCACGACCTTGAAGCCGTTGGTCGCAAGCACGCTCGCCGTGGGCAATCCGATGTAGCCCAACCCCAACACGCAGACTTCCTTCATGCGGCATTCCTTATTCGGCTGTAAGCTTCCATCCGTCGCGCATCTTCCGGGAAGCGCCCGGTAGACGCGGCCGGAAGGATGGCGCCATCATAGCCGAGGGCATGGCCTTCGCAAAAACAACACGGTCGCTGCCTCAGGGCGAGTCGGAAGGCTCGAAGACCGGCGCACCGCAGACTTCGCGTTCGAGACCCCACTGAAGATCGTTGAGGCGGGCTTCAATTTCGCGGCGCGCCTGCTCGACGTTCTCCGGGGCATCGTCGCGAGGCGGCGGAATCGGCGGCCCGCAGGCGCCCAGGACGCGCGCGAACGGTTTCGGGAAGGGGAATCGGTCCCACGATCGCAGCCGCCAGCACCGGTCCACGGCGAAGGCGAGCGGCACGACGGGCGTCTGCGTGCGCGCGGCGAGGATGGCGATGCCCGGCTTGGCGATGCGACGCGGCCCGCGGGGGCCGTCGAGCGTAAACCCCACAGTGACGTATTCCAGGGCCTTCGCGAGGTTGACCAGGGCGTCGGAACCCCCGCGCGAAGAGGATCCGCGCACGGCCTCGATGCAGAAGCGGTTGATGATCCGCGTGGCCAGTTCGCCGTCGAAGCTATAGCTGGTGAGGCTGTGATAATTCGAGTGTCTGAACACGAAGACGCCGAGCCCGAGGCACTCATGCCAAATCGGGATGATGGCGCGGCCCCGCGCCGTGACGTCTTCCAGGTAATGGCGGTCGCGAAACTCGAAACGGCAGGTGCGCGCAAGCAGCTTGAAGACGGCCGCTATCGGCGCGGGCGCGACGGCGAGAACCAACCGCTGCCGGAACGTGAACGGCTGCGGACTCTCATATTGAAGGCCGGGGAATTTCAATGGTGTTCGAGGCCGCGGACGAGTTGGTAGACCACGCGCGTGCGCGGGGCCGGCAGCGACGCCAACTGCGCGCGCCGCAGGATTTCACCGCTGATGGCGTCGATCTCGGTGGGCTTGCCCGCGCGGATATCCTGTAGCATCGAGGAAATATTCGAGGCGGTGTTACGGCACACCTCCTCCGTGGTCTCGACGAGGCTCTGGGCGAAGCGGTAGCCTTCGGTCGAGGCCACCTTCGCGGCCTCGACGACCAGGTCGCGCATGAGCTGCCGCACGTCCTTGAGTTCGAGGAGCATGCCGTTCGGGACGTTGAGGATGGCGGTGAGCGGGTTGATTGCGGCGTTCACGGCCACCTTTTCCCACACGAGTTGGCCCGGCGCCTCCGTGGCCTCGACGTCGAAGCCGGCATTGCGCAACGCGTTCACGGCCTCTTCCGGGCTGCTCGAAGTCCATGCGCCGAGGCACGTCGCGCCGGTGCCCGCGTGCCGCACGTGGCCCTCGCCCAAGGCGGTCGCGCCTTCCGATGTGACGCCCACGAGAACCCGCGCGCTGCCCACCATCGAGCAAAGCGTCTCCACGTTGCCCAGGCCGTTTTGCAGCGTCAGTACCGGCACTTCGGGGGGGAAACGCAGGCGGCCCGTCGAGTACGCTTTCGTCAAGACGATGACCAGATCGACGGCGGGCGGCACGGCGGTGACCACCTCGGGCTTGGCGGTCCAGACGCCCTCCTCATCTTCCACGCGGACGCCGCTCGTGTTCAGACGCGCGGCGCGGTCCGCCTTGTAGTCGACGAGAAACGTTTTTGTACCGCCGCGCGCGAGTCGGGCGGCGAACAGGCACCCCATGGCTCCGGGACCAACTACGGCAACCTTCATCGAGTGGCCTCCTCCGCGCTTATGGGAGCGTTTTCACAAAACAATCCTTGAACTCCTTTTGCTGCCGCAAGGCGTCTCGCGCCGCCAGCGCCGCGGCGCGATCAGCGAAGCCGACGACCACCACGGCGTAGCTCTGCCCCTCATTATATTGCAGAATGACGGATTCCCAACCTTGGGCCTTAAGCTTGCTTTGGCATGATGCCGCGCCCTCGATACGGCGGTCTCCCGTAAGCGACACGACCTGGACGCCATAGCCCGTCGGAACCGCTTCCGTGGCGGCTTGGACAGGCGCCGGCGGCGGCGTGGGAGGGGGCGGCGGCGCGGCTTCCGCCACTGCGGCTGGTTCCTCGGCGGCCGGCGGTTCCTCCGGCGGCGGTTCGAGAGGCACGAGCGCCGGCGGCGGCGGCGAGGGCGCGGCGGCAGCCGTTGGCGCGGCAACATCTTGCGGCGGTGGCTCCACCGAGACGTCCGACTCATCAGGGGCAGCTGCCGGGGGCGCGGGTGGCGGCTCTTCGGCGGGCTGCGTCTCGTCCACGTCCGGTGTCGCAGGCAACGGCGGCAGATCGACCACAGGCGTATCCGGCGGTTGGTCCGCCGTCGCACGGTCCGGCGCCGGCGGCAGGGAAACCGGTTCGGGGACCCGGGGCGACACTTGCACGCCCTGGCCGCCGGCAATGACGGTATCCGCCGCGGGCGTCGCCGTCTCTTTCAAGGATCGGTCGTATTTCCCCACGAGGACCCCGAGTAGAAACGCGGCCAGCAGAACAAAAAGCGACACACATATGCCGATGATCAGTTGGCCGGGCGTAAACTGCGCGGTCAGCTTGTCCTCGTCATCGTCGTATCTCGAACTATTCCGTTGCGGCATCATGACCATGGCCATCAACCTCGGCGTTCCCGTCGTCACCGGCGGGCTCCGGGCTTTCGAGTTCCTCGAGGCGCGCGATCAGGCGGCGCCTTCCGGCTTCCATTTCCGGATAACTGAAGCGCGGGTCGCGCACCTCGATCAGGCGGTTGCCGATGCGGTCCGCGTACAGGTAGAGGCGCGCTTCCCCCTCTTCTTCGTCGGATTCCTTGATCAGGCGGAAGACCTTCTGGCGGCGGAGCAACTGTGCCGCAAGAAAGGCCTTTGCCTGGTCCACGCGATCTTCCTGCTCGACCGCCTCATAAAACAGGCGGCGCAGCGGCGAGAATACCTCTGGCGGCTCCTGGTCCGCAACCTTGGGATCATAAAAGCTCAATGTCCACAGGGAATACGCGCCGGAGGCGCGGTCCGCCGCCCAGCACGCGTCGCAGTAGTCCTCCCGTTCGAGACTGCCTTCCGTCGCGCGGACGAGCGAATGCACTTCCTCGTCATGCTCGAACGTCCGATCGCAAACGCAACATGTTCTGCCGGTCTTGCTGATCCTGATTTCCATGCGATGGCTACACTATCCCTGATTCGCGAACGCGCGAGATCGCCGGATCATCGCCCGACGCCCACAATAGCGCCTCCGATTCTAAAGAGATCGATGAGGACTTGTCTAGGCGTGTCGAGGACGCGAAACGCCTCGGTCCCGAGTTCCGCCGCGCCACTGACAACCGTCACTCCGAGCGGCGGCAGACCCACGACCTCGCCACTGGGCTTGAACGTCGGGCCGGTAATGCGGAAGGTCAACGCGATGTCGTTCTGCGAGAGCCGGTGGCCCGCCACATTGAAGTAATCTGTGAAGACCGGCATACGGGCGGCGACGTCCGGACTCAGCACGACATTGATGAGGTAGTCCATGTCCGCGCCGAGGGCGATGTGGCCTTCGCCGGTGATGATGATGCCTTTAGAGACCAGGCGCATATTGCTGGTGTGGACACGATCGCCGTCGAGCCGCACGTCGAAATCGAGTTCCGAGAAGCGCAGCGAAGGGGGGAGGGTGGTCAAGTCGCCGCCGAGAAATTCCTGAAATTGGGCAAAGAGAAAATCGGCGCTGAACTCGCCGTCGCGGAAGTTGAAGGATCCCGTGCCGGCGAGCGTGCCCGGGTCGTCGCGGTCGATCTGGTAGTCGATCTCTCCCGTAAGCCGGCCTTCGAGCACGCGCGGCAGATGGATGTGATCGATCAGCATCGAGGCGGGGATGTCGCGCCATTGGGCGCGGGTGTGGGAGAGGTTCTCGGCTTTCTCAAGCCTGTAGCTTCCCTTGAGGTCGCCACTGCCCACCTGCGCGCTGAACGCCTGGATATCCGTGTGGTCGTCGTCGAATGCGCCTGTGGCCGTAAACTGAGTGCCCTTCCAGGGTGGGGCCGCGAGGCGGTCCACCGCGACGTCGAAGGTCCACGACCGCGGTTGCTCGGGATACTTCTCGAGCAGTACCGGGTCCGTGCGCAGCGGCAACAGCCACGGCTCGTCGAAGGGCGGCATGCGCCCGTCTCCGACGGTCACGCGCAATACGGCGGTCCGGTCTTCCTTTTGCTCGTTATGCAGTGTGACGCGCACAGAGGCGTCCCTCGCGACGACCGGCTTCTCGCTGCCTTGAGGCAGGAAGGCGATCTCGTCGAAACGGCCGCCAACGTCGATCACCGCCGCGTCGGGCTGGTCACCGGCGCGCTTCCACTCGAAGAAGCCGTCCATGCCGCTGCCGCCGCTTATCGTGTAGGGGATACGTATGCACTGGCCTACCTCGACCACGTCCAGGCGGTCCGCTTTCGCGCGCGACGCCATAAGCCGATAGCGCCCATTGTGGTAGGCCATTTCTATCGTGGCGTTGCCCGTCGAGGTGCCGACGGCGAACGCACCGGACATGCGGATGCGCTTGCGCGGCACGATGTCCACGTTAACGCCGTGGAGGGTCGCGCCGACGCCCGCCCGTTTGTAGAACCACCAGTCGTGCTCGATGGCGGCCTGGGTCGCGTCGACGGCGAGATCGAGGACGTAGTGGTCGGGCTCGAATGTTCCCGTACACCGGGCCGACGCGGACCCCGCGATTTCCGTTTCTTTGATGCCCTTGCCGAGGAGGGTTCGCTCGATGTTCGCGAGCGTGCCCTGCGCCTCGAAGGATCCGCGCCGTTCCTCGATGACGTAGCGGACGCGCCCCACGAAGGGGTTGCCGGTAAGCTGGAGATTGATCGGGTCGACGGTGAGCACGCCGTCGCCGATCTTGAGTTGCCCCGTGATGTTCTGGGCGCGAATACCGGCCTTCTCGTGGGCGATTGTGCCGCCGGTGACGGAAGCGCTGCCCCCGGTCACGCCCGCGGTCGAGGACCACGCCACCGTGGCTCCGCCAAGCGACAACGTGGCTGTGGGGAGTGTGTCTTTGTCGGGTTGGAAAGTAAACGTGCCCGCGCCGAGCCGTGCTTCCGCCGTGACGGCCAGGTCCGAGGCCGCGCCGACGGCGTGGACGCGCACCCCGCCCGCTTCGTCGAGGGCGAACGCGAGGGCGCCGAGCCCTTCCAGTTGGAGCGGCAGAGCGCTCGACAACGCCTCGGCGAGCGGCAGGTCCTCGACGCTCAGGGCAAGATCGACGTGGGGCGGTCCCGCCGCGAACGAAATACGGCCGTCGAGACGTCCCGTGAGTTCCATCGTATGCAAGAGGGCGGTATCGAGGGTGAGTTCCCGGGTTTCGATATCGTAATTGGCCAACGCCGTGAGCGATCCGGAGAGTGGGGGAAGGAAGGACGGTTGATTCTGGATCGCGACATCTTCGAATCGGGTCTGAACATGGAGCATTACGGTGCGATTGGGATAGCCGTCGATGCGAAGTTTGGCCTGAGCGCCGCCGGATCGCAGAATCCTTGACGCCTCCGGAAACAGCGCGCCGATCGCGGCCCGGGTGAGGCCGTCGCATTCCGCGCGGACGTTGAAGTCCTGCGGACCGCCGTAAAGGACGTCGGCGTGGAACGCAGGCGGCGCGTCCGCCGCCGCGTGGGCAACCGTTCCACTGATCTTGCCCGCAATGTCCGTGGCGTCGCTGAGTCGGGAAACGTCGAAGGCGATTTCGTCGAGGACGACGTCGGGGCCGTCCCATAACCCCTTGAACTCGATGCGGCATTGTTCGCCCAACACGCGGAAGGCCGCGCCGGACGCGCCCGCGGCGAGTTCCAAGCCCGTGGCAGCGGCGTGTTGCGACGGTGTCCGACGCGACTTGCTTACGGTGACGCGGGCGTCATTGACCTCGATGCGCTGCATGCTTAGGGCGCCGGAGATCAGGTCCGTGAGGTTGATCACGATGCGGCAGGACGGGACCCGGATGTGGGCGTCGACGCCGGACGGCAAGGCGACCCAAGCCTCGACGTCCTGAACCCGCAAGGCGCTGAGGCCGTCGATCGAGACGCCGCCGGTCCGGAAGCGCGCGCCCACGCGTTCGGCGATCCGATCTTCCACCAAGGTGCGGACCGTCTCCAACTCGTGCTTGGCGAAGAGAATCCCCCCCGTCGTCGCCGCCGCCGCAAGCAGCAACGCCAACAACCCCAGCCGCGCCCATACCGCGCGACGCGCCTCGCGCCGCGTCCGGCGTCGCCGGGTCTGCATAGCGCCGTCGCCGGGGCGCGCGACTTCGCGGGATGGCAGCCGGCCGGGATCGCCGGTCGGCTCTGGATTATTCGTCGCCAGGGTTTGCCTCGTCGGCGCTCGCGTCGCCCGCCGCGTTTGGCCGCATCCAGTGGGCGCTCTTGGCTTTCATGATTTGATCACGCAACTCGCTCGTAATTTCGGGGTGTTCCCGGAGATAGGATCGCGTGTTCTCGCGCCCCTGGCCGAGGTTCTCATCCTTGTACGAGAACCACGTGCCGCTCTTCTTGATGAGCTTTTCCGCCACGGCGAGGTCGAGCAGATCGCCCTCGTAGGAAATGCCTTCGTTGAACAGGATATCGAACTCGGCGTCGCGGAACGGCGCGCTAAGCTTGTTCTTCACCACCTTGACCCGCACCCGATTGCCGACGTTTTCCTCTCTCTCCTTGATCGAGGCGATGCGCCGGATGTCCAAGCGCATGCTCGCGTAGAACTTGAGCGCGCGGCCGCCCGTGGTGGTTTCGGGGCTGCCGAACATGACGCCGATCTTCTCGCGAATCTGATTGATGAAGATGACCAGCGTCTTCGATCGGCTGATGACCGCGGTGAGCTTGCGCAGCGCCTGCGACATGAGCCGCGCCTGCAACCCCATGTGCTGGTCGCCCATTTCGCCCTCGACCTCCGCCTTCGGCACGAGCGCGGCCACCGAGTCGATCACGATCACGTCCACCGCGTTGCTGCGCACCAGACTCTCGCAGATTTCGAGCGCCTGTTCGGCGGTGTCGGGCTGCGAGACGAGCAAGTCGTCGATCTTCACGCCGATCTTGGTCGCGAACGCCGGGTCCAGCGCGTGCTCCGCGTCGATGAAACAGGCAATCCCGCCCTCCCGCTGCGCGTTGGCAACCACGTGCAGCGCCAAGGTCGTCTTGCCGGACGACTCGGGGCCGAAGACCTCGACCACGCGCCCGCGCGGCAGGCCGCCGACGCCCGTCGCGATGTCCAGCGACAAGCTCCCCGACGGGATCGCGCGCACCCCCTGCACGAAGCTGTCGTCCCCGAGGCGCACCAGCGTCCCGCGACCGAACTGCTTCTCCAGTTGCGCGACCGCGATATCCAGCGCCTTCGCCTTGGCCTTGCTTTCATCCGATGTCACCGACATGCCTGCGTCTCCTTCCGGTTTCCGCCTTGTTTCACGCGGTCCGCGTTGTGGCCGATCCCCTCCGCCGCACGATTCCCGCCCTCGAAAAAACCACTGAACAAAAATTCACCATATGGGTATCTTGCCACAACCCCGCCGCGCTGTCAACCCGACGCTTCGGCGCGCGTTCCCAAGTACAACTTGGGAACGAGGAAACGGGGGGTAACTTGGGAACGAGGAGACGGAGCGCGGCGGCGCGGGCCTATGCGCCCTGCTTGAGTTCAAGGAAGGGTCTTGGCGAGACGACCTCGAAGCGGGCCTCGTCCGATTCGCCGCGGCCGTTCATGCAGGCGATGACGTGGTCGCCGAGTGGGAGCTTGAGGTTGAGGGGCGCGTCGTGGGCCGAAACGCCGACGTAGCGGCCATCGAGGTACCAGTGCAGGGGCTCGTCGGCGTCGGTGGACGCCTTGAGCCGGATGAGGTCGCCCTTGGTCTCGCCGGTGAGGATGTATTTGCCGCCGTTGGTGGGGGACAGCACGCGGAGGTTGCGCCGTGTGCTTGCCTGGGTCCCGACGGCGGCGCGCGGGGCTGCGGGCGTCTTTACGCGGGCGAGGTCCCAGCCGATGGCGGTGGCGGGCCAATGTGCGATCACGGCTTGGCCGCCCGCGCGCGCGCGGTGGACGTCGCAGCGGCGGTGCAGGTATTGCTTGCGCGCGACGAGCGTCTCGTTCGTCTTGGGGCAATGCTCGCTCGCGGGCAGGCCGGACGCGGCACACACGGCCACGCGGCGCACCGCATCGTCCATCGCCGGCCAGGCGGGCGCGTTCACCGGAGGCAGCGACCGGAACACGCGCGCGGCAATCGGAAGCGCCGCCCGCGCGCCGATCAACCGCCGCGAGGACTTGCCCGTGTTGTTGCCGACCCAGACGCCGACGACGTAGTGGCGGTTGTAGGCGAATGCCCAGGCGTCGTGGTAGCCGGTCGAGGTGCCGGTCTTCCAGCACACGCGGGGCTGGACGCCCCGGGCGCGGGTTAAATGCTCGCGCGGTTCCAGGGGCAACGGTTGTTCCAGCATGGCGTAGAGCGTCAGCGCCGCGCCGCGGGACAACACCGGCGCAGGGCCCGGGCGCGGTGTGTCGGCGCGATACGCGAGCGGGCGGTAATCGCCGAGGCTCGCGAGCATGGTGTACGCGCCGGCGAGTTCTTCGAGGCGGACCTCGCAATTTCCCAGCGTCAGGCCGAGTCCGTACTGTTCGGGGGCCATCGTGAGCGTGGTCAGGCCCAACGCGCGCAAGAACTCCTGAAACGCCGCCGCGCCGATCCGGTGCTGCACGGTCAATGCCGGCACGTTCAGCGACAATTTCAGGGCCTCAGTCGCGCTGATCAGGCCGCGATACTCGCCGTCGAAGTTGCCGGGGTTGTACGCCCCGAAGTCCATCGTGTCGTCGAGCAACATCTCGGAGGGATAGAGGACGTCGCGGTCGATGGCCAGCGCGTACAGGAACGGCTTGAGCGCGGACCCGGGCGACCGCGCGGCGCGGCACAGGTCCACTTGGCCGCCGCCGGGCGTGCGGAAGAAGTCCGCCGATCCGACGCGCGCCAGCAGCGTGGCCGACGCCGCGTCCACGACCACCGCCGCCGCGTTGGTCACGTCGCCCTCGAAGCGGTTCAGGGCGCGCTGGAGCATCCCTTCGAGTCGTTGCTGCACCGCGGCGTCGAGGGTGGTGCGCACGTGGCCCTCGGCGCTGATCGCGTCGCGCAAGCGCATCGCGAGGTGCGGCGCGAGTTGCGGGAATTCGCGCCGGCGCGCCGCCACCGGCTCCGCAACGGCCCGGTCGTGCTGTTCGCGCGTGATGTAGCCTTCGGCCAACATGCGGCCGAGCACGTAGTCGCGCCGGGCGCACGCACGGTCCGGGTGCGCCAGCGGCATGTACGCGCCGGGCGCCTTGGGAAGCCCCGCCAGCAGCGCCGCCTCCGCGATCGTCAATTCCGACGCGGGCGCGCCGAAATAGCGCCGTGCGGCGGCCTCCGCGCCGACGAGGTTCATTCCATAGGGCGCGTTATTGAGGTAACTGCGCAGGATCGCCTGTTTGTCGGCGCGGCGTTCGAGCCGCAGCGCATTCCACGCCTGCCGCGCCTTGCCCGCGATCGATCGCGAGTCGCCCTGCGTCAATTTCACGACCTGCATCGTAATCGTGGACGCCCCCGAGACGACGCGCCGCCCCAGCAGGTTCTGCCACGCGGCGCGCGCAATGGCTAGCGGGTCCACGCCGCGGTGCGCATAGAACCGCTGGTCCTCCGCCGCCAGCGTGGCCTGGATCAGCCACGGGCTGAAGGCGTCGAGGTCACGCTCGAAACACCATTGCTCGTCCGCGTTGAGGAACGCGTAGAGCAGGCGCCCGTCGCGGTCCGTCATCTCGCCCGATGGCCGCGCAGCCAGGTAGGGCGCGGCGTCGAAAGGCTGCCGCAACAGCCACGCCCCCGCCGCAAGGCCCGCGAGGACGATCAGCGCCATCATCACCACCAGCCCCAAGACGCACTTCAACAAGCGCCCGCGCCGCGAGACGCCCGAGAGGGGACCGTTCGGCTCTGGTGGACACGCCGCCATCAGCGCTAGCTCCTATTGTCCATATTGTCCATATCGTCCATTCGTTTGTTGTGGCCGGTCTCCCGACCGCGTCACGGTTCCGACCGAAGGTCTCCACCGTCTATTTGCGTGCGCTACCTGATCTCGACGGTCTCGGGCACGCCCGCGCCGCGCACCGCCGCGTCGTACATGCACTCGACCCGCGCGCCGGGCCGCTGGAACGCGCCCGGCGTCACCGCGCGCACCACGTAATAGACGTGATGTTCGCCCTTTTCGAGCGCGTTGAACGCGGCGATAAATCGGTCGTCGCGCACCTCGAGATGGGTCGGCGTTACGGCCTCAGGCATCTTGATGCCCGCGAGCAGGTCGGGGTCGAGGCGCGGATTCTCGATCTCGAATCCCGCTGGCAGGCCATCGTCAACGATGACGTTCTTCGAGTCGTCCCGGACCTTGATCCCGATGTCTACCACGTAACTCTCGCCGTGGGCGAAGCCGCCCTCCACCGCGTCGCCGGTACGCACCGATCGCATCGTGCGCGTCACGGTGAAGCCCTCGCGAACCTCGCGAATATCCGCCTGGGTCGGTGTGCCTCCCACGGTGAAGCTCACGAAGATGGGACCCTTGCCGGTATTGGTCACGGTGTACGCGCCGCCGGGACCCGCGTGCTCGCCACGATAGGCCTCCCCGACGCCGATCTTCGTCGCGCCCTCCGGCCCGGTGACGGTCGCCGCCGCCTTGCCCGTCTGCTGTTCGATCCGCTGGAAGTACATGGCCAAAGCCGTGACAATGAACGCGGTCTCCTGAGTCGAGCCGTAGCGCTGGGTCTCGATGTAGCGCGTAAGCCGGTTCACCAACTCGAAGCACGCCGGGTCGTCGCCGCCCATCTGCATCAACGCCAGCAGCTTGATCGCCGTGTTGCGAATGTCCGAGTTCAACGTCCCGTCCTGCTCGGTGACCTGGTACGGCTCGGACGGCGCGGAACTCAGGTACAGCCTTACCCGGTCCGTATCCTGCGTGTTGAGGGCCAGCGCCGCGGCCAGGAGATAGCGCGCCGATGTCGGCAGCACCAGCGCATCGAAGCGCTCGATGCCGCGGATCGCGTCGATATCGCCGTCGATCGCCAGCACGTAGTGCGCATATGCGCGCTGGTGCAAGGCCGATTCCGTCGAGCAGTAGCGGTACATGTCCGAGTTGGCGTCCCAGTTGTTTCCGACGCCCCGCACGTATTCCTGCAGCGCCTTGAAGGCGTCGTCAGGTACGCGCAATTCGCCGTCCCGTTTCGCCAGCGTCAGGAAGTGACAGGCGTAAACTGACCCGTAAGGGTAGGAAGTACTCGCTCCGGGCCACCCGCCCAGTCCGCCGTCGCCGGTCTGCATCGAGAACAGCCGGTCCACGCCCGCCTGCAGATAGGCGTCCACGGCCCAGTCCTTGTCGAACGCGGTCCCGATCAGCGCCTTGTTCCGCCGCAGCAGGTACATGGGCAGGCATCGCGACGTGGTCTGCTCGACGCAGCCGTAGGGATAGCCCACCACGTGCTTGAGCGCGTCGCGCAGCCGTAGCATCGGGTCGGCGCTCACGGAGATATCGAGCGTCGTGTTCACCGCCTCGATGTAGTGCGAGTTCTTGAACGTGCGGCTCTCGCCCGGCCCAATCACCGCGAGTTCGTGCGTCGTCTCGTACATTGCCGGCGGCCGCACCGGAATCGGCGCTTCCTCCGTCAGCGTCTCGACCACCGCGCCCGCGGCGTCCAACACCTCGACCCGCCAATGGATGGTCCCCTGGCCCATGCCCATGCCCGCTGCAAAGTCGCCGATGGCCGCCGCCTCGCGCGACGGCTCGACGGCGATTTCCTTCGCGCCGTCGCCGCCCGCCAGCGCGCCCTCGGCCCGCCAGCTTACCCGCGCCGTGCAGGGCGCGTCCGTCGTGTTGAACACGACCGCCCGGCACTGGAACCGGTCGCCCGGCATCGCGAAGCGCGGCATGCTCGTGCGCAGCATGTAGGGCCGCCGCACGTAAATGTTCCCGCTTCCGGCCCCGACCGCGTCCCGCGTGCACGCCACGGCCACCAGACGCAATTGTCCCGAATACTCCGGCACGGAGAACGTTACGCGACCCTGGCCGTTCTCATCCGTGCGGACCACGCCCGACCATAGCGCCACCGGCTTGATCCAGTTGTCGCCCACGAATGGCGCGTCCTTGCCGAAGCGCCGCGCGATCGCGTCGCCGCCGATCGGCGTCTTCCCGAAGTCGTAGGCCACTTTATCGTAGTAGTGGGCGCGGTTGAACTCAGGCCGCCGCGACCGCAGCAGCCACGCATACGGGTCGGGCGTCGTGTAATCGGTGAGCGCGTGGATGCCCTCGTCCACCGCCGCGACCGTGACCTCCGCCGCCACGGGCGCGCCCGTGTGGTCGCGCGTCTCGAGGGCCACGCTCCAGTCCGCGGCGGGCCGCGTTTCTTCCGGCAGGTCCGGAAACGCGACGGCGAGCGACCGGCGCGGGTTCCGCACCCCCACGTTCGTCATGGCGAAACTGGCGTACGGATAGACATGCGCCGAGTCCTCGGACGCCTTATGCACCACCGTCGCCTCGACCCACACGTTCGGCACTTCCGCGTCGCTCACCGCGAAACGGACCACGCCCACGCCGTCCACAAGCCGCACGGACTGCGCCCGGCTCAAGTGCTCGCCCTGCACCACCACGTACCCGATGCCGTCGAAGGGCGATTCCAGCCGCGCCTCGACCTCCTGGCCGACGGCGTACTCCTTCTGATTCAGGGTCAGCTTCAGCAGGCTGGGCCGGGCCTGGTCCGCCAGTTCGACCCGCCCGCCCCAGTGGCCGTAGAACTGTTGATCGCTGTATTGCTTTGTCGTGTCCGAGACCACCTTGACCCGGTAATACCCCCAACGCGGAATCGGGAAGACCGTCGATCCCCGGCCCTCGGACAACGCCACCTCCCGGCGCTCGAGTTCCTGAAACGCCTTTGTCCACTGCCAATCGTTGTACCCGTGATACTCGCGGACGTAGTAGCTCCATTCCTCCCGTTCGAGGATCACCTGCACGCTCTCCAGCGGCGCGGGCGACTCGTCCGGCTGAATCGCCGCGACAAACACCTCGACCCCCTGCTTGTCCGCAGCCTCGGCGCAGCGCAGCCCGAGACAGACCTCGCCGGGGAAGATGGTCGCCTCTTGCGTCGCGGTGACCGCGCGGCCGCCCAATTCGAAGACCCGGCCCCGCACCAGCGCGCGCAGCGGGAACGTCGCTTCGCCCGGAACTTCCACGTCGACCGTGAACGCGGCCCGTCCCTCGTCATCGGTCTTGGCCGAACCCGCCGAGATGATCTGTCCCTGGAAGTCGCCGCTGTTCGTGAAGCGGTAGTCCTTCCACCGCTCCGTGCGCAGCGCCCCCTTCAGCAGCGCGACCTCGACCTCGCACTTGCGGTCGCTCGCGGGCGCGCCGAATAGATGCCGCGCTTGCACCTGGACCGACTGTTGCGCGCCGGGCGCCCACAGCGTTTGATCGAGCATCGTCTCGACGGCGATCCGGTTCGGCACAAATTCCTCGACGCTGAAGTAGTACATCCCGATCGGCCTCGCGCCGCCCGGCGTGCTCAACTGCACCGTATACCGGCCCGTCGGGTCCATCTTGTCGGTCTGCAAGTCATGGCCGCCCGTCCCGAGCGCGGACAAGGTCACCGCCTCGGATACATACACCGAACCGTTCGGACGACGCACCGTCAACTTCAGCGGTACGCCCTCGATCGCGTCCCCGTAGTTCGTCCGCACCAGCCAATGCAGGTGCGCCGTCTCGCCGGGGCGGTACAAGTCGCGGTCCGCGTAGATGAAGGCGTCGTAGCCGTCCTGGTCGAAGCGCGTCATCTCCTCGCTGTACGTCACCGGGTCGTCGTCGCGCCGTTCAAGTTCGAGGAAGGTGTAATCCTTCTCCGTCTCCACCACGACCACCCGCGGCGTGCCGAGCCCGGTATTCAGCGCGCGCAGCGTCGCGATGCCTTGCGCGTCCGTGTTTGCCACGCCAAGTTCCTGATTCTTCTCCGAGTACACCGTGACTTTTGCACCGGCCATCGGTTCGAGGGTGGTCAAATCATGGGCGAATACAACTACTTCCTCGTCCTGCCAGTGGGCGAGTACGCCGATATCCGTCCAGACGACGATCTTGCCCGACCATGAGTCCGCGACGCTGAGGCGGAACACGCCGCGCCAGTCGTCCGCGAACAAATCCCGCAGGTCCACCGCCGTGCGCAACAGCGTGTCCGGTGCGTCCTGGAAGGTCAGCGTTTGAGTCGCGAGTGTCTCGGCCCAGCGCTCGCTGAACTCCCCCGATCTGCCGTCCTGAAGCGACTCGATCGCCACGGCGATGTTCGACGGGAACAGGCGCGACACCGTGATCGCCGTCTCCTTCAAATTCCGCGACTCGACAAAGAACTCCGTACCCTGCCGTCGCGGGAAGTAGTACTTGCCCGCGTAGCCGAAGCCCGCGCCTTTTACGCGCGGCACGATCTCGAGCGGAATCTCCAATCGCTCGGATACTACGTACTCGCCGGTGTTGTCCGTCAGCCCCGGCTGCACCACCATACGGTACAACCCGCCGGACCGCCAGTCGCCTGTGGCCGAGAAAGACGACCAGCCTTCATGGTGGAATTCGAGGTTGGCCACCTCGGGTTCAATCGTCACGTATTGCCGGACCGCATCGAGACTGACCGGCTGACTAAGGTAGAACCGCAGCGAAACGCCATCCTTGCCTCGCTCGTTCCACCAGTGGGACTCGAAGCGCAGCGGTTTCTGCGCGCGGCGGAACTGCTTCTTGTACGGCTGCCGCAACACTGAAAGATTCTCGGCGGTCAGTCCCGCGTCAATCGTCAACGCAAAGGTCTGGTTTGCGCCGAGCCGCTCAGGCAACGAAGCGACATGCTCCGGCAAGGTCCCTTCCGTCACGACTGTGAGCGGGATGCTTCGATGGTCCGCCTCATCCTCGATATGCAGCCGGGCGGCAAGGTCCTGCGCGGCCACGCTTGCCGAAAACTTGAGGCGCAGCCGCATCTCCTGACTGCCGGATGCCTGCAGCTCCGCCTTCTCCACCCGGAGCGCATCCTTCGCGGGGAATCGGAACTCCTTTGGCTGTTGCGTGGCAATCCGGCGCGTCCCGTCGGGGATGCCCGCCGCGACGTTGATGGTCACCGGCAACGCCGTGTTCCCTGCCATGCGCACCCGCGCGTACAGCGCGCCCGGGTCGCTCCCCGGCTCGATCGCGGCTGTGACGGGCCGATTATGCGCGTCCACGATCGTCACCCGTTCCCGCAATCCTTCGAGGTCCGGCGGGAACGAGAAATTCAGGCCCAGGACCACCGTTTCCGGCGATTGCTCGATAAGCCACATGCGTTCCGGCGTGAACGCCTGCGTCGTGAGCACCAGCGGCGGCGCCTTCGGGTCCGGCGCCTGTCCGGCCGCGCCGCGCAACTTAGGGTTTGGCCGCACAAGAAGGATCAGCGCGCCGAGATTCTCGCGGTTTTGCGCCGTGAATTGGACGCAGTTCTCCCGAATGGCGAACCCACCCTCGATCGGCGGGTCGAGTATCAGCGGCGAATCCGCGCCGCCTCGCGATCCGTCCGATCCGTCCGATCTGTCCGATCTGTCGCTGCTCATCCCCGCGAGAGCGGGGATCGTTTCCCCCGAGACCGCGACCGGCGCGTTAAAGAACACGTGCAGGTGTCCGGTGAAGTATTCGCCTTCAAGCGGCACACGGCCCACGACAGCCAGCGTTCCCTCCTTTGTGGCCGGTCTCCCGACCTCTGTTGCGGCCGGTCTCCCGACCTCTGTTGCGGCCGGTCTCCCGACCGCGCCACCGTCCCGACCGAAGGTCTCCGCCGCCGTCGCCTCCGCGCGGCCGCCCGCGTCGCCGTGCGTCGTTTCGCCGTGCCGGCCCGCCAACCACGCGAGCGCCGCGACGAGAACAAGGATAACGAGCGCTTGCTTGGAACGCCTGAAGAGACTTCGAATGCTCATTGCCGTACCCCTTTGGTTCTGAGGAAACGCACCTGCCGCCTCGATTCTGACTCCGAACGGGGCCGCCGCCTCCACCTGACGCCTTTAATACATACCTCAAACGGAAAGTTCCGCCGCTCCGCATATCGCGGGGCCGCCGACCACAACTCGGGAAAACCTACCGTTTTTCGGAGAGTTTGTCACGCGCCATGCATTGCAGGCGCGCGTGCCGCCGGTCGGCCAACGCGACCGCCCACTCTGCACTCATCACTCTGCACGCATCACTCTCCGATCACCTCGGCCAGCACATCCCGATGATCCGTGATCCAGCGGCAAGTGTCCTCCAGGATTGCCCGCGCATCCCGCTGCGGCCGCCAGCCCGTGGCCGCCGCAACCTTGCCGTAATCCGTCACGTAGATGCGGATATCCCCGGCGCGTGTCTCCGGGACCGACCCAATCTCGATCTGCTTCCCCGTCAATTCTCGGCAAAGCGCCGTCATTTCGGCCAGCGAGACGCTTCCCGTCCGTCCGCCGCCCACATTGAAAGTCTGGCCCGACAGCGCGTCCAGGTGTTCGACTTCGTGCGCTATCAAGTCCACCAGGTCCTCGATGTGCAACAGGTCCCGCACCTGCTTGCCCGCGCCGCCGAATCCGATGTAATCCAGCCTGCCGCCGATCACGTGCCGCGCCGCCCACAGCGCCGCCACGCCTTGGTCCGTCTTGCCCATTTGCCACGGCCCCGCGATGACCCCGCACCGGTTGATTATCCCGCGCAGGCCGTACATGGCCAGATACTCTTCGAGAATCAACTCCGAGCACAGTTTCGTCGCCCCATACAACGACCGCGACCCCTCCATCGGAAACCGTTCGGAAATACCCGCCTCGGAAACGCCCGGCGTCGCCTGGGCCGCCGCCAATTCGTAGCGGGTCTCCTGTTCCTCGAAGGGCAGTGCATTCAGGGTCTCGATGGGATATACCCGGCTCGTCGACAGGAAGATCATGGCCGCGCCGTGCCGCCGCGCGTGTTCGAGGCAGTGCAACGTCCCCGTCAGGTTCGTGTTCAACACGTAGGCAGGCGACTCGCCATACCCCGCCAGCACCGACGGCTCCGCGCTGCACTCGACGATCAGGTCCGCCTTCCCGACCGCCTCCAGGTCCTCCGGATTGCGGATATCGCCGTGCATGAACGCAACGCCGCCCGACCGCAGCCGCGCGAGGTTCAATTCCGATCCCCGCCGCCGCAAGTTGTCCAGGGCCGTTACGCGCGCGCCCGGCAACCGCGCGCGCAGTCCAAGCGCCACCCACGACCCCACAAACCCGGCGCCGCCCGTCACCAGCATGTGCTTCACGACCCGTCCTCCTCGCGCGCCATCCTACAAGACCCAGGAATGACCGTCAACCCCCACGGCGTTTCCTTAGCAGCCGTTGTTGGATGCGTGCGCGCTCTGGACTTGCTGCCACAAGCGCCCCACGCATGAGCTGGTTCGCTTGACTACTGGTTTCTCGGCGGCGTCGACAAGATGCGCGGCTCTAAGAGGCAGGCTGCCGTCTTGATGATTCCGGGGTGGCCGTGTTCCCGGTTTATGAACGCCCCAACCAGCGTCTTAGGCTCGTAGATGCAGGTGCTGACGTACATACGAGGGGGGCAGTATTTCGCCACAGATGCGGCGTCGGGTGGAGAGCAGGTGCTTGCTCTGGCCGGCACTGTCGTGTGCTGCCAAGCGGATAGGGCCGCGGCGGCCTGTATCCCTTCTTATATGGTCCAAAATGGAGCAACTCGCGAACGGTCGGAGATTTTCAACCTATGAATTCCACAAGAACACTTGCGGCAATGCTCATGGTCTTTGCGGTAGTCGTCGGCGCGGCGCGCGCCGCGGATGTAACCTTCAACGACGCAGCGCTTGAACAAGCCATTCGGGACGTTTTCAACGACAACGGCTGGACGCTGAGCACGCCGCCACAGGATACGGAGCTTGCGCGCCCCGAATTTACCCAATTGGATGCGCGGAACCTGGGCATCAGCGACCTGACGGGCCTCGAAGCCTGTACCTCCCTCGAGGAATTGAACCTCGGGCTGAACCAGATATCGGACCTGACGCCGCTCAGCGGTCTCACGGCGCTGACTTGGCTCGACCTCGGGTTCGGAACCAACCCGCTGGCGGACGACCCAGGGGATGACTTCAACCCGTTGCAGACGGGCACGAACCGCATTTCTGATATCTCGCCGCTGGGCGGGCTGACCAACCTCGAATACCTCAGCCTCATGGGAAACGACCTTCTGACCAGCATCGCGCCCATCGCCACCATGGCCAGTCTCGCGGAACTGTGGTTGGCTTCGAGCCCGATTGCCGATTTCTCACCCCTGACAGCCCGGGCCTCGACCCTGATGATCTTGGCTGTCTTCGCGTGCGGGGTTCAGGACGCTGATATCGCCATCTTCAATACGTTGACCAATATCCAGGGACTCGCGTTCATCGGCGAGTTCGGGCTGACCGATATCAGCGGTCTGACCGCGATCAACCCCGGCATAGTCTTTGTTCTATGGTTTGTCCCCAATGTCACCGATGTCAGCGTTGTTGCGAACTACACCAACCTGTCCATGATGCTCGTCCTTTCGGGCCTGGGGATCGGCGCGCTGCCGGACCTGTCTGGCATGCCAAACATCGAGGACTTGAAAATCTCCGATAACCCGAATCTCTCGGACATCTCGGGGCTTACCGGGGTTACCGGGCCGAAGTATTTATTCGCGGAAAACTGTCAGATCGTCGACATCAGCCCGCTGGCAGCCATGAGCAACCTTGAAGAATTGATGATTCAAAACAACCAGATCACAGATATCCAGGCGCTGGTGGACAATCCAGGACTGGGCGGCGACGACTCCGTGGATATTCGCGATAACCCCCTCACGCAGGACGCGGCGTGCAACCAGTTGCCTGCCCTCCGCGCCAAGTTCAATGACCCATTCAGGGTCCAATCCAACGCGGTCTGCGGCGACGCCAGCTTCCTCACGGTCAATGTGGTCGGCACGGGCACGACCTGGCCGGAGCCGGGGACACATCCATACGCCGAAGACGAAATGGTGTTTATCAACGCCTACACCATTTCCGGAAGCGGCTATGCCTTCTCCCATTGGGAGGGCGACGCGACCGGCACGAATCCGGGTGTTCAGGTGACCATGGACGGTGACAAGACTGTGACCGCGGTATTCGTGACTCCCGGGGACTTCACGCTGACGTTGATAAAGGCAGGGGCGGGGAATGGTTTTCTGAATCCTGAGCCGGGGGTGCATGCCGCCCTTGCTGACCGCAACATCTTTCTAAGCGCGAACCCGGAACCGGGAAGCTACTGGGGCGGTTGGTCGGGAGACGTTACCAGCGGCAATTTCTTTGAACAGGTGACGATGGACAGCGACAAAACCGTCACCGCCACGTTCACGACGACTGGCTATACGCTGTCCACGGCCGTCAATGGCAACGGCAACCTCAATTATTGGCCGGGCAACTACCGGTTTGCGACTGGCGCGGTGGTCACACTGAACGCCTTCGGCAATTTCGGTTGGGTCTTCGATCACTGGGAGGGCGACGTGCCCCCAGGAAGCGAAAACGATAATCCGCTCGACGTGACGATGGACCAGGACCGGTTCATTACGGCGGTCTTTACCGATACGCCCCCGGTGTTTCTGACCATTATCATCGAGGGGACCGGTAGTACGAATCCGCCCGGCAGCCCCGCCCCCGGCACGCAGCATGCCTATACACAAGGGCAATTCGCCTTCCTTGAAGCCTTCTATGGCACGGGCGGCTGGGCATTCAGCCACTGGAGCGGCGATATCGACGGGAACAGCCCCACCAGCTACCGCATCTCCGTAAACATGGATGTAAGCCGCACCATCACCGCGCATTACGTCGCGGCGGATTGGACGCTGACGCTGGATTACACGGGTAACGGATCGCTGTGGCCGGGCGCGGGTGTCTACGGCTTCGTGAACAACGGCGAGGCCGAATTCGGCGCAAACCTCGTGAGCGGCGGGGACGCCTTCGACCAGTGGACCGGCGACTTGCCTGAGGGGCGCGACCCGCAGGAGACGCATCACCGGTTCCCGATGACGCAGGACCGTGTGCTGACGGCGGTGTTTGTGCTGGCGGACTGGTCGCTGACGATTAATGGCATCGTGGGCGGCGGTTCGGCTTACCAGGACCCGCAACCGGGCGTTTACGGCTACCTCGATGGCCGTTTGGGCCGGGCGGAGATACGTCCGGACCCCGGCGCGTTCTGGGGCGGCTGGTCCGGCGACATCGACACCTACGACTTCATCGCGCGTCCGCTGATGGATAGCGACAAATCGGTGACGCCGATGGTGACGGCGACGGGCTACTTCCTGAACCCGAGCGTGTCTGGCCCGGGGGCCACGTCGCCGAGCGGCGCCATCGGATACACGGCGGGCGCGACGCCGACGCTGGTGGCGGTGCAGAACAGCGACGGGCGGTTCAGCCACTGGACCGGCGATTTGCCGCCGGGCGCGGACATTAACGACCCCGAGTTGCCGCTGGTAATGGACCAGAATCGGAACATCACCGCC
>JAKQEQ010000047.1 GCA_029556545.1 Candidatus Hydrogenedentota bacterium
ACCCCAGGGTCCATCGCCGTGTACTGCGGGAGCGTCGGATCGAATCGCACCTCGGGATTGACCGAGAGGAACTGGGCTTCCGGGTAAACGAAGGACTCGGTATTGGTGAACGGGTTGCGCTCGATCTCCAGCGCGAACTTGTGCGGGTCGTTGGCGAAGCGGCGCTTCATCTTGGCGTACCACGCCTCGTCGTTCGCCGGATTCTCCCACCAGTCCACCGGGACCACTCGCGGCTTCACGCCGTCGGCGTTGCGCCCCATGTGCAGATCATAGAAAAAACTCCCATACTGGAAGTCCTCGGTGGAGACGCCGACGCGGGTATCGAAGGCGGAGGCCGACCCGCCCCACGCCGCCTGTCCGTACTGGTGCTTCGCCAGCTCATCGAAGAGCGCCCAGGTGCCACGCGCGCCGACCATCGCCCGTGCCGTCGTCGCGTCGGCAAAGATTTCGTTGCCGTTGAGCAGATTCTTGATGAGCAGGTGCTTGTCCTGAATCTGCTTGGAGGTCGGGCGCATCCAGTCGGGCAGGTGGTACAGGCAATGCCGCACCTTCGCCATGATGGATTTCATATCGGAGCTATCGGCGTACTCCTGCATGTAGGAGATGCAGCCGATAATAGAATCCGGGATATAGAGCCAGTCATGCACGGCGGCGGTCGCAAAGTCCCACGTCAGTCCAACGTCACGGCACTTCGGCACAACAATGTCCTGATCGTCGCCCTCCTCCGCATGTAACGCGGCTTCGAGCTCATCGAGCAAGATCACCTGTTTCTCGAACGGGATGAACGGCGGCTGCCCCGCTCCAGACTTCCGACGGCGCGGTTCGTGCAGCGTGCCGTAGATGGTCATGAAGTAAGATCGAGATTGCGCGCACTTGATGTTCTCGATTTGCTGTTGGGTCTTGTCTGCCGCCGCAGCCGCGTGCCGGTGCGCCCGGTACTGCTTGACCTGTTCGCGCCATGCCAGCCAGGCCGCCCGTTTCTGGGCGGCCTTCGGATCGTCCCGCGAGTGCGGCGCGGGTGGGACTGTTTGCAATTCGGTTGGCAGGCCCGGTATCGCGGCCATGAGTCTCCTAACGCAGCAGCTTTGCCAGGGCGGATGCGAGCGTTGATTGCGCAGCCGCCCGAGACGACGGTGCGCTCGTGAAGGTCGGGGCGAGGAAATGGTTCCGCGCGACCGGCGGTGGGGCGCTGTACATGCGTTGCGGGGCCGGGGCCGGGGCGCTGTATTGCCGTTGCGGGAACGCCGCGCGACCCTGCGCCGCGATATGCTGCGCGGCCTGTGGCGCCCGCATCGGCACGCGCTTTTCCTTGGGCTTGTTCGGCAAGGTGGAAACATCCCTGCGCGGATCCGGCGTCGGGGTGCCGCGTGGCGCGGGCTGCGCGGTCCCGGCCACCGGCGCGGCCACCGGCCGAGGTGCCGCATCCTGCGATCGCTGAATCGTGGGCGGTGGCCCGGTTGGCGTATCCGAACGCTGGCCGAGGCCCATTTGCATCTGCTGAAGGATGGCTCCGATTTCCGGGGACATCATGCCAACAGGTCGTGTCGGTGACACCGCCGCTGGCGGAGCGTATGGCACGGCCCCGCCATAGGTTGACGGGCTGGTGTCATGTCGTGTGGGATTGGTATTCATGGCCTCGATCGAACCGTCCGCGAAATCGCCGCCGCCTTCGCCCATGACCGCGCCGATGCCGCCAATCGTGTTCTGCAAGCCATAGTCGTCATAGGGCCAGGTTCCGCCCGTTTCTGCGGAACCAGTGGTTTGCTGGTTCCGCAGAACTTCGAGCAGCAGGCGAAGCAGCTCCGGGTCCATCGGTTAGACCGCGTACCCGAAGAGCTCGATCACGAACTGACCGGCGGTGTAGGTCGCGTTGGTGGCGCCACCAGAGGCAACGAGATAGAGATAGCTGTCCGCAACC
>JAKQEQ010000064.1 GCA_029556545.1 Candidatus Hydrogenedentota bacterium
TTCCCAGAGGGGGGCGCTCGCGCTGAGGGAATGTCGTTTTAGGGGGTTTTATCGGGGTGAAATTCTCGGGCCTTGCGTTTCGGGGGTGGTTTTTCGGGGTTTGCGGGGCATGTCGCGGAAAGAGTGGCGATGAAAGGTAAGGCGAAGGCTCCATCGAAGAAAGCGACGGGCGCTAAGGCGGCCAGGCCGAAGCGGAAACCCTCGGGGAGCGTGTGGGCTGTGGAGGATCTACGCCGGATGACGGCGACGCAGATGGGCCGGGTGTTTGGGATTTCGCGGCAAGCGTTTTCTGTCTGGCGGGAGTGTCCACGGAACACGGACGGGACCTGGTCGTTACCGGAGGTGGTCGCATGGAAGCTGCGGCGGGTGCAAGAGGAACTGGAACTCGAGGCGGACGGCTCGGGCGCAGACTCCCCCGCACTCGAACGCTACCGTGCAGCGCGGGCGGACCGCGCGGAATTGGAGGTTCTGGAAAAACGCGACGCACTGGTCAGCCGGGTGGACGTGGAGGCGCGATGGGGGCGGGTGCTCACGCATATCGTACAAGCGTTCGACGGGCTGGGTAAGGTGGTGGCGCCGCGCTTGGCTCGCCGGGACGAGAAGGAAATCGCTGGGACGATCCGCGACGAGGTTCACCGGGCCATTGAGACGGCCCGCAATTCGATGTTGCAGGATGGAGATGTTTGAGGTTTTTAGCACAAGAGGCCGGAAATTCAATGAGCACAAGTGAAGCAGTAGCGGAGTTGGTTTTCGATTCAGCACGGGACGTGGTGGAGCGTGTCTTTCGAGTGCCGGTTCGGGCGCGATGTTCTGAGTGGGCCGAAGGGCGCATTGTGTTGCAGGGGAAAGATTGCGCTGAGCCTGGTCCGCTCCGCCTGAGCCGCACGCCGTATCTTCGTGAACCTCTCGACTGTTTCTCGAACGAAGACATCGAGGAGATCTCGCTGCAATGGGGGACGCAGCTCGGCAAGACCCTCTTTTCGTTCATCACGATGGGGTATGCCGTCGACCAGGACCCCGGCACGGGCCTCTATGTGATGCCCGACGAACAGCAGGCGAAGCGCGTGTTACGCACGCGAATCATTCCGTTGTTCGAGGGGAGCCCGGTAATCCGGCAGCACCAGGCGGGGAACCGGTGGGACAACAGCCAGGAACGTCTCGATTTCGATCGCATGTATATCTTTCCAGCGTGGTCACAATCCCCCGCGAGTCTCGCCAGCTTTCCCTGCCGGTACGTGTGGCTTGACGAGGTCGACAAATACCCCGTGTGGTCCGGGCGCGAAGCCGACCCGGCAAGCCTGGCCGAAGAACGCACAAAGAATTTCTGGAACCGCAAGAAGGTCCGCGTGTCGAGCCCGACGACCCATGCCGGGCTGATCAACCGCCATTACCGGCACAGCGACCGGCGGCGTTATTGGGTGCCGTGTCCGAAGTGCCACGAGTACCAGGTGCTGACCTGGTCCCAGGTGAAATGGCCCGAGGGCGAGACCCTCGACGCGCTCAAGTACCACCATCTCGCGTGGTACGAATGCGAACACTGCCACGCGAAGATCGCCGACAAAGACAAGCCCCGGATGCTCGAACAGGGCCGGTGGGCGCCGTCCGGGTGCAGCGTCGACCGGAAAGGGAACCTCGTGGGCACGCCGCCGGTGAGCGCCCATGCGGGGTTTCACCTGTCGAGCCTCTATTCGCCGTGGATCACGTTCGGCGAAATGGCGGCCGAATTCCTCCGCTCCAAGAACGAGCCCAACAAGCTGATGAACTTCATCAACGGCTGGCTGGCGGAGGTGTGGGTCGAGCGGGTCGAGGAGGTCGACGAAGACAGCGTGCGGAAACTCGCGGCGGAATACCCGCTCGGGTACGTTCCGCGTGACGCGGCGTTTCTCACGGGCGGTATTGACGTTCAGGCGAACCGCGCGTACTGGCTGGTGCGGGCGTGGGGGTACGGGGAGAAATCGTGGCTGGTCGCGTACGGGACGGTCTACGATGACGACGCCGAACGGGTGGCGGAGATCGGGGGAACGCCGCAGACCTGTTTCGACAAGCTGCCGGTGCGGTCCGCGTTCCCGGTCGAGAACAGCAGCGATGTCATGCCCGTGACGCTGTGGTGCGTGGACGGCCGTCACCGAACGGATGAAGCGTACCTGTTCGGCCGCGCGAACAGGGACATCGCGCGGATCATCATGGGGAGTCCGACGAGTTTGCAGGGCGCGCTCTACGTCGCGACGACCGTCGACCGCGACCGCAAACGGGGGAGCGCCATCCGGGGGCGCTTCGAGGTGTACCGCCTCGACACGGTCGCCTACAAGGATCGCATCAACCGGCTTCGCAGCGTATTGCCCCAGGTGTGGTTTATCAGCGCGTCCGCGTCGGCCGAGTACTGGGAGCATGTGACCAGCGAGCAGAAAGTGATCGAGCGGAACTCGCGGGGGCGGCCGACGCCGATGTACACGCTCCGGCCTGGGCACGAACGAAACGACCTATGGGACTGTGAGGTGTATGCAACGGCGGCGGCGGATATGCGGGGGTGGCCGTACCGGTACGTGACGCGCCCGAAAGCGCCGGCGAAAGCACGGAGGGAGGGGGAGCCGAAAGCGGCCGCGTGGATTCCGCGCAAGAAGGGGTGGGTACGATAGCGAAATGCCGGGTTTCGCAGCCCGGTGCGGAGGATAGGGTCAAATGGTGAGATGCCCGAATTGCAAATGCGAGGAGAGCAAGGTGGTGTATACCCGGCATTTCCCGGACGAAGTTCGGCGGGGGCGGGTGTGCGATTTCTGCAAATACCGCTTTACAACCGTCGAACGCCTGCGAAAAAAATAAAACGGAAGGGCTATATGTGGAATTGACAGCACGGCGTGAGTGTGTCATGCTAATAGCGTGAACGTGAAAAAGCATTTTAGCAATGTGCGTGTGTGGCGCCCGGAGCAGGTACGTATTGCCCGGGCGGCCGAACGCTTGTGCAACGTGATCCGCGCCCACGAGAGCGGCGCCCAGAAGGCGCGCGCGCAACTGGCGGCCCTGCGGGCCGGTGAACAATTGAATCGGGACTAACGTAAGTCACATCTGAGCGTGTGCATTACGCCCTGTCGCATGGCGAGACCCCATGACGTTCTCCTCCATGCCGACGGGGCGTTTTTTGTTTTTCGGCGAGGAGAAGCAATGGCGACAGCGGTGGAAATCGTAGCGTCGATCGACGCGTACATGGCCGGCCAACTCGAAGCGGGCGGCGTGAAGGACTACGAGATCGGGGGGCGGAAGATCAGCCGGTACCCGATTGCGGACGTCCTGAAACTGCGCACCTACTACGCGTCGCTGGCCGCCGGTGAATCGCGCGGGTCCGACGTAACCTACGTCAAGTTCACGAGGCCCGGATGAGCGGGCCCGCCGACAAAGACGCGGTCGTGTCTGAGGTGAAGCTGCGCGTTCGGGGCAGGGGCCATTCCGGCCGCCGCGTGACGCGGGGCTGGTGGGACCGTCTCGGCGAAACCCTCGACAACGCGATCGGCGTGGTATCGCCCCGTCGGGCGTTGCGGCGCCAGACCGCGCGCAACCGGCGGTACGCGCTCCAGGCCGTGCGGAAGATTCTCGGAGACGCCTCCGACGCGGCCAGCATTTCGCGGCTGAACTCGAGCTGGTCAACCGTATCGGGTTCCGCGGACGCGGACACGCTCAGCGAATTGTCGGCGTTGCGGGGGCGGTCGCGGCGGCTCATGGACAACGACGGCCACGCGAACGGCATCATCAGCACCATCGTCAACAACGTGGTCGGGACCGGCATTCAGGTGCAATCCCTTGCCGACGGCGCGAAGCTGGGCATCTCCGACAAGGCCGCCGAGGCATTGCGGAACGCCCAGGAAGACGCGTGGGAGAGCTGGGGGCGGACCTGCGACGCGAGCGGGCGTCTGTGTTTCGAGTCCCTTGAGCGCCAGGTGGCGTTTCAGATTCTCATGAACGGCGAGGCGTTCCTGTTGCGGGCCGATTTGCCCGGGCGTCCGTACCGCTTCGCGTGGATGCACATCGAGGCCGATCGCGTGGATTCGCCGCCCGAGTACGAATACCGCCGCGACCTCGACGTGCGCAAAGGAATCGAGCTCGGTAAGTTCGGCGAGCCGGTCGCGTACTGGATTTCCAAGGTGCACCCTGGCGACGACCGGGCCGTGCGGAACAAAGCCGATTACGAAAAAGTGCCGGCCTACGACCGGGACGGCCGCCCGAACGTCCTGCACATTTACGACCAGCGCCGGCCAGGGCAGCGGCGGGGCGTTCCGTTCTTGCGGCCAGTCATGCAGTACTTCCAACACCTCTCGCAATACCTCGAAGCGGAACTGGTAGCAGCGCGCGTAGCCGCGTGCTTCGCCCTGGTCATCAACGAAGAAGGCGACCCCGGGACGATGACCGGCCACGGCGAACTGACGACTGTGGACGGGCAGACAGTGGAAGCCCTCGAACCCGGGATGATCCTGCGCGGCAGCGGCATTTCGCCGACGCAAATCAAGCCCGAACGGCCGGGGGAGAGTTTCGACCCGTTTGTGCAGCGCGTATTGCGCCTCATTTCGGCGGGGTGCGAGCTGCCGTACGAACTCGTGGCAAAGGATTTCAGCGAGTCGAACTACTCGAACATGCGCGCGGCGCTCCTTGAAGCGCGGCGGTTTTTCCGGGTCTACCAGCAACTGCTGGGGGAGAAATTGATCCGCCCCTCGTGGGGGCTGGTCCAGGAAGAAGCCTTTTTGCGCGGGTACGTCCCGATGCCGGATTTCTACGCCAACCGCGAGGCGTACCTGCGCGTGGCAATCGTCCCGCCGGGCTGGGAATGGGTCGACCCCGAGAAGGAGGTGCGGGCGTCGCTGCGCGCGGTTGCGGGGAACCTGAGCACCCTGGCGATTGAGAACGCGGCGCGCGGACACGACTACGCGGAAGTGCTCGAGCAGCGGGCGCTCGAAGAGCGCCGCATGAAGGAATTGGGACTCGAAAACAAGGAGGACCCGGTTGATGAACGGGTTTCGACTCGCACAGAAGAATAAGCGCCTGGAACTCGACCTGTACGGAATCGTGGGGGACGAGTGGGGCGACGGCATCAACGCGAAGAAGGTGGTGGCGCTATTGCGCAACGCCGCCGACGCCGAAGAGATCGTGGTCCGCATCAACTCGATGGGCGGCGTCGTGTGGGACGGCACGGCGATTTTCGATGCGCTGACAGATCATCCGGGGAAGGTGCTCGTGAAGATCGACGGGATCGCGGCGAGCGCGGCCTCGGTGATCGCGATGGCCGGCGACCGGATCGAGATGGGCGAAGGCGCGTTCCTCATGGTTCACCAGCCCTGGGGATTCGCCGTGGGCGACAAGGAAGACATGCTCAAAACGGCGGAAATCCTCGAGAAGGTGGAGGGGGAGATCGTGGGGATTTACGCGCGGCGGAGCGGCCAGGACGCGGAGACCGCACGCGATTGGGTGCGGAACGAGACGTGGTTCACGGGCGCGGAAGCCGTGGAGGCGGGCCTGGCGGACGCGGCCGTTGCGGACGCGGAGAGCACCGAGAAGGCTGCGCGAGCCTATGCGCAGCAGGGGGCGATTTTCAATTTCGCGCACTTGCCCGAGCCGCTGAAGGCACGGGTGGAGGCGCTTAACCAGGCGGGCGGAGCACTTCCGCCGCCGGAAGAGGAGGGGATGTCGATGAAGGACATCACGACGATGACCTCCGCGGAGCTTGCGGAAGCCCGCCCCGATTTGGTGGACGCCATCAAATCGGAAGCGCTGAAGGGCGCCGCAGCCGAAGTGGAGGCGGCCGTGAAGGCCGAACGTGAGCGTGCCGGAAGCATCGCCGCGAAAGCGCGGGAGCTGAGCAGCTCCGTCGACGCCGGGGAGTTGATCGCGAACGGCGCGACGCTCCAGGACGCGCGCGAGCTGATGCTGAAGGCGAAAGAAGAGGAGCTTCACGCGGGGGCGCAAGCCGCGAACGTGGGGCACGGCGAAGGCACGGAGGATTCGGCAGCGAATCCGTTCCTGCCGGTGGAGGGGTAAGCGATGGCGATAACGGGGACGAGACTCGCGTGCGCACTCGCGGAGACAAAAGCGCTCACCTTGACGGCGGCCAGCCCCGGCGTTGTGGCCGGGACGATGGCGAAGGTCGAGGACGTTGTCGGCTTTTACTTCAAAGCCGCGGACACGGGCGATTCGGTGGCGTTCATCTACTACGCGCCGAAGGTCACGGTGCCGTGCGCAGCCGCCGCAAGCGGTTCGTACGCGGTGGGGTCGAAAGTGTATTTCGACGCCGCCGAAGCGGAAGTGAATGAAAGTACGACGGGGAACACGCTGTGCGGCGTGGTCCTCGAACAGCCGGCCACGAGCGCCGAAGAGGTGCTGATCGCCCTCGACGGAACGCTCGGGATCGTGAGCTAGGAAGGGGGTGACGACCATGGTGCGAAAATTCCAGGTGTGTGACTGGCGCGCGGTGAAAGCGGCGCTGGCCGGCAAAGAGCGGGTAGACGCCGAGACGAGCGGCAACATCCGCGCGGCCATCAACACGTTCCTCGCGAAGCCGCCATCCAGAGTGTCTCAGGCGCTCGATGTGCGGGCGGCAGCCACGTCGGACGATTTTCCGACGACTGTTCTTCCGGTAGTGCGGAAGTTTCAGCAGACCGACTACTACGACGACGGCTGGGAGTCCGTTTTCGACGTGCTCGATTTCACTGGCTCGAACCGGAACGGGTTCGAGATTCTGGACATCGAGGACGGCCTGAGCTTCCAGCTCGTGCCGGAAGGCGAGAAGGCGCAGGTGTACAAGGTCAAGGGCACGAAAGCGCCCGTGACGTTCGACATGTACGGGGGCGGCCTCGGCTGGTCCCGGCGCCTGCTCGACGACGAGGAATACTGGGCCATCGAGAACGCGGTGATCTCGTTCCGCAACAAGTGGTACGCGGACCGATCCGAGATCGCCTACGCGCTGATCGAGGCGCTGAGTTCCTCGTACAACGTGAGCTGGCAGGCGGCGGTGCCGGCCTCGCTGGCGTCGAGCGATCCGAACTACACGGCGGTGCGGGACATCGAGACCGTCAACAAGGCGTGCTACGACATCCTGAACGCGGTGAAGGGCAACGGATACGGCGCATCGCCGAAATCGGTGTTCGTGCTGTTGTACCCGCTGGCCCTGTTGAGCCGGATCAACCGCGCGCTGGGCCTGTTGAATTCGGGCCTGGCCGGAACGTTCCCGGGCGTGCAGTACAACGTGATGCCCGTGCCAACGCTGGGGCTGACAGGGACCACGTCCTACTACGTGGCGCTTCCCAGCAACAAGCTCATGTGGGGCGACCGGATGAATCTGACGGTTCTTCCGGACTTTGATCCCGCGTCGTATTCGGACACCCAGTACGGGTGGGGCCGGTACGGCGGCGCGATCGGCGACTCAAACCAGATTCGCCGTTGCGCGACGAGCTGATGGGCTGACGAGGAGTAACACCCGGGGATCTCGAGAGGGGTCCCCGGGTTCTCAAGGAGCGTTCATGCCGACTGTAATCACCACACATGATATTGCCTGCCGGAGGCGCCAGGCGCTTCCGGATATTCAATCGCCTGCGGCGGACATCATCACGACGCGGAGTATGCAGAGCGAGCGCGTTCCGCAGCGGATCGGGTACCGGATGGTGCACGCGACGCTGGGGCGGGACGCGTGGGCAGCGGCACCGCGGGTCTGGATTATCGGGGGCGGGCCTAGTCTGCGCGATTTCGACTGGGAACTCCTGCGGGGCGAAGTGGTGCTCGGATGTAACCGGTGCTACGAACGGCCGCACGTGGGGACCACGATATTCATCGACGGCGCGGACGCGTCCGGATTTCTGGCCTGGGCGGAAGCCGGTCGGTTTGGGGGATCGTGGAAGACCTACACCGGGCTGAAGGTGTTCAGTCAGCTCGAGGGGAAGAACGGAACGCTGGCCGACGACGTGTATGTGGTGACGCGCAAGCGCACCGCGGGCGACGCGCTCGACATGGAGGGCGGGTTGCCACAAACCAACAACACGGGGACGCTGGCGCTCCAGTTCGCGGCGGCCCTGGGCGCGAAAGACATCCGCCTGTTGGGGTTCGACCTGGGGAGCGCCGGGAAAACACAGGAGCATCACCACGGGGGATATCCCTGGCACGTGCAGCAGGCGGACGTGTGCGAGGGGATGATTCCCGAGTTTGAGAAGTGGGCGGCATTGCTGAGCCTGCGGGGCGTCCGCGTAACGCAATACGGCGAGAGCCGGTTGACGTGTTTTGACAAGCGCCCGATCGAGGACGCGGCTGCGGAGCTTGAAACGAAACCGGAGCGGCCCCTTGCGGTGTGCGCGATCACGCCCCAATACCGGCACGAGGCTGAGGAGATGGTGCGGACCGCGCGGGCCATGGGGCTTGAGGTAGTGGTCGAGGAATACGCGGATCGCGGCAACTGGTACCTGAATACCCATTACAAACCCGAGTTCATGGGGCGGATGCTGCGCGAACACAAACGGCCGATCCTCTGGCTTGATGCGGATTCGCGCGTGCGAAAGTACCCGGTACTGTTCGACGAGCTCAAGGCGGACGTGGGCTGGGTCTGGTGGGACTGGGACGAGGTTGGCCGCAGGGGGATTGAGGGGCTCGAGCTGAGCACGTCCATTCTCTACCTGAAACCCAAGAAGGACGTGTACCGCCTGCTCGACGCGTGGCAGCAGATCAATGCGGAGCGTCCCGGCCAGCACGACCAGGAGAATCTACAGGCCCTGCTCGAGGGCGGATTCAAACAAGGGCGGCTCAAGGCGGAACTGCTGCCGATGAGCTATGCGCAGATTTACGACCTCCAACGGACGATCGGCGAACCCGTGATTGAGCAGATGCAGGCGAGCCGCCGGTTGGGCGAGAAGTGACATGAGCGAATTTCGCGAACAGATGGCGGAAGACATCGAGAACGTGTTTCTGAACGCGGCCGAGTTCGCGGAAGAGATCGAATACCACCGGATCGTGGACGGCGAGGAGGCCGAAGGGTTTCCGCTTGACCTGCTGGTGGTGTGCGAAGACGTTCAAGTGGACCGGGAACTCTATCCGGACCAGGTGCTGAGCGACACGCGGTCGATGGTGGCGAATATCCCGACCGCGCTGGTATCGCCGGCGATCAGCACGGATTACATCGAGCGCGACGGCGAAGATTGGACGGTGGTCGAAATACTGGGCGAGAGCGAGGGCATGGCGCGAATCCGCACGGAAGCGCTGGGCCTGGTAAGGCGGGGTGGCCGGGAGATTGAACGGTGAGCGTTACGGTGCCAGATGTAACGGGGCTTGACGCCGAAGGGGCGGAAGACGCGCTGATCGCCGCTGGCCTCACTCTCGGTACTGCTACAACTGCGCACAGCCGTACGGTGGAGAAGGATCTGGTTATCAGCCAAGACCCAGCGGCGGGCGAGGAGGTCGAACTGGGTTCGCCTGTTGCGGTGTTGATCTCTCTTGGACCGGTCACGCCGACAGGAGTACTGGGGAAGCTGGTCGACGGGCTTCGGAAGTGCGTAGCCTCGAGCGTGACATTTCAGAAAATGGTCGGGGCGGACAACGCGACCGAAGCGCTCGAATATGTCTACGCGTGGCAGATGGAGGATTCCGTCGAGCCGCCATTCGCGTTCGTGGGTCCGTCCGAAGAGATTCGGGAACGGGTTTCGACGGCGGGGGCGTATCCCGAGCGCGGGGGCCTGGTGCTGGGGGTTGTGCTCGAACTCGAGGACGGCGACGAGCTCGAGGCGTTTTACACCTTCGACAACGCGAGGGACGCAATCATTTCAGAGGTATGCGCAAAGGCGGAATCGTCGGGCTTTGTTCATATAAACACCATAGAGCTCGACGCGGACGGATATGGATTGTGGGGCGCGCGGGAGGCGCGGGCCCGGGGGAAGAAAGGCATTCAAGCCTGGCACACGGTGACGTGGGGCTTTTAAGAGAGGAAACGAACCATGGAACGCTTCGCAATAGGGCCGGTGGTGATTGGGAGTACGGTGCTGTGGCAGACGCTGAACGTCCGGGTGAATCCGGGAATTCAGCGGCTCGTGCAGAGCGCTCAGCGCGTGGATACCGCGTTCGCCGGGGCCATCAAACAACTGCCGATGCTGAGTTTCGACACGCACGCGATCGCGAAGGCGATTGGCGCGATTGGATTCGTCGGAGAGAACGCGGCCACCGTGGACGTGTATTTCCGCGCGCTGGAGCATGGTGGCACGTTCCAGGCAGGAGCCAAGCACGTGAAGGTGACGCTGTACGACACGCTCGGGATTCTGCGGCGAATTCGCGCGAACCAGTGGGCGGAAGCGACGGCGAGCTTCGATGTGATTGGCGTGTTCAACGGAACGCAAGCGCCCATCGCGATCGCGACCGAGCAATCGCTCCCCGCGTACACAGCCGCAAACATCGAGAAGTTTACGGTAGGGCCCGCGCTGCTTGACGCGGTTCCGCTTGACAACATTCAGTCCTTTGAGCTCGACACGGGGATCCGCGAAGTGGCGGACGGCCAGGACGGGGGGTTGTACGCACGGTTCGCGGCGATTCACGAACGCCAGCCGATCATCCGCGCGACGACCTTCGACTCGAGCGTGCTCGACACGATCGGCGAAGGCGGATCGAGCCAGGATGACGCGACGTTCTTCCTTCGCGGACTGACCAACAAAGGCGAACCCGTCGCAGACACCACGGCGGGGCACATCAGCATCGTGGCGGCAGAATCGCACGTGACGGTATCCGACATGGGCGAGACGACCACGATCGAGGTGCGGCCGGTGCACGATGGCACGAACGACCTGCTGTCGATTACGGCCGCGCAGGCAATCAGCTCGGAGACGTAGACATGAAACGGTTTTTGATGGCGGCGGCGGTGGTGGTGGTGATCGTGGCGACCGTGGCCGCGGCGAACCAGATGTACCAGCTCGAGATTTACGAATGGCTGCGGTTCCGGGACGATACCCTGATCACGTTCGGGACGGCGGACGATTTCTACGGCTTGTACGCGAGCGCGGATGACCAGCTCGAGCTCCGCTCGGGGAACGACGGCGAACTACTCGTGGTAGTGGACCATGACGGGCTCGGGCTTCCGGCGGATCTCGACGTGGCCGGGCAGATCGAGGCGGGGACGGGGAACCACACGCTGACGAACGCGGCGGGGCTGATCGACGGGGGGAAAATTCAGGCGGGGACCATCACGGCAGCGCAGGTGTATGCGGCCGGGCTGGCGGACGGCGCGATTTTCTACGTCGACGACGCCGCCTGGACGGCGGGGGTGATCACCGGGCACGGAACGCTCGACGGCGATGGGGCGTTGACCGTCCAGACCTACACGTGGGATTCGGGCGGCACGACGGGCCTGGTGCCGGATGCGGCCGACGGCACAACCGATCGGTTTTTGTGCGTGGATGGCACGTGGAGCGTGCCGAGTATCGGGGCGGTGGGGGGTCCCGGCTCGAGCACCGACAACGCCGTCATGCGGTGGGACGGAACCGACGGCGACACGGCACAGAACAGCCTGGTGATTATCACGGACGGCGGCGCGGTCACGATCCCCGGCACCCTGACGGTGGGCTCGGGCGCTCATTTGTGGAGCAATACGGCCGGGCTGATTGACGGAGGGAAGCTCCAGGATGGGACGGTGACGACCCTCAAGATGGCCGCAACGGCTGTTGTGCCGGGTTCGTACACCGTCACATCGCTCACGGTCGACGCATCCGGCCGGATTACGGCGGCATCGAGCGGCACGCTCGGGCTGATCGAGCTCGATGATGGCGAGACGGACTACGATGGGGCGGCAGGGTATCCGGTGGTGGTGAACGCGCTCGAGGACGGCTGGGAGTTTGCGAGCGAACTGGACCCGACCGTCCTTCCGGTCTTCACGGGCGACTCGGGGAGCGGGGGCGTCCAGGGGGTTGTGCCGGCGCCTACGGCAGGCGATACGGCGGCGGGGAAGTTTTTGTTTGCGGACGGCACCTGGGCGACCCCCAGCGGGACCGGCAACGTGGCCGGGCCGGGGACGTCGACGGATAACGCCCTCGCGCTGTTTGATGGCACAGATGGGCAGCTCCTGCAGGACTCGAACATCACGAGTTCGGACGGGGACAGCCTGACGATCCCGGGGACGATCACGGCGGGCAGCGGCGCGAACGTGCTGACCAATAGCGCCGGCCTCATTGACGGCGGGAAGGTCCAGGCTGCGAGCATCGGGATCGCGGCGGTCGATATTGCCACCGGGACCGCCGAGACCACGGCCGATGATGCCGACCTCATCCTGATTTACGACGACACCGCCACGGCCAACCGGGTGATGACGCGCGGGGATTTCCTGAGCGGGATCACGGGGGGGGCGGGCGCGTTCACGGACCTGACTGACGCGCCATCCGCCTATACGGACGAGGGCGGGAAGTACGTGCGGGTGAAGGCGACCGAGGACGGCCTCGAGTTCGCGGCCGTGAGCGGCGGCGACGCGGGCCCGGACACGCTGTGCTCCTGGCGCGTGAGCGATGCGACCCCGCATCCGAATTATCCCGCGCAGCTCGATACGCGCAACTCGAACACGGTGCTCGATTTCGACGCGAGCACCGATGAAACGATGTATTTCGACGACATCCTGCCGCGCCGGTACGGCGGAGGCGGGGTGGTTGTCGAGATTCACTATGCGATGACCACCGCGACCTCCGGCAACGTGGTGTGGATGGTGGCCTGGGAGAACCAGGCGGACGAGGCGCAGGACCTCGACAGCGACGGGTTCGCGAGCGCGAAGACGGTGACACACGCGGTGAGTGATACGAGCGGGAAGGTGAAACGCGCAACGATCTCATTTTCCGACGGCGCGCAGATGGACAGCGTGGGCGCGGGCGATCTGTTCAGGATGAGCTTGGTGCGCGATGCGGACAATGCGAGCGATACCGCGACCGGCGATGCCGAGGTGCGGTTTGTCCACGTGTACGAATACGAGGCGGAATGATGAAAGTGACACGACGCGAGTTTGTGGGGATGACGGCGGCGGCGCTGGCGGCCGCGCCGGGGGCCGTCGAGAGAACCGAGGCCACCT
>JAKQEQ010000068.1 GCA_029556545.1 Candidatus Hydrogenedentota bacterium
GGAACAGCGTGGCGTGCAGCGCGGCCCGTTCGCCCATCTCCACCTGGACGCCGGCTTCGGTGGTGTCCAGTGTCTCGGCCTCCAGCGTGCGCCAGGTCGAGGGTGAGACGCCGCGGATATAGACGCCGGGATAGTGGACACCGCGCGCGTGAGAGACGAAGAGACTCAGGTCGTCGCGGGCCAGTGTCAGCGCGGCGCAGGGCGCGGTTTCGTTGTCGAACTCGCTGCTGACGTAGTGTCGCGCGCCGGCCGAAGGCGTGAGGGTCCAGTCGCGGCCCAAGTCAAACGCATAGCGTGCGCCGAGATAGGGCGCCGTGGTGAAGAAACGCCCGTTGTAACCCCAGACCCGCTGGTTGTCGCGTTCGCGGATATTCCAGGTCTCGCCACCTTCGGACCAGGTGTCAAGCGCTCCGGTGAGCGTGAGGCGGTCCAGCAGAATGTCATAAGAAGATCGGAAACCGTAATTGTCCCAGTCGGTGTTCGAATAACCGGGCGGAGAGGCCAAGACGCCGTCGGTCAAATGATCCTTGTGCCAGCGGATCTCGCCGTTTTCATAGTAGAGCAGGGTGTATCCCTGAACGCGATCGCGGTGGGTGTCGAGCCGGACCGCGTGGGTCGCGGTCTCGGTGTCGAACTGGTCGCGTTGCGGTACCGGACCGCCTTTGGGGCCGGGGTCGCGCACCCAGTTGTCGGTGGCGTGGAACAGGTACGAGAGGTGGTCGTCCGGGGAGAGGTCCCAGCCCGCGCGCGCGAAGGCGCTGCGCAATTCGGCTTCACCGTGCGCGCGCGCACCCTCCGAGTATTTGTAGGCGGCGCCCGCGTAATAATCGAACAGGTCGATCTTGCCGCCGGCCGAGGCTGAACTGATGAGCGTGTTGAAGCGGCCGTAAGCGGCGGACAGTTCGCCTTCGTGCCCCTCGCTCAGCCGACGGCGGGTTTCGACATCCACCGCGCCGAAGGTACCGGCGTAGTGCTGCGGCTGCGGGTTTTTGGCAACCGTGATACGTTCGGCGAAATCGATGGACACGATGTCCATTAACGGGTGCGACCAGACACCCGATTCGCGTGGCACACCGTCGCTGTAAATCCTGACCTCACCGCCGGGCCGCGCCGTGCCCGCCCCGCGAAGGTAGACCGAGCCGCCCTGCGCGCCGCCATAGGCGCCGACCGGGCTGTAGCGTGAGATCGAGACGCCGGGCACGTGGCGCAGGGCGGTCGGCAGGTCGGTTGCGCTCAGGCGCTCAAGCTGGTCGCGTCCCACGACCGCGCGGTTCGCGCCGTCGGGCGCGGTCTGTTCGAGCTGCGTGACCGGTGACGCCACCACCTCGATTTCGACCTTGGTTTCGGGCGCGCGCGCGGTCGCCGTGTTAGTTGTTGTCTGGGCTGTCGCGGACAGCAACCCTGCGCCAAGTGCCGCAAGTAGCGGCTTCTTGAATTTCTGAAGTTTCATACGATCTGTCCTCGTGGCGTTGCTATAGTATTACGTTTTTCAGAAACGTAACACATCGACGGCGACCGGTCAAGAGGGTGGGATCAGGCAGGGCGGTCCGGCGAGACCGCCCTGCCGACTGAAAGACCCCTCGGTCGAGAGGCAAAAAGCGGGCGGAAGGATGCGTGCGAAAACCAGGAACCAGAAACCAGGAACCAGAAACCAGAAACCAGAAACCATAAACCATAAACCTCAACGGTCAGTGAAATGCATGCGTCCTTCGATGGGCGCATGGCAGTTCTGTTGAAGTCCGTGATTCGTAATCGTAATCTTGCTCGTAATCATAATCTTGAATGTGGCACGCACGAGCTATTACACTGTCATCATGAACGGGCTATTCGACCATGAGAAGTTGACCGTCTATCAGGATTCGATCCGTTTTGTGGTGTGGGCGGGTGAACGCTTGGAAACACTTCCAAAGAGTCTGGCGGCCTACGACCAGTTGGATAGGGCTTCGACGTCGATTCCCTT
>JAKQEQ010000071.1 GCA_029556545.1 Candidatus Hydrogenedentota bacterium
CCTCGCCTTCACCCTCACCCTCACCCTCGCCTTCACCCTCACCCTCGCCTTCACCGCCTTCGGCGGATTCCCCTTCACCTTCCCCTTCGGCGGGGCCGTCGCCCGCGCAGAAGCCGTCCTCGGTCTCTTGGGCGGGACACGCGTGATAGCCGCCGCTATTGAAGAACTGAATCAGCCGAAGCAACTCAGACAGGCTGATGCGCCAGTCGTGCGGGGCGTAGTCGCTGTCGTGCGCATCGCAGTCCGCCTCGGGCGGGACCGGTCCCGGCCCCGGCGCGTAACCGTCTTCCGTGCCCGCTTCGCAATGGAATCCCGACGAATTGTAGAACTGGATGACGCGCAGGAGTTCGGACAGGCTGACGAACCCGTCGTGGTCTTGGTCGGCGGTGTGGAAGGGGGCGGCGGACGCCCCCGGCGCCGCCGCCGTGAGCAGCGCCGCGACACACAATGCCTGGAGGACACCTCTACTTGCCATGATATCCGCGCCTCGCCGCGCATCGGGACATCGCGCCTGTACGCCAGTCTATGCTTGCCCCGGAAGCCTGTCAAGGGCTGATGAAGGGTGAAGGGTGAAGGGTGAAGGGTCAGGAGGGGTTGGGTTCGCGTGCATTTCGTTTGTTCTTGACGACGATTGTGGTGATGACGGCGATCAATTCGTCGGTCTCGCGTTTGATCTCGGCGAGGCGGTTTGCCGGCACAAGTCTAGCCTTCCCCCTTCACAATTCATGCCACGCGTATCTGCTTTCCCTCGCGACGGGCGATTTCTATGACGGCGTTAGATGTGTCCTCATGCCATTGTTGCAGGCCGCAGGCAATCGGCTCGATGCGGCTGTCGGTCCGGGCCGCCATGTACCATAGTACGCCCGTGTCCTCGCGATGCCTCGGTCCGTCAAACTGCGGCGATACGACGAGCAGATCGATGTCGCTCCATTCATGCGTGTCGCCCAAGGCTTGCGAACCGAAAAGAACGACAAAGGATACGGGAATACCCGCGCCCTCGACGGCGCGTATGTACCGCTGGACGCTGTCTATAACTTCCCGTTCAGCCAAGTGAGCATTTCCTCCACACGCCGTAGGATTCCTCTGGCTTGCTTGAGTTCCGGTACGGCCCCAAGATACTCGCCGTAACGCCCCTCCAAGTTGAAGTCGTTTACCTGCCCCAGAAACTTGATTTCGTCTTCGGCCAGGTCCAGGCCGGCCAATTCACTCAAACGAACGAGATTATGGATGCGCGGCGCAAGATCGCCCGTCTGCTTGCAGACATGGGCCTTCAACATCTTCTCTAGCGTCAAGTGCGCCCAGAATAGACCTTGGCGAACATGTTTCTTCGCGATGAGAACACGGGAAACCTCCAACTCTTCCAGACTGGAGTCGCGCCAATGTCGTATCTGGGTTTCGATATTGATCATCGCATGGATTGTATCCCCCCTCAAGAAGCGATTCAATCGCAGGCTCGAGCCGCCGCGGACTTGTGCGGGGCGAGGCGCGTGTGGCAGAGTAGGGTTTTCCTACCCCGCCGTGACTGGCGAGTTGACGTGGAAGGGACCACGGGGAAGCGGCGGGGCGCAATTGCCGTTCGCCTGGGCGCCGGACCTTTGTTGCGAAATGGGCCGGAAAGAGTGCGGGGGAAGCGTGTGCTTCCCGAGGGCGTATCATGCGTCGAACACCTTTGTGCGATGAATACGCGCGTCTGGGCGCGAAGGTCGTGGATTTCCACGGTTGGGCGCTGCCGGTGCAGTTCGGCGGGATTATCGAGGAGCATCTGCACACGCGGTCACAGGCGGGGCTCTTCGACTGCTCCCACATGTCCGAGTTCCTGCTTCAAGGCCGGGACGCCATCGCCGCGCTGGACCGGCTGGTCTTCTCGGATTTCGTCGGCCTGAAGTCGGGGCGCTGTCGTTATAGCGCGCTGCTGAACGACGCGGGGGGCGTCGTGGACGATTGCGTCGCCATGCGGCTCGATGAGGAGACGCTGTATCTCGTGACGAACGCCGGGCCGGTGGGTGCGGTCGAGGCGCTGTTCGCGCGACACGGGGTGACGGCGGCGAATGTCTCGGACACGACGGCGAAGATCGACGTGCAGGGGCCACGGTCGCGGGACGTGCTGCTTGCCGTGGGGTTGGAGGCGGCGGGGCCGCTGCCTTATTGGAGCGCACGGCGTATGGGGTGGCGGGAGCATGAGATTCTGGTGGCGCGGGCGGGTTACACGGGCGAACTAGGCTACGAACTGTATGTCCCGAACGAAGTGGCGGTTGACCTGTGGCGCGCGTTCCTCGAACACCCGGAGACGGCGCCGTGCGGCCTGGGCGCGCGCGATACGCTCCGCTTGGAGGTAGGGTATCCGCTTTACGGAGAGGACGCGTCGGAGGAGAAGACGCCCCTCGAATGCGGGATGGAACGTTTTATCGTGTGGGAAAAAGATTTTAATGGGAAGACGGCCATCGAGGCGCAGCGGGCGCGCGGCGATTATTCGCGGCTTACGGCCATCGTCTCGGCGGACCGGCGCTCGCCCCGGCGCGGTTTCGAGGTCAGGTGCGGCGCGGAGGCAGTCGGCGTTGTCACGAGCGGGACCTACGGCCCGAGCGTCGGCCGGGGCGTGGGGTTTGCCTTGCTTGCGCCGGCTTATGCGCATGCGGGCGTGGCGTTGACGGCGGGACCACGGGAAATGCCGATTACTACGGCGGAAATCCCCATCTATAAGGAGGGGACATGCCGGGTGAAGGTGTAGGGGGAATGCGGAATGCGGATTGCGGAATGCGGAATGCGGATTGCGGAATGCGGAATGCGGATTGCGGAATGCGGATTGCGGATTGCGGAATGCGGATTGCGGAATGCGGAATGCGGATTGCGGAATGCGGAATGCGGATTGCGGAATATGGAGACCTTCGGTCGGTCGGGTGGCGCGGTCCCACCTTCGTCACGCGCGGCGCGTGACTTCGGTGCGGCAAGCCGGAGACCGGCCACAGCAGTGTGGGGGCCCCGAAGGGGCGAAAACATGACAGCCCAGGGCAACGCCCTGGGGATAGGGACAGACCCGTATGCGAAGCCCTGAAAGGGCGGGACAAGGCGATGCAAGATTCGCAACTGCGAGGGATATCGGCTGGATGTTGCGCCCTTTCAGGGCTTCTTGTTGGGTGTTGCCCGTATTCCCAGGGCGTTGCCCTGGGCTGCCATCTTACGGGCCTTTGGCCCGTGCGTGAAGACCTGAGGTGTGCGAAGCTTAGTGAAGTGAGGAATTGATCAATGGAGCCGAAGAGACTGCGTTATACCAAGGATCATGAGTGGGTCGGGCGCGACGGCGACACCTATGTCGTCGGGATCACGGACTATGCGCAGGAACAGTTGGGCGACGTGACATATGTCGAGTTGCCGGAGGTCGGGCGCAGGGTCGCCGCGGAGGAGGAGACGGCGGTGGTGGAGTCGGTGAAGGCGGCGAGCGACGTGTTCGCGCCGGTGGCGGGCACGGTGGCGTCGGTAAACGAGGCGCTCGAAACGCAGCCGGAACTGGTGAACCAGGACCCCTATGGCGAAGGGTGGTTCTTCAAATTGCGGGACGTGAAGGCGGCGGACGTGGAGGGCCTGATGGACGCGACGGATTATAACGCCTTCCTGGCTACGCTGGAGGAGTAGATGAGCTGGGTCCCGCATACGGACGCCGACCGCGCGGCGATGCTGGCGGTTATCGGCGTCGATTCGACGGACGCGCTGTTCGAGGCCATCCCGCCGGAGGCGCGGCTGCAATCCTGGAACGTGCCGCCCGGTCTTTCGGAGATGCGGGTGCGTGCGTTGCTCGGGGAACTTGCGGCGCGCAACGACACGGGCAGGGTGAGCTTCCTGGGCGGGGGCTATTACGACCACTACATCCCGGCGGCGGTGGACGCGCTCCAGGGCCGCAGCGAGTTCTATACGGCGTACACGCCCTACCAGCCGGAGTGTTCGCAGGGCACGCTCCAGGCCATCTACGAATATCAATCGGTGATCTGCCGACTGACGGACATGGACTTCGCGAACGCTTCGCTCTATGACGGCGGCACGGCGGTCTTCGAGGCGGCGACGATGGCGGCGCGGGTGACGGGCCGCCGCCGCGTGGTGTGTCATCCGTCGCTGAGCCCGACGTGGCGGGCGATGCTCGATACGCACACGGCCCATCTCGATTTCGAGGTAATCGACGGCGACGATCCGGCGGGCGCGGCCTGCGTCATCGCGCAAAACCCGTCGTTCCTCGGCGACGTAGTGGATTTTGAGCCGCTGGCCGCGCGCTGCCGCGAGGCGGGCGCGCTGTTTGTGCTGTCCGTCTATCCGGTCTCGCTCGGGCTGATCAAGACGCCCGGCGAAATGGGCGCGGACATCGCGGTGGCGGAAGGGCAGAGCCTCGGGCTGCCGCTGGGCTTCGGCGGGCCGTACCTGGGCATTCTCGCGACGCGCAAGGCGCACGTGCGCAAGATGCCGGGGCGCATTGCGGGCGTGACGGGGGACGCGCAGGGCCGGCGCGGCTTCGTGCTCACGCTTCAGGCGCGGGAGCAGCATATCCGCCGCGCGAAGGCCACGTCGAATATCTGCACGAACCAGGCATTGTGTGCGCTGCGTGCGCTGATCCACTTGTGCCTGCTTGGAAAAGAAGGATTGCGGGAGGTCGCCGTCGCGTGCCATTCGAAGGCCGAGTACCTCAAGAGCAAACTCGCCTTCGCGCGCGTGTTGAACGAACACCCGACGTTCAACGAATTCGTGGTGCGGCTGCCGCGCGACGCGCGGGAAGTCGTGGCGCGATTGCGCGGGGTGGGCTATCACGCGGGGCTGCCGCTGGCGTGCGTCGGGCGCGGCGAAGCGAACGACCTGCTGATCGCCGTGACGGAGAAGCGCACGCGCGCGGAGTTGGACGCCTTCGTGGCGGCGTTGGAGGAGGTCGCATGCAGTTGATCTTTGAGAAATCGGTGCCGGGCCGGCGCGCGGTCCGGTTTGACGCGCTCGATGTGCCGGAGGCGGGGCTGCCCGAGACGCTGCGCCGCCGCGAGGCCGCCGCGCTGCCGGAGGCGGCGGAGATCGACGTGGTGCGGCATTTCACGCATCTATCGAAGCGGAATTTCGGCATCGACTCGCATTTCTATCCGCTGGGCTCGTGCACGATGAAATACAACCCGAAAGTGGCCGAAGTCGTGGCCGCGCTGCCGGGCTTCGCGCAGTTGCACCCGCGGCTGGCGAACGCGCCGGAATACGAGGACGCGGTGCAGGGGGCATATGCGCTGATATACGGACTCGAAGCGCTGCTGGCGGAAATCGGCGGGATGCGCGCGGCGTCGATCCAGCCGATTGCGGGCGCGCACGGCGAGTTGACGGGCGCGCTGCTCATGGCCGCCTACCACCGCGACCGGGGCAATGCGCACAAGGACACGGTGCTCGTGCCGGACTCGGCGCATGGGACGAATCCGGCGAGCGCGGTGATTGCGGGCTTCCACGTGGTCGAGGTCCCGTCGTGCGCGAAGGGGTTCGTCGATTTCGAGGCGATGAAGGCGGCGCTCGGGGACCATGTGGCGGGCGTGATGCTGACGTGTCCGAACACGCATGGAATGTTCGAGCCGGAGGTGCGCGAGATCGCCCGGATCGCGCACGAGAAGGATGCGTTGCTGTACTATGACGGCGCGAACCTCAACGCGATTGTCGGCCAGTGCCGCCCGGGCGACCTCGGCTTCGACGTCATGCACTTCAACCTGCACAAGACCTTCGCGACGCCCCACGGCGGCGGCGGGCCGGGATCGGGGCCGGTGGGCGTGGGCGAGCGGCTGCTGCCGTACCTGCCGGGGCCGCGGGTCGTGAAGCGGGAGGACCGCTACACCCTTGATACGCCGGAGAAATCCATCGGGCGCGTGGCGGCGTTCTTCGGGAACTTCCTCATCGCCGTGCGCGCGTATGCGTACCTGCGCTATTACGGCGGCGACGGACTGCGGGGGATGAGCCGCGACGCGGTCCTTAACGCGAATTACGTGCAGGCGCGCCTCGAAAAGGCGTACCAGCCCGCGTTCGACGGACGGTGCATGCACGAGTGCGTCTTTACCGGCGCGCGCCAGGCGGAGAAGGGCGTCCGCGCGATGGACATCGCGAAGGCGTTGCTTGACCGGGGCTTCCACGCGCCGACGGTGTATTTCCCGTTGACCGTCAAAGAATGCCTCATGATCGAGCCGACCGAGACCGAGTCGAAGGAGACGCTCGACGCTTTCTGCGACGCGATGCTGGAGATCGCGTCGCTCGTGGACCGCGACCCGGATGCGCTGCACGCCGCGCCCGTGACCACGCCGGTGGGGCGTCTGGACGAGGTGAAGGCGGCGAAGGACCTCGATTGCGCGTGCCGGTGAGGCGGGTACGATACGGTGTCATGCGGGTTGTTGATTACAGTTTTCGTTTCCCGGCGCTGAACCTTGCGTTGGATGAGGCGTTGTTGAACGGCGTCGAGCGGGGGGGCGCGCCGGAGACGCTGCGCTTTTGGGAAAGCCCGACGCATTTTGTCGTGGTGGGGACGGCGCAGGCGCTGCGGGAAGAGGTGCATGAGGACCATTGCCGGGCGGACGGGGTGCCGGTGCTGCGGCGGTGCAGCGCGGGGGGCTGCGTGCTGCAGGGGCCGGGCTGCCTGAACTTCGCACTGGCGCTGCGCACGGAGTCGCGCCCGGAGATCGCGTCGCTGCACGCGTCGTATGACTATATCCTTGGCGCGTTGATCCGGGCGTTTGCGCGGCGGGGGCTGCACCTTTCGGCGGCGGGTGTGTCGGACCTAGTCCAGGGCGACCGGAAGGTGTCGGGTAACGCGCAGCGCCGTCGGCGTCGCGCGATCCTGCATCACGGCACGCTCTTGTACCGCGTGGAGGCGGGGCGCATGGACCGCTACTTGAAGGAGCCGTCGAGGCGTCCGGCGTATCGCGGCGCGCGGACGCATGGGCAATTCCTGGCGGCGTTGCCGCTGCCGCCCGCCGCGTTGCGGGCGGTGGTGTGCGAGGCGTTTGGCGCGACGGTCGGGGACGCGGGCGCGGAACTCCTGGATTCCGAGCGGGATGAATGCGAGGAGTTGGCTCGGTCCAAGTACAGGACGGACGCTTGGACCTACCGGCGTTGAGCGGCTATCTTCGCAGATTTCTTTGATTGCGCAATTGACCCCGGCACGCGCCGCCTGTTACCATTTACGAGGAGCCTGCTGCAAAGGAGTATCCGGTGGCCCGGCGGTGGCTGATTGCGATGTTAATCGGTGCGGTTGCTGGACTTACGACGGCACTCGCCATACGGTACCTGCGCTCGCCGGAGACGCCGGCGGCGCCCGAGGCGATGGAGATCGTCACGCCGGACGCGGGCCCGGCGGTGCGTTACGCGCTGGCGTTCCAGGAAGGCGACTGGGATTACATAATCGAGCACACGCTCTGGATTCAGGAGCGATTGCGGTACGAGCGGGCGCGAACCGGCGAGGCGGCCGGCAGCGAGGCGGCGCGGCTGACGATCAGCCGGGAGTTGGGCGACCGGTCCGAGCCGGGCAACCGGCTGCGCGATACGGGCGTCGAGGACCAATACGTATTCCGCCCCGGCGCGGCCATCGAGGTGGCGGCGCGCGACGCGGGCCGGGACGACCTGGAGCGGCCGGCGGCGGACCGGACGTGGCTGCGGGTGCGGTTTCCGACCGCGACGAACGCGCTGTACGATGCGTCGGGTCTGGCGATTCGCGCGGTGACGGTGGGTGTGAATGTCTCGTCGGAAGGCTATATACTGAAGGCGAACGTGGACGGGAACCTGGACGTTGACTGGGACTCCATCGTGTATTGGGGGGTAAAGGCAGGAGACTAGGAATCATGCCGCTGGCCAAGTGCGCACGATGCAAGAAGATGTTCAACAAGGAGGACTCGCCGATCTGCCGGCACTGCATTCCGGCGGAGGAGGCTGACTACGACAAGGTGCGGGCCGCGCTCGAGAAGGAGCCGCGCTTGAATGCGGAGGAGGTGGCGGCGAAGGCGGAGGTGGACGTCGAGTGTGTGAAGCGGATGCTCGAGGCGGGCGTGATTGAGGCGGTGACGGGCGAGGGCGTTCGTTGCGGCATGTGCGGCGCGCCGGCGATCAGTGCGAGCAAACGGCTGTGTCAGGCCTGTCTGGACAAGTTGAACATGGACATGGCAAAGGCCCAAAGCAAGATACGATTGGGAATGAAGAAGCCGCCGGAAATCGGCGGCAAAGCCGATGTGCATCAGGCCTTCGATGCGAAGCGGCGTGTTCCCGGAGACCGTTAAATGACGACGGGCGAAAAGACAGGGTTGGCGTTGCTCGTTGGGATATTCGCCCTGCTGATCGCGGCCTTGGTCGTGAGTTTTCGCGGTCCCTCGGGGCCCGTGGGCACGGCGTCGGACAACGCGATAGTTGACCAGGCGGTCATCAACCATACGAAGTAGCCGAGTAATCCGTGAAGAACAGCGTCATGCATCGCCATTATAGGAGGGGAGCCCTTCTTGTCTTGGTGTCGCCACTGCTCCTGTGCGCGGTGGGCGCGCGGGCGCAAATCGTCATCACGACGCGCGTGCACGGCGAGCCGCGCACGGCGACGATATCGAGCGTCCTCGAAGTCGAGGGCGTGCGGCACGCGTCGTTGAACGGCTTGGCCGCGCAGTTGGGCGGGGCCGTCGGCGTCGAGGGCGCGCGGGTGAAGGTCGACCTGGCGGGGGGCGCGGCGTTCCTTTGGATCAACGGGACGGAGGTCGAGAGCGCGGAGGATGCCTTCACGCTCGACTATCCGATTCGCAGTCATGATGGCGAAGCGTGGGTGGCGGTGTCGGACATTGATCGTTTACTCGCGCGGGCATTTCGGTTGACCCTCGAACCTGCCGCCGTGACACCCCCCGCGCGGCCGGAGGAGCCGGCGGCGGAGGCCCTCCAGGACGTGCAACTGATGGCGCCGCTTGAACCGCCCTCGCCGCCCGCCTCCACGCCCGCGCCCGCGCGGACGACGTCCGCAGGGCTTGCGCGGGAGGACGTAATCGTGATCGATCCCGGCCACGGCGGGCATGACGCGGGGGCCATCGGGGCGCAGGGGCATCTGGAGAAGGACCTGTCGCTCGCGCTTGCGCGGGAGGTGGGCCGGGCCCTCAAGGAGACGACTTCGTTCACCATCTACTTGACCCGTTCGGAGGACCAAGACCTTGCGTTGGCGGACCGGGTGAAGATCGCGCGGGAGTTGCGGGGCCGCCTGTTCGTGAGCATCCACGCGGGGAGCGGGTATTCCCCGACCGCGCGGGGATGCATGGTTTTCCACGCGGGGGCGGCGGGACAGCCCGGCGCGAAGCACGGGCAGGTGAGCGGGGTCGTGGCGGCGGGCGTGGCGGAACGGTTGGGCGAGGCGATGCAGCCCGCATGGGGGTATCACGAGCCGCGGGAAGCGCCGTTGCGACTGCTGCAAGAGGTGGACATGCCCGCCGTGCTCGTCGAGGCGGGATTCCTTACGAACGGCGACGACGCGGCGTTGCTCGGGTCGGAGGCCGGGGTGCGGCGCGTGGCGCGGGCGATCGCGGAAGGGATCGCACAGTCGGTCCGCGACGGCGCGGGAGGGTAACGGGTCATGTCGGCATTTCGCGCGGGGATTCTGCGGCGGGTGATGATGTCCATCTGGGCGCTGGCGACGCTCGTGCTGATCTTCACGCTCGGGTTGCTGGTCAACGAAATGGTGCGATCGGGCGAAGACCCGCTGGCGCTGTTGCGCGGCCCTTCGGCAGGCGCGCCCGCGCAGCCCGCGTCGCGGTCCGTGGCGGTCCCCCTCGGGACGCGCGAGATCGTGCTTTATTTCGCCGGGGCCGACGGGGCGTCGCTCGTGCCGGAGAAGCGCCGCATCGACATTGTGCCGTCCGCGGTCGAGAATTGCCGGGCCGCGCTTCGCGAACTTATCGCGGGTCCGTCGCGGCTGCATTTTCCGGTACTTCCGGGCACGGCGAAGGTGCGGGCGCTCTACCTGCTCGATGACGGCGAACTCGTCATCGACTTTTCGGGGGAAATTCAGCCGGACACGGCGGCGCTGCGAAGCGCGACGCTCGAGGCGCTGATGGTCTACGCAATCGTGAACACGGTAACGCAGCCGGAATTGCGGGGCGAACACGCGAAAGGGGCGCGGCGGGTCCGGTTCCTTGTCGAGGGGTCGCCGCCGCGCGAGACGTTCCCGGCGCATTTGGACTTGAGCGCGCCGATCGCGCCGGATCCGCGTTGGATAGCGGCGCCCGGGGCGGCGTAGGGAATGCGGAATGCGGAATGCGGAATATGGAATGCGGAATGCGGAATATGGAATGCGGAATGCGGAATGCGGGGGCGAGGGTAGCGCGGGGGGCGGCTGTGCCGGAAGGCGATGTGTGAGGCGCCTATCGGGGTCTTCGACTCGGGCGTGGGCGGCCTGACGGTCTACCGCCGCATCGTGGAGTTGTTGCCGCGGGAAGCGGTGGTCTATCTCGGCGATACGGCGCGGGTGCCCTACGGGACGAAGTCGGCGGACACGGTCATCCGTTACGCGCGGTCGTGCGCGGGGGTGCTGCTGGCGCGGGGCGTGAAGATGATCGTGGTCGCGTGCAACACGGCGTCCGCCTATGCGCTGGAGGCGCTGGAGGCCGAGTTGGCGGTCCCGGTCGTGGGCGTGATCGCGCCGGGGGCGGCGACGGCGGCGGGGATCAGCCGCGGGGGGCGGATCGGGGTCATCGGCACGCCGGGCACGATCGCAAGCGGGGCTTACGACCGGGCCATCCGCGGGCGGCGGCCGGACGCGCGGGTCCACGCGAAGGCGTGCCCGCTTTTTGTGCCCCTGGCCGAAGAAGGCTGGACGGACGGGCCGGTGCCGCTGGGGGCGGCGCAGGCGTATCTCGAGGAGTTGCGCGCGGCGGCAGTGGACACGCTGGTGCTCGGCTGCACGCACTATCCGCTGCTGGCGGGGGTCATCGGCGCGGTCATGGGGGAGGGGGTGGCGCTGGTGGACAGCGCGCGGGAGACGGCGCGGGCGGTCGCGAAGGTTGTGGTGGAGCGGGAACTGCTCCGCAAGTCGTCGACGCGGCCGGATCACCGGTTCCTTGTGAGCGACGACCCGGAGAACTTCATGCGGATTGGCCGGCGCTTCCTCGATGACGTACTTCCCGCCGTCGAGTGGGTGGATTTCTGACGGACGGGGCGCGGACAGGGGGCGGCAATTCCCGTGCCGTTGAAGAAACGCCGCTGTTGCCCCAGGCGTTGCGAACGCGGCGCGGACGGGTGTCGGGACCGTTCCTCGCGGATCGCGGCGTTCTTGGGCTGCCTGGACGGTCGCCGCCCGGCGGCGGTCAGAAGGTCGCGCGGTCATCATTGAGGTCCTCATCGGTCTTGTTGGATTCGGCGATGTTGTCCGGGGGTCCGGGTTCGTCTTCCCATATGCGATTGAGGAGGAAGTTGTGGGGAAGGGGCACGTAGCGGCCGCGCTCGCTCTGCCACTGCTTGCTCCGCTTCCAAGCCTTCACGGCGTCGAGGATGGTGACGGCGGTATCGGTGTCGGGGTCGAGTTTGTTCCATGCCTGGGCGGCCTTGGTCTGTTGTTGCTTTCTGGGGTATGCCTTCCAGAAGTCCTCGAAGCTTATCGAAGAGGAATTATTAGAAGAAGAGCCAGAAGAAGAATCAGAACATCCCACACCAGCACCAAACGCACGCGTGCTCGCGTGCGTGCGCGTATGGGTGTGTGTGCGTGTTGCACTCTCCGTTTTCAATTCGGGGAAGTAGTGAGCGGCAGCGCGCCGGATTTTGGGACTCTGTTGTTCGACATGGTCGAGAAATCGGCGAATTTGGTCGCTGTACACGGGGCACTCGGGGAGAGGTTGGAGTTGGGAGTGCGCGAGCGTGACTTGTTTCGCGGTTACGATCGGATTGTGCTTAAGGTAGTTGGGAACGGCGATCACGCCGTCGGCGAGGTCCGACGCGATGAGACCCAGCGCATCGAGCCTGGAGATCATGGGGAAGACGTCGTCGCGTGAGACGTTGAGGGTGGCGGCAAACTCGTCGGCGAAAGCGTAGACGGTCCCGATACGCGTGAGGAAGGGGTGCGTGAGTACATAAAGAAAAGCCAACTTCTCGTCATGCGCTAATGGGTGGAACTTGGCGTTCCTCCAGATGGAGGGGTTGACTGCTCGATACATATCCGGAAGGCTCCATGTTTGTGATTGTCGAGGTTGTTGTTGATGTGAGCGTGTTATGCGTGGCGGAGGAGCGCGGTTCGGGGTCGCGCGCGGGTCGCGGCGCCTCATGCGTCGTCTTCCCTGCCGGAGAGGTCGGTGGTGATGGGCTGTGGCGCGCGGGCTTCCAGCAGGTCGATCAGATGCCACAGCCGCCACTGGTCCGCTTCGTCAAAGAACCGCGGCGCCTCCTGGCCCGGACCCGCCTCGGCCACGCTGCGGCCTTTGTACCGGACCTGGAGGGTGCGGCTCGGACAGGGCGTGTTGTCGATGGTCCGGGGCCTTTCGGCGCGGTTAAGCACGACGTGGTAGCGCGCAAGTGCCCAGATCGCGACGCCATCGCAGGGATTGTTTTTACGTTTTTCGAAGTTTTCGTATAGCGGCAGGTGCCTTCGCGCCGCCGCCTCGCATTCGTCACGGCTGAACGGGTGCCGCGCGGCCAAGGTCTCGCCAGGGCGCTCGGGAAAGTTGCAAGAGAGCGCGGGCGCGCCGACGGCGCGCTTGGCCTCGTCATAAGCGCGGGCGGCAAGGTCGGGACGTGAGAAACTGGCGCGCGCGGGGCGGCGTCGCTTGAAGGTCATCTGGAACTTGCGGCGGTCACGCGATACGCCCAGAGCGACGGCGGAGGCGGCGCATCGGTTGAGCGCGTTAATTCTGTGGGTGACGACGCGGAGGTTTCTTCTGCGGTTGTCGAGGGCATCATGGTTGATGTGGTCGACTTGCGCGTAGGGCGGGGGGTTGAGGATGAGGCTATGGACCGAGACGGTGCGCCCTTTCTTCCTTACAAAGGGGAAGGGGCGCGACCCCGGGTGGTAGTAGACAGTCATGCCCTCGAACAGGTGCAGGTCCTTGTCATCCACCAGGATGACCGCGTCGGGATGACCTTTCGTGCGAATACTTGCCATATGATAATTCCTCGTTTCCCCCCACCCCCCTATGGAGCAGCGTTGCATTGCGAGTCGCGTGGCGGGTGCATCAAAATCCGCACATCATGTCCACTGCGGGAACCGCGCGGTTTGCGCGATTTGGCGAAGGGCACGGCCCTGAAAGGGCCGGAGAAGACAGCCCAGGGCAACGCCCTGGGAAGAGGGATGCCTGCTATAAAGAGAAGCCCTGAAAGGGCGAAACACGA
>JAKQEQ010000077.1 GCA_029556545.1 Candidatus Hydrogenedentota bacterium
GACCACAAAATTCCGGCAAGTGATCGTCCTGACCATCAATGGTGAACGAAAGTTCGCCGCGCCTCTCCGCGCGGACCAGCTCGCCTTCCTGTGGGCGCTCGATCTCGAAGAAACAATATATTTACAAACAGTTACATAAAAAATTAAATGGGTGGAAATTCGCGCGGCGGTGAGAGAGGGGGTGCTGAATGTGCGGTGGACCGCTCGCTGCACACCGGAGTGCCTGGCACCCTTCGACTCGGGCCGGTAGGATGAGTGCCTGGCACTCGGCAACCAGCTCCGCGCCAACGTTGCTCAGGTGGTGAGACTCGATCTGTTCTTTGAGTTCGGTCGCATAATGGAGTTGGGGAACACCAATCGCCGCGGCGCGCGGCTCAAGCCGCTCCGTCCCTTCAAACTCCTGCATACCGAGCGACCTACTGGCACGGATTCGGCAACGAGAGGTAGGTTTTAAAAAGACCCAGGGCGTCCGCTGGTGTGACGGATCCGTCGCAAGGCGCGGCGCTGCCCGCGCCGCAGAGATCGGCGGCGCAATACTGTTCCTCGGTTGGCGCTTGGTTGGCGCAATCCAAATAATAGAAGAACGCGAGCTGCGCATCGGCGGGGGTGATCAGGCCGTCGCCGGTCGGATCGCCGTCATGCACGCAGAGCACCGGCGTGGCCGAAGGAAGCGGGGTGAAGGTGGCAGTTGGCTCAGGCGTAGGCGTGGCGGCTGGGGGAACAGTCGGAGATGGGGTGGGGCTGTATGCGGGCGTGGCGGTCGAAGTTGGCGGGAAGGCCGGCGTGGACGTGGATGTCCACGTGGGCGCTGGGGTTGGCGTAGTGCTCGCTGCCCCGGTCGGGGTTGGCGTCGCGTCCACATGATAGACGACGTATTCGGTCCACACCTCGTCCGTGGCGGTGATTTGGGCCGACTCCAGGGCGGCGGGCGCGCTGCCGAACGTCAGCGGAAGGAAAAAACCGTCGCCAGCGGCGCCCAATGTGTAACTCGGCACATAGGCCGCCGTGTCCACCTGCCACGCCGCCCAATAGTCGCCAGCCGGCAGGTCCAGGGTCGGCGGCGAACCGCTGGCAACCGGGACCACCAATTCGGCCTCCTCAGCCGTGTTCGCCACCGGCCCCGATTGCCACAGAAGAGTCTTCGGTTCACCATTGGCATAAAGCGCCAGGCGGACGTTCCCCGCGGCGGCATGGCTGTAGAAACGCACCTGGTCGATGCCGCCCGCTTCCGGCAGGTCGAACCGCGTCCCCTTCAGAAAGCCTTGTTGATTGAGCGCTACTTTGACCACGCCCCCCGGATAGGTGTTCATGCCGAAGTAGGCGAATCCGCCCGCGGGATCGATTACCACGTTGTCAAGGCTACCATCCCCAGCGCTGAGCCCGAGAGCGCCGGCGCGAGTGAACGTGGCGAGATCGATCTTCACCACGAACGCCGGATAGGTGCGGGTGCCGAAATAGGCGAACCCGCCCGCGGGATCGACCGCCGCGCTGTAAAGGCTACTTTCCCCAGCGTTGAGCGTGATAGCGCCGGCGCGGGTGAACGTGGCGAGATCGATCTTCACCACGCGCCCTAGAGTTGTGCTGTTGCCGAAGTAGGCGAATCCGCCCGCGGGATCGACCACCGCGCTAACAAGGCCACCTTCCCCAGCGTTCAGCGTGACGGCGCCGACGCGAGTGTACGTGGCAAGATCAATCTTCACCACGCGCCCAGGATTGTCGCCGGTACCGAAGTAGGCGAATCCGCCCGCGGGATCGACCGCCGCGCTGTAAAGGTAACCTTCCCCCGCGTTGAGCGTGATGGCTCCGGCGCGGGTGAAGGTGGCGAGATCGATCTTCACCACGCGCCCCGGGGATGAGGAGGTGCCGAAGTAGGCGAAGCCGCCCGCGGGATCGATCGCCGCACTGTAAAGGATATTTTCCTCCGCGTTGAGCGTGATGGCGCCGGCGTGGGTGAACGTGGCGAGATCGATCTTCACCACGCGCCCCGGGGATGAGAAGGTGCCGAAGTAGGCGAATCCGCCCGCGGGATCGGCCACCGCGCTGACTAAGGAATGTTCGCCTTCGTTAAGCCTGATGGCTCCGGCGCGGGTGAACGTGGCGAGATCGATCTTTACCACGCTCACCGGTTCGGCGGCGGTGCCGAAGTAGGCGAATCCACCCGCGGGGTCGATCGCTGCGGAGGTGAACCAAATCTCAGTGTCGAGAGCGATCCCTGCGTTGCGGCCGAACGAGAGCATGATTTTCACGACCCGTCCGGGGTCGGTATCGGTGCCGAAATAGGCCGCGCCGCGTTCGGGATCCACTATCGCGCAGTAAAGAAGCTCCTCCTGTTGGTCGAGGGTGATGGCGCTCGCGCGGCTGAAGCTGGCGAGATCGATCTGCACCACGCGTCCAGGAGCGGTGCGTGTGCCGAAGTAAGCGGTTCCGCCCGCAGGATCCATCACCCCGCAATACAGATTATTCTCACCGTCGCTGAATGTGACCGCGCCAACGCGGCTGAACGGATCGAGATCGATCTTCACCACGCGTCCAGGGCTCGTGCGGGTGCCGAAGTAGGCGAAGCCGCCCTCAGGATCGATCACCGCAGTAAACAGGTAATTCTCGCCGGTGTTGAGCGTGAGCCCGCCAACGCGGCTGAACGAAGCAAGATCGATTTTTACGATCCGTCCCGGCTGGCTGTACGTGCCGAAATACGCGGCACCGGCGGCGGGATCGATCGCGGCGGAGTAAAGTCTGCTCTCGCCGGTACCGAGATTGATGGCGTCGGCGCGGCTGAACGAAGCGAGATCGATCTTCACCACGCGGCCGGGAGAGGTGTCCGTGCCGAAATAAGCGAAGCCGCCCGCGGGGTCAATCGCCGCGCTAACCAATTTATCTTCCCCCGCATTGAGTATGATGGCTCCGGCGCGGGTGAACGTGGCGAGATTGATCTTCACCACGCGCCCCGGAGATGTCGCTGTGCCAAAGTAAGCAAATCCGCTTGCCGGATCGATCACCGCGGACTTAATAACATCCTCTCCGAAAAGAAGCGATTTGACGGCGACGCGGCTGAATGAAGCTAGATCGACCTTCACCACGCGCCCCGGGGACGTCTCTGTGCCAAAGTAAGCAAACCCGCTCGCCGAATCGATCACCGCAACGTGCAGGGACGTCTCGCCGGTGAAAAAGGTGATATGGCCGGAGCTGCTTAACGAGGCGAGTTTGAGTTTCACCACGCGGCCCGGGGAGACATTGGCACCAAAGTAGGCGAATCCGCCCAGTTCATCGATCGCCGCGCAGAGGAGACCGTTCTCACCGGGGTTGAGCGCGAGCGCGCCCGTGCGGCTGAACGAGGCGAGATCGACCTTCACCACGCGCCCGGGCGAGGTGTCTGTGCTGAAGTAGGCGCACCGTTCAGCGGAATTGATCACTGCGGCGCGCAAGTTATTCTCGCCGGAAGGGAGGCTAATGGCGCCGGTTCGGCTGAATGAGGCGAGATCGACTTTCACCACCTTGCCGGGGGACGTATCAGTGCCAAAGCAGGCGCAGCCATCGGCGGCACTGACCACCGCGGAGCATAAGTAATTCTCGCCAGTCTGGAGGCTAATGGCGCCAGCCCGGCTGAATGATGCGAGATCGACCTTGGCCACGCGGCCAGGATAGGTGTAAGTGCCGAAGTAGGCAAAGCCGGCCGCCAGATCGGCCGCCGCCGCGCGCAGGTAACTTTCGCCGGTATTAAGCATGATGGCATTGACGCGGCTGAACGAGGCGAGATCGATCTTCACCACGCGGCCGGGAGAGGTGTCCGTGCCGAAGTAGGCGAAGCCGTCGGCGGGATCGATCACCGCGCTGCGCAAAGAATCCTCGCCCGCGGTCAGTATGATCGCGCCAGCGCGGCTGAAAGGATCGAGATCTATTTTTACCACGCGTCCGGGAGCTGTATTGGTGCCGAAGTAGGCGAAGCCGCCCGTTGGGTCGATCGCCGCGCTGGCTAAATAGCTCTCCCCAGCGCCGAGCGTGATAGCGTCGGTACGGGTGAACGAGGCGAGATTGATCTTCACCACGCGTCCCGGAGAGGTGTAAGTGCCGAAATAAGCGAAGCCGGCCGATGAGTCGATCACTGCGCTGCACACATTATTCTCGCCAATGTCCAAATCGAGGCCGTCGGCGCGGTTGAACTGGGGGATCCTTATCTTCACCACGCGCCCCGGCGATGTATCTGTACCGAAGTAGATGAATGCGCCCGAGGTATCGACCGCCGCGCTGCGAAGGACACTTTCCCCCGCGTTGAGCGTGATGGCGCCGGCGCGGGTGAACGTGGCGAGATTGATCTTCACCACGCGCCCCGGCGAGGTGCAGGTACCGAAGTAGACGAATCCGCCTGCGGGAGCGGCCGCCGCGCAGCGAAGGTCATCTTCGCCTTCGTTGAGTGTGATCGCACCGGTGCGGGTAAACGAGGCGAGATTTATCTTCACCACGCGCCCCGGCCAGGTGTCGGTGCCGAAGTAGGCGAAGCCGCCCGTGGAATCGACCGCCACGCAGCGAGGGTAGTCTTCACCCGTGTTGAGCGTGATGGCGCTGGCGCGGGTGAACGAGGCGAGGTCGATCTTCACCACGCGCCCCGGCGAGGTGTCGGTGCCGAAGTAGGCGAAGCCGCCCGTGGGGGCGACTGCCGCGCAGCCAAGGAAGTTTTCGTCGGGGTTGAGCGTGATGGCGCCGGCACGGGTGAACGTGGCAAGATCGATCTTCACCACGAGTCCTGGCGAGGTAAATGTGCCGAAGTAAGCGAAGCCGCCCGCGGGGGCGACTGCCGCGCTGTAAAGGTTGTCTTCGCCCGTGTTGAGCGTGATGGCGCCGGCGCGGGTGAACGTGGCAAGATCGATCTTCACCACGCGCCCCGGCTGGGTGTCGGTGCCGAAGTAGGCGAATCCGCCCGCGGGGTCGATCACCGCGCTGTAAAGTTTCTTTTCGCCCGAGTTGAGCGTGATGGCGTCGGCGCGGGTAAACGTGGCGAGATCGATCTTCACCACGCGGCCGGGATTGGTGTCCCCGCCCGTGCCGAAGTAGGCGAAGCCAGCAGCGGGATCGATCACCGCACTGCGCAAACTATCCTCCCAATGGCCGAGGATGGAGTCCATCCGGCGCATCCCCCCGTCCGGATAATCGGGGGTCCCTGGCGCGGAGTGGCCCGCCGCCGGATCGCTGAACTGCAACGAGCGGTCAGTGATCGAGTGCCCCGCGGCATCCGTCACCGTCAGCGCCACGGCATAGACCCGTTCGTCCATGTCCGCCGCGGTCCATTCCCCCTCGTACAGCGCCACCCGCCCGCCGTCCGCTAGCAGCGCCGCCCCGGCGATCTGTTTCTGCTTCAATTCCAGCCTCGCCAACCCTCCCAAATCAGCCGTCACCGAGGCGACGGATTCCCGCGACTTCACCAACGCGCTCACAGTGAGCGTCTGCCCGGGTTTCAGCGAACAAGGGCGCAGCGAGGGAATCACCCGGATCTGCCCGTCGCCGCTGCCCATCGCCGCCGCCTCTCCTCCTGCCCGCGCGCCCGCCGTTCCAAGCCAAGCGAAGGTTAGGATCATCAGCGCGAACGCCCCCCATCGGCGCCAAACCGCGGTGTTTTGAATCATAGTGCTATTCCTCCGAGCGCTTGTGGCAGGCCAATGAACCATCCGAGAGCGCCATCCCGAATTCATGGTTCAATATAGGAGGGCGGGACAGAGGTGTCAACGGCCTCTCCGTACGGTCCGGCTCCCCTGCTGCTCCCGACCCGCCTGGCGATTGCCAGGTACTCATCAAGCGGTTTTCGGGTACCAGCCAACCATCACGCGGATAATCTGGTTCATCCGTGATTTCCGGGAAACGCTGACCAATCGTAACTATTCGGTGAACCCCACATTCCAGTGAAGCACGAGCCCTGCCGCAAGATTGAACGGGACACCACGCCGGCAGCATGATACGTTCGTCCCATGTGTGACCTAGGCCGATTCAGCCCGTTGAAAGATCCCGAGATCCGGACCCGCGCGGATGCCAACCGTTACCGGTCGCTTCACTCCCGCGCGGCGGCGAAGCTGGCCGGTTCCCAGAAGGAGACGGACGCGCTTCGTGCCCAGATCAAGGCATTGAAGTTGGAGCGGCGACGCTGCGGGCCCGGATCCAGGAACTGGAGAAAGAGGCCTCGTCGCTGCGGGAGAAGCACGAACACCTGCCATCGGTGAACAGCTATCTCCGGCGGCTGGTGTTCTCACCGAAGTCGGAAGCGGGCGAAGCGCCCGGCTCGCCGACGCCGGCGCCGGGAAGCGCAAGCGGGGGCAGCAGCGGGGATCGCCGGGGCACGGGTGCAAACGGCGCCTCAGCCTGCCCGCCGTTGAGCGCATCCGCGATTTCCCGGAGGGTCCGCCCCATTGTCCGTTTTTGCAGGCTGGTTTACTTCGAAACCGGGGCGACGGAAGATTCGGATGAAATCGATTGGACCGTCCAGTTGATCCGCCGGGTCCACCGGCGCAAATAATACGCGCGCGGCTGCCATTGCCAGGGCGCGGCCCGGGTTGCGACAGCGCCCGGGCCGGCCAAACTGTTCCCAAAGTCGGCGTTCACCCATCAGTTCTGGGCGCGGTTGATCATCGAGAAATTTTATCGTCAGAGACCGTTGAACCGGACGCGCCAACTGCTGGCCGACGAGGGCATGGACGTTTCCTTGGGAACTCTGGTGGACGGGCTTCACCGCATCGGCGGTTTGCTACAGCCGCTCTACGGCGAGATTATCCGGCGCAATCAAGCGTCCGGAAGATGGCAGATGGACGAAACGCGGTGGCGGGTGTTCGAGCAGGCGGAAGGCAAAAAGACATTCCGGTGGTGGCTGTGGGCCGTCCTCTCGCCGGACACGGTGGTGTATCTCCTGGATCCGTCCCGGTCGCGGGCCGTCCCCCGGAAACATCTCGGACCCGACCCGGAAGGGACGCTCACTGCGGACCGGTGCAGCGTGTATCCCGGGGTGGGCGGCAAGATCCAGGTGAGCCATTGCTAAGGGACCGCGTAAAAATAATTTGTGCCGATTGCCGTCAGATTTGGGATGAGATTTGCCCGGTTCGACCGAGTGAATACCGCAGGAATACTTGGCTGTATTTCGAGTTATTCACGACGGAGAACCGGGCAAAGCTCGCCCAAAGATGACGGCAAGCGGTGCAAGTTATTTTTACGCGGTCCCTAAGCTCATATCCGCGGGCTCGTTGAACTGCCTCCGCCCGGGTGCCAGCCGGCCCGGGCTCAGCCGCGGCGAGGCTACCTGTGCCCTCCGGGTCCACCCGTCGAAACGCCCACGGGCGGACTCGGCCCGCTAGAACTCCGGCTGGCGCGGACGAAACAGGATTCGCGGCTCTGGAACGAAGCCATCGACCGTTATCACTACCTTGGCTATTGCCCGGTCCCTGGCGATCAAGCGCGCTACCTCGTGAGCGCGCGGGGGACGTTGCTCGGCGCCCTCGGCTTCAGCGCCGCGGCGTGGACGGTGGCCCCGCGCGATGCGTCCAGCGGCTGCGGTTCGCGGCGAACAATTCCAGGTTCCTGATCCTGCCCTGGGCGCGCTCGAAAAATCTGGCGTCCCGCATCCTGGCCGCGGCGGCGAGGTCGCTGCCGGGCGATTCGGATGCTCTTTACGGCTACGCGCCTGTGCTGCTCGAAACCTTTGTTGACAGCCCCAAAAAATATAAAGGAACTTGTTACCGCGCATCAAATTGGATCCACGTCGGGCGAACCACAGGCAGGGGCAAGCTGGAGAAGCGGGAGCGCCAGGCCGTTCCCATCAGAGATATCTTTCTGTATCCACTGCGCCCTGATTTTCGGAACGTTTTGTGTGCCGATCTTTCATAGGAATGTGGGGTTCACCGAATACTTACTTTTTGCCATGCGCGGACTGACATACATCGACAGCGATGAAAGCGGCGCTCTCGCCCTCCAATACATCTTGTCGGGTGCCTGGCACCCTTCAACCGGAAACAACGCTGCCTGGGTCAGCGTCGGCTGCGACCATGACACTGCGGCGTTCGCCGTGCAAACATTGCGCAACTGGTGGCGCGCGATGGGATCGGTCGCGTACCCCGGGGCGGATTGCCTTCTCATCTGCGCCGATGGTGGTGGAAGCAATGGATACCGGACAAGGCTTGGGAA
>JAKQEQ010000094.1 GCA_029556545.1 Candidatus Hydrogenedentota bacterium
TACGACTTCCGGGTCTTCCTGCTGCACCTGGGCCTCATCGGGGACGAGTTCAAGACGGCGCGCAAACACCTGCTGAGCGCGATGCCGGGCGACGCGGCCTTCAAACGGGGCAGGCCGCAGCCGAAGCCGCAGTCGGGCGAAACGGCGGCGGCGCCCGTGGTGGAGGGCTGACCATGCGGACGTACTGGGAAGCGATTGTGGAACGGGGCGCGGAGCGCTATCTGCTCGCGTACATCCCGCGCAGGACGCGGCGGGCCTTGTTCAAGGCGGTCTGCAGCCGGGGCGAGGCGTTCGCGCGCCTCACGGGCGCGGACCGGGTCACGAACGCGGAGGACCTTGGCCTCGCTACGGCGACCGGATGGCGGGTGCGCTGGTCCGGGCGGACGATGCGCGACGCCAGGAACGAGGGCGAATTGCCGTACTTCAAGGAGCGGCTGCAAGCACAGGAAAGCGAGGCGGAGGTATGAAGATTCTCTTGCGGAATACGAGTCTGGATGGAAAGCCGCTCGAAGGCGACGGCGAGGTATTCACGGGCGAGCGTCCGTTGGACGTGGTCATGGCGATGAAGGGCGCGGCGTTGTTCTCCGACCATGGGAGCGTGACGGGCTACGTGGACATGGTGCTCCGGAACGCGAAGATGCTCGCGGGCATTGAGTTGACAGTGTCCGGGGACACCCCGGAAGCCCTGGCGGAGTCGCTGCTGGCCGCGTTGCTCGAAAACGGGCTTGCGGAAGTGCTCGAAGAGAAACCGGTCGCGCCGCCCGGGCGGCCCGTGCCGATTCCCGAAAAGGTGTTTCGGGTCATCGATTCGATACGGCGGTCGGGCATCACGAACATGCTGGACCGCCCGATGGTCGAACGGCTCGCGCGGGAGATGGGCTTCGAGGATGAGGCGGCGTGGATCGAGACCAATAAGAAGCAATACGCCGAGGGTTTGTTCCGAGGCTTCCTGCCGGTCCGCGAGCGGAGGGGACGCTGATGTGCGGGCTGGCGGGAGTCATCCTCGGCGAGAAGCCGAGGACCGGGCGGGAGTTGAAGCGTCTGGCTGATATCTTCACGCGCCTGCTCGTGTCCAGCGAGGCGCGCGGGCCGCATGCCACGGGCGCGGCATGGGTGAATACGGACGGCGAGTACGGACTGTTCAAGCAGCCGATGCCGGCGTCCAAGTTCGTGAAGCGGCCCGAATACGCCCGGCTGCTCGCGGGGCTGGACGACCGGCTGACGGTCCTTATGGGGCACGCGCGCTGGCGCACGTGCGGGGACGAGCGGAACAACGCGAACAACCATCCTATCCTGGCCGGAGACGTCATCGGCACGCACAACGGAACGATACTCAACGCGGACGATCTGTTCCGGCGGTTGCGCTACCGGCGGGAAGCGGAAGTGGACACCGAAATTCTGTGCCGCATCGTCAACGGCGCGACGAGGGACGGCGCGCTGGACGTATCCTACCTGCGGCAGCGTCTCGCGCTGTGCCGCGGGCAGATGGCCGCGGTGTTCGCCTCACGTCGGATGCCGGGAACGACTCTTATTCTTAAAGGCGATAAGCCGTTGAAGTTCCGCTGCCACAGGCAGCGGCAGGTCGTCCTGTATGCCACGGACAGAACCTATCTGGACGAGGCGCTCGCGGGCGAGCGGGGATGGCTGGAGATGATCGTCCCGCCGATGACGCTCCTCGTGTTCCAGCAGCCCGGCGTGTGCCCGCCCTTCGCGGGTGACTTGTCGTTCACAGCACAAGCGAGAGTGAAGAAACTGCGGGAGACAGGGCAATGACGAAGCAAGACGGCACGAAGCAGAACACAAACGACCTTCTGCGAGTCTTTGTCTACGGCACGCTGAAGCGCGGGATGTGGAACCATGAGCGGTTCTGCGCCGGGGCGGTCTCCATCGAGGAGGCCGTGGTGCGCGGGCGGCTTTACGAGATAGACTGCGGGCTGCCGGTGCTGCAGGTGCCGGAGGCGGACATCCTCGCCCACGGGACCGCCGACCCGTGCGCCGACGTGACCGTACAGGCGCGCTTCGAGGCGGAAATGGCCCAAA
>JAKQEQ010000107.1 GCA_029556545.1 Candidatus Hydrogenedentota bacterium
GACCGCCCGATAGCCTCCGGCTATATTCCGAAACTCAACTGCGGGGTAGAGCAGTCTGGTAGCTCGTCGGGCTCATAACCCGGAGGTCACTGGTTCAAATCCAGTCCCCGCTATTGCCGAGCCGGTTCCAAAGTGGACCGGCCCACCAGTTCAGACGAAACGCCGCCGAGAGACTCGGCGGCGTTTTCGCTTTCTGGCGGGCGTTTCGCGGGGTTCGCCAGCCGATGACGAGTCTCTGATTGCGGCGTGGCCATCACCCGCCGGGCGACTCCGGAGCGCCCCGATCGCCCGCATCGCGCCGAAGTCTCTCTGTCTCTCCCGGAGACCCGTGCACGGGTTATGACGGGGTTGGTCTCCCTGTAGGTCGAACAACCGGGGAGGTTGCGACCGGACAGCGCGAGCAACGGTGTTCGAGTGCGCGCGCTTGTGGTGATCGCGCCGCGCATCCCGCGTGCGCACGGCATAGGGCAACCGTAGTGGCGAAGCGATTCCCGCGTCGCCCATGGAGCCACCCAGATGCCCGCGGACTCCACGCGCGATCCCGAGAGCATGACTGAGGCCGAGCGCCGCGACGAGGTCGTCAGCATCCTGGCGAGCGGACTCGTTCGCAGCATCGTCGCTTCCCGCGCTCGCACATCGCGGGCCCGCGGCGATCTCGCAGATTGCGGCCGGACATGCCTTGAACTTCCGGGCGACTTGCCCCTCAGTGTGGCTCCGCGGCCCGGCGGTTAGGGCCGTACTGAACGGAGACCCATGCAACGGAGCCACACATGCCAGACACCATCGAACGCCAGATCAACGCGCTGGAGCGCATGACCACGTCGGAACTCGTCGAGCGCTTCGCCGAGGTCCACGGCTACCCATGCCGCACGCGGCACCGGGCGTACCTCATCCGCAAGATCGCCTGGCGCATCCAGGCCAACGCTGAGGGCGACCTGAGCGAGCGTGCGCGACGCCGCGCCGCGGAGCTCGCCAACGACGCCGAGGTGCGGGTCATGGCCCCGAAGTCGATGATCGCACCTCCGCAGCCGGGACCGAGCACAACGGTCCATCGCCGAGCACGCGGCGAAGACCATGACGACCCGCGTGTCCCGCCTGCGGGATCGGCGATCGTGCGCGAGTACAAGGGCCGGACGATCCGCGTGGTCGTCCTCCCGCGCGGCGAGGGCTTCGAGTTCGACGGCGAGCGCTTCCGCACGCTGACGGCGGTCGCCAAGCGGATCACCGGCAGCCACATGAACGGCTTCCGGTTCTTCCGGCTGCCGTCCGCCGAGGTGAAGCGATGAGCGGGCGTCGTCGGAACCAGACTGCCGGTACCGCCGAGCCGAAGGCCAGCATCCGGTGCGCCATTTACACCCGCAAGTCGAGCGAGGAAGGCCTCGAGCAGGAGTTCAACTCGCTCGACGCGCAGCGAGAGAGCGCCGAGGCGTTCATCGCCAGCCAGAAGGCGGAGGGGTGGACCTGCGTTGCCGATCGGTACGACGACGGCGGGTTCTCCGGCGGCACGCTGGAACGCCCCGCCCTGCAACGGCTCATGCGAGATGTGGAAAGCGGCAAGGTCGACGTCGTGATTGTCTACAAGGTGGACCGACTCTCGCGCTCGCTGCTGGACTTCACGCGCATCGTCGATCTATTCGACCGGCACAAGGTGTCGTTCGTCTCGGTGACGCAGCACTTCAACACGACCTCGTCCATGGGACGCCTCACGCTCAACATCCTGCTGTCCTTCGCACAGTTCGAGCGCGAGATCATCGGCGAGCGCATCCGGGACAAGGTCGCCGCCGCAAAGCGCAAGGGCAAGTACACCGGCGGCCCCGCCGTCCTCGGCTATGACGTGGACCGGGTCAACAAGCGGCTCTTGGTCAATCCGACCGAAGCGAAACTCGTGCGGCACATCTTCAAGCGGTTCGTCCAGATTCAGTCCACGACGCTGCTGGCGAAGGAACTCAACGAGGCGGGACACCGGACAAAATCCTGGACCACGGTCAAGGGCAAAACGCGGCGCGGCAACCCCTGGGACAAATTCGTGCTGTACCGGGTGCTCAATAACCGGCTGTACATCGGCGAGATCGATCACAAGGGTAACGTCTATCCCGGCGAGCACGAAGCCATCATCGCGCGCGAAGTGTGGGACCAGGCGCACGCCATCATGGCGGAGAACTCCCACTCCCGCGGCGGACGCGCGCGGTCGCGGACGCCGGCGTTGCTGCGGGGCATCATCAAGTGCGGCCACTGTGGATGTTCGATGGGCATTACGTGGTCCCGGCGGAACGGCAGGCAGTACCGCTACTACCACTGCCTGAGCGCGGCCAAGTCCGGCCCGGAAACGTGTCCCGTGAAGAGCGTTTCCGCGGGCGACATGGAGCACGCCGTCATCGAGCAGATGCGCGGCCTGTTCCGGTCGCCGGAGATCATCGCGCAGACTTTCCGGACAGCGAAAAACTTGGCGGCTGAAGACGAGCAGCCGTTCGAGGAGACGCAGGTCGCTCGCGCGCTCGAACACCTGGATGCGCTTTGGGACACGCTGTTCCCGGTGGAGCAAACACGCATCATCCAGTTGCTGGTGTCCAGGGTAGCCGTGAACACAGACGGGTTGGACGTGTCGTTCCGGCTCGAAGGTCTCCGGCAGGTCACGGCGGAGATGACAACGGACGAGGAAGCCGTAGCATGAGCATTGCGATTCTGGACATGACAAGGACGCGCCGGTCCGTCGAGGACGACGGCAAGACGCTCCGCGTCCACATCCCGATTCAGTTGAAGACGCGGGGCGGCCGCAAGGAGGTCATTGTGCCCGGTGGGCGCGACGGCGGCGGGCAGGAGAACCAAGCATTGGTGATTGCCCTGGCGCGCGCTCATCGGTGGGCGGACTTGCTGGAATCGGGCGAGGTGACCTCCCTTGGTGAACTCGCCGCGCACGTCGGCGTGGACCCCGCGTACATCAGCCGGTTCCTGCGCCTGACGCTGCTCGCCCCGGACATCATCGAGCGCATCCTCGACGGTAGGGAGCCGAGCGGGCTATCGCTGGCCAAGCTCATCAAAGACATGCCGGCGGTGTGGGAAGAGCAACGCCTCAAGTTCGACATGGCCAACACCAAGAGATAGAGACAGCAGTTTGTCGAGTTCGGCCTGCAGCTCCGATACTTGGCGGGTCGAGAAAAGACTGCATGAATCGCAAGACCGGCGCTTGACCTTTTCACCCGATTCACCGTATTCTCTTTTTGTCTCGAATGGTGCCAACGGAATCACAAGGAACGCAACGGACAAATGACTGACGCGTATTCGCAGTCAATGCACGTCGGGCGTGCGCAGTCCTGCGGATGTTCTCTTGGAAAGCTCCAATTGTATCGTCAGTTCAGAGGGAAACATCGATGCTTCCAGACCAAGACAGTGTGAAAGCATATCATGTGTATATGTACACGTTTATTGACGATCTCGCGTCCATCAGATCGCCCTACGATTATTTCCAGCACGTTGAGCAATACCGCATCGAAGACGCCATTCGACTTGTCGGAGATCGATTCAGGGAATTCGGGTGGGAAGGTGACGGAACGATTGGAATCATTTGGCTGCCGCCCTTTGTGGATGTGGGCGTAGAAGACACCTGGGGTACCTGCATCTGGCATGTCAAACAGATGAACAATGGCATATCGTTCCTTGCCTCTGACGTAGCACTAGACTTTGATCGCATAGCGGAGCAGAACGAGGGATTCGTTGCTCGCGAGGCCGCGCCAGAAATGGTGCCCATCACCATTATCGAAACCGTAGTTGAGTGGTTCACAAGGGCCATCACCAATACTGAAGGCGAGATGCGCGCCTCCCTAGCATTTCTCAGCGCACATGTCGGTTCTGGAGCCGATCAGATCGCTGCGCACTTGCTATTTCATTATCAGAACACACTCGTTCGCCTTTTCAACGAATTCATGGATGAATGTTATCTTCAGGTCCTTATTGAGGCAATAGATTCGGGGAATCCTCATAAGATCAGGCTGAGGAAAGCCCGTGTGGATGTGGACGCCACGTCATACTTGCCGGAACCAGAAGATCCTGAAGATGTAGCAGCCGCTATCGACGCCAGCAAGTGGTTCACGATCAAGGGGCTTATCTCTGACATGTGGAAAGCGTACAAATGGGAGCCCTTCAAGACTAAGTCAGAAATGCTTTTCAAGAGTCTCGACTATGCGCCTGACGAGAAGGACTTCTTTGAGATTCGCAAGCATGTGGTGCTTCGGAACTGTATGCAGCACCATGAAGCTCAGCTTGATCGCGACTCATTGAGGAGCCTTGGTAGAGATAAAGTGACCATTCTTGATGGCGGCAAGACGGCGATCATTGAGGTGTGGAAGCCAATCATCATGACCGCCGATGAATTGTATGCCCTGCTCGCGGTCATGATTAGATTTGCCGAAGTGTTTCATAGCCACGTAGCTACTAGGGTTCCAAGTCGGAATTTCAGGACAAAGAATCCGAGAGCGTCTTGAACTGTATCATTCACGTAGCGCTGCGTAGTTTACCTTCCGTGCCGCCAGCTTTCTCCCTGCTCTCCAACGCTACGGAATCTTCCTATCCGTGGATTGATTAAGCGAGGGTCTGGGGGACATGCTCTGTACAGACTTGAAGACATATGTTTCGAGGACAAATCAGGTTCTCGTTCGGGAAGAACTAAATCATGACGGGAAGGCCAAGAAATTAAGCCTTGACGCTGTAACGACTTGCAGATTTCGGACGAGGTAGGGGGTAGTCAACGGAATTCAGAGAGCCAGAGAGAAAAGCGGGGAGGAACGGCCAAAATGTGGCCCAAGACGATGGATCGCGTCCGAGGGGGAGTCAAGGGCGCGCCACTGGTCACATCCGTAAGTTATTGCGGAATAAGGGCTTGATTCGCGGAGTCCGGGAGGGGTGCTTTCGCCGCAATCGACGGCGAGAAAATACGACGGAAAAAGAAATGGTGGAGGCGGCGGGAATCGAACCCGCGTCCGGAAGTGTGTCCGCGCCGGCGTCTACGTGCGTAGTCTGTCCTTTGGGATTCGCCCGGTCGGAACGCGTCAGACGCGCTTTCCGACTTCGCTAGGCGCAGTTGGTACTCTCCGCGGGGACTGTGCCGCTCCCCGGTTCGAGGCCCGCTGTCGGCGCCTTATCCCGTTAGCGGACGGTCACGGGTAAGACGTGTCGCCTGAATCAGGCGGCAAGTGCCAATGGTTCGTTGGCAGTTGTGTTGTGATCGGCTTTTATCGAGGCCAACCGATCAACCTCGGCACGCAGCCTGCGCTTCTCTCACCCCCGTCGAAACCATGTCGCCCCCACGTTGCGGGACGGGCACGGCACAACGAATGTGCGGCGCGTTTCTTATTATGCCACAAGGGAGCCGTTTTCTCCAAGGACGCCTTCAGGAGCGTTCCAGCCCTATGCGACATGCGAAGAACCGGCTTTTTCTAGTGGCCGATCGCGTCGCCTGCCGCTGTTGCGAGCCAGTGGGGCATGGCCTGTGCGAAGGGCGAGTTCACCGGGGGGCCGTCGCCCGCGGGAGCGGCGACGGCGGTCAGGTGGTCCCGTATCGCGTTTGTGACGAGGCGGAAGTCGGGGTTGATTGCCCGGCCCGCGTCGCGCAGCGCCTCGAGCGTCTTCATGCCGCCGTCCCAGTCGGCGCGGTCGGGGGTCATTCCGGCGACGGGGTTGCAGTCGATTTTGTCGGTGAAGAAATCGGCAATGAAGAGTCCCCCCACGCCGGAGCGTGCCAGCGGGCGGACCTGATCGACGAGTCGCGCGCGCAACGCGGCCGCGCCGGGATTCAGCCAGACCCGGCGGCGGGGGCCGTCGGTGAAGGGCACGCCCCATCGGTCGGCGCACACGAATTCGCTGTTGTGCTTCTTATGGAAGGCGGTGTCCGGGTCGACGGGTTGCAGGTTGAATCGAAGGAAGACCTGAACGCCGGACTCCCGGCACGCCCTGACGGCGGCGGCAAGCCCCTTCGCACCGCCAAGGTCCGGGTCGGGCGTGAAGTCGGGAATACCGTTACCTTGTCCGCCGGTCTTCCAGTCGTTCAGCAGCAAGGCGTTGCGGCCATCCGCACGGGCTTGGCGCGCCTCTTGCGCGAGTTCGGCGAAGGCGATGCGCCCGCATTCGCGGAACGCGAGCGGGGCCGTTGCGGCGGGGGCAAGGGGGCCGAAGGTCTTGGCGAACCACGCGCCGTAGTGCCGCGCCGCCTCCCCCACGCCGCCGTCGTGAAAGCGCAGGACCACCGGCGCGGCCTCGAAGGTCTCGCGGGCGGGATGGTACGCCATGTGGACGAAGTTGAATGCGACGCCGGCGGGCGCGCCGTCGAGTTCTTCCGGTCGCGGCCAGTTGCCGTCGGCGCGGTTCGACGCGATGCCGGGCACTTGGATCAACTGGACTGCTTTCACACGCCGGACCGGGTCGTGCGCGGCGAAGTAGACGCCGCGATCCCGGCGCGGCGAATAGAGCTGCATCCACGGCATGGAGAGCGTATGCGGGTAGACGAAGAGCTGCTCGGGATAGAGTTCGCCGAACGGCGTCATGTTGTTGAACGTGCGGTAGATGCTCTGGGTATTCGCCGCTGCGCCGGTCGGCACGGTGCATACGGTGGCGCGGCGCTCGTGCTCGAATTTGCCGAGGCCCAGCGTGCCCCCGATAATGGGGTAGAACACCTCGCCGATCTTGAGGTCGGTCCGGTTATCGATGGTCAGGCCAAAGTTGACCTGGTCGCCCGCGAGCGCAACGGTCATCTCGACGGCGACATCGTAGAACACGCCGAATACCGAAGCCAGCGGCCCGCCCCAGCGAAGGGTGAGTCTATCGTTTTCAAGGGTGTGGCCGGTGAGGCGCTGCGCCGCGCCCAGAATACGGTTTGCCTCGGTATTCGTCCACGCCTCTTCGCCGACGATAGGCAGCGTGAAGACGAAGTTGTCGGCAAGCCGCGGTTCGAGAATCAGGTCGAGTTCGCCCGTTTTGTCGTAGATTCGGGCAATGACCCCGTTGTCCCTGCGTGCTTCGATGCGGTAGTGATCGTTTTCGAGGGGGATGTGATCCGCCGGGTCGAATTCGCCGGGGGACGGCGCGGGCGACAGGGCCACCGTTTGCACGGTGTCGATGCACAGCATGGCGTAGCTTGCATGCGGCGCGTCGTCCACCGCCTCGACATAGACCCGCGCGCCGCGATGTCCGGGCCCATCGAGAATCAGGGGCGTGAAGAGCGTGGTGTTCGGCGCATAGACGCGGTCGATTTCCGTGCCGTCCTCAAGATTCAGGGTGACATAGTTCCAGCGGTCGGCCGAAACGCCGCTCACATCGGCCCATCCCGCCGCCAATACTTCGACTCCCTCCTTGTCGAGGACAAAGACGTTTGACCGCAGCGCGCCGGTAGCCTCCTCCCCACCCTTGCCGCTCCAGGCGAACCATCGGCCCTGCCACCCGGCGTACCAGCCGCCCGCGCTGTTGTCGTCCACGGTCCAGTTGCCGTCTTCCTGCCATCCGGTCAGGTCGCCCCGCTCGAACCCGAAGTTGAGCGTCGGGTCCGCCGGCTGTTGCGCGGCGGTCTTCGCCGCGCCGCGTTTACGCCGCGCGACCGGCGCGGGCCTTGCCTCCGGGTCCTCGACCACGAGCGCGAACCGTTCTCCCGGCACGGACACCTCGACGGGCAGCCTGGCGACGGTCTCATCCGCAAACGGCGCCACGATCCGCACGGGGTTTCGTCTCCCACCCTCGAAAGCCTCGACAGCCACGGGCACGGCGTTTCTTGCCGTGTTCGTCAAGACGATGGCGCGGCGTCCGGTCTTCGGGTCGCGCCAGACCTCGTGCTTTACGTCGCCGCCGGGGCCGGGGTCGCCGAACGTGACGCCCGCGCCGTACTGACGCTCTCCGAAGAAGACGAGGTCGGCGTATCGGTCGCGGATGCGCTTGGTCTCGGCGACATATTCCGCCATGAGACGCCAAGGGGCGTATCCGATGCCGCGATTGAACTTATGGGGCGACAGCATGAGCACCCACCCCTCGCGGACGGCGTTGTTGATTCCGAAGAAGTCGTAGGGCCAGTAATGCCCGACCGTCTCGGCCAGTTCCGGGAACACCCGCTTCGCCGTGGACATGTTGCCGGCCCACCACGTGGCCGTGCCGTAGGACAGCACGCGGTCCCAATTGCACTCGAACGAGATGGCAAAGTCCGGGTGAACTGCGCGGCACTCCCTCGAGATCCGGTCGATCAGGTCCAGCGTGCCCTTCCACGGGGCCACGTCCGGGCTGAGGCCCAGTTCCGCGATGCGCGGGTTGTGTTCGATGCCGTTCGGGAACAATTTGTCGATATGCAGGCCGTCCGCGCCCAGTTCGGCGAGTTTACGGAAGTAGGCGGCCGTCGGGTCGGCGACGCCGGGGAATGCCGCCTCGACGAAGGCCATCGTCGGCGCGGTGTAGGCCAATCGCGAGCCCACGGTGCCCATGCCCCAGTAGCCGATCCAATTCGTCTTTCCGAGGTGGTTCCGCGACACGTACCGGGCGAGTTCGTCCTTGAACCATTTCAGGTCCATCATGGCGCAATGGATATTGGCGAAGAAGTAGACTTTGACGCCCATCTCGTGACACGCGCGGACCGCGCGCGCGACGTCGTCCCACGTGCCCAGCCGCGGATCGGGCTCATAGTAGGGATAGCCGTTGTCGTGCCCGCCGAGTTGCCAACCGGCGAGTTGCAGCGCGTCCACGCCATAGCGCAAGCCTTGGCGGGCGAGGTCCGGCACGTCCGCGAATCGGTAATTGATGTTTCCCTCGGGAAGCATCATCATGATCATCTGGTAGCAGTGCTTGTTCCGAATCCAGTCCTCCTCGCGCGGGCGGAGGCCGAAGGCATCGACGAACCACTTGCGATAGATTTGCCCGCCGGCGACCCAATCGCCGTCGTGAAACGCGAGTGTCCAGGGACAGCCGGTAAAGGTCTGGTTTGGGGGCAAGTGGGGATGATGCACGAGCCAGACCGCGATCTCGCGGGCATGATCCGGGCCGACCTCCTCGAAACGCCACTGCTTCAGCCGGGGCGTCTCATCATGGGCGCCCATGTAGAACCCGCGATCGAGCGCGTCGTTGAGGGCCGTCATGTAACCCATGTTCATGCCGCCGGGATACTGAAAGACCGCGGGCGCGAACGGCGGCGCGAGGGGCTGCGCGGCGGGCGGCGGCGCAAGATGGGCCGCCTCACCGTCCGACACCGGGCGAAATCCGGCGAGTCCCGCAATCTGGGGGTATCGCACCTCGATGACTGAAGCTGTTGAGCGATTCACCACCTCGATCATGACGGCCAGAGAAGCGCCGCGCATCTGATACCGGGCCGTCACCGCGATGTCGAATTGGTTCCTCGCGTCGTCCACCAGCGGCCCTGTCCATACGATGCGACACTCCGCGGCGTCTATTTCAATTCGCGGCGCGGCCTGCGCGTTGCCGTGAGCCACTGTGGTCGTGTCGCCGTTGCGGACGGCAAGACTGAAGCCGTGGACCGCGCCCGGCTCCGGGGCGCGCAATTCAACGCCGCCGGCAAGGTCCGCAAGCGACGTGACGGATCCCGCCGCATTCCACGTGACCAGGAGGGAATCGCTCCCCAGTTGAGTCTCCGCCGCGCCGATGTCTGGTAAGAACCACAAGAGTGCGCAGGCCATTCCGACGGCAAGTCCACGGTGTTTCTTGTTCATTGCGAAAGGCTCCTTAATGGATAACCTCACCAGCACGCATTTCGCGTTGAGTTCGGCGGTTTCTATGTTTCTCGCGGGGGAAGGTGTCGATACCAGGTAAAGCCCAGGCACACTGTCGCGGCGACGGCGGCAGCGAGGCACGCGCCGGAGGCGGCGTGCCAGTGGCCCACAAGATACATGGGGAACAGGTAATAGCCGGTAATGGCGACCATCGCGAGCAGTACGTTCACGAGAGCGCGCCGTGGACTTTCCGAGGTATCGGTCAGGACCTCGGGTGCAAGCCCCGCCCCGCGGCGGACGGGCCCCCAGAGACCGAAGGGGCGCACCTTCGTGTAGAAGGAGGTCAGCGTCTCGGGGTCGACGCGCGGGGTGAGGAGCGCGCCCGCGATGCAGGCCAGCAGCGAGCCTAGGACGATTGGCGGAAACACGACGTACATGGGCGCGTCCGGCGCGACGAGCGGCGGCACGAGGGCAAGCGCCATGCCCGCCAACGTGCCCGCGGCGTAGCCCCAGCCGTTGAAGCGCCACCAGTACCAGCGCAAGACGTTCGGGATGATCACGCCGGCACCGAACACCATCGAAATCCAGTTCCATATCTGGGCAATCGAGCTGACGCGCAGCCCGATCACGACGCCGACGACCATGATGAGGACGGTGGCCGCGTAACTGGCGCGGATGTAGTGGTGTTGATCGGCGTTCGGGCGGATGAGGGCTTGCCAGAAATCGCGCACGAGATAGGACGCGCCGCTGTTGAGCGTCGAACTGAACGTGGACATGAACGCCGCGAGCAGGCCGGAGATGACCAGCCCTTTGAGGCCGATGGGCAGATACCGGCTCAGCACGAGCGGCATGGCCTTCTCGGGGTCTTCAATCCCGCCTGAAAGCCCCACGAGCGCGAGCAGTGTGATCCCCATCGCCATGGCCCAGCGCACGACCATGAAGCCGCTCCACGCCGCGCCGATCTTGGCTGCGTCCCGGGCGTCGCGCGCGGCCAGGAACCGCTGAAACTCGTACATGCCGCCGGGGCCACCCGCGTTGAGCAGCACGCCCTTCGCGATCCAGACGACGATCAGCGCGCCGAGCATTTCGTACTGGGCGTGGTCCGTCCCGGCGAGCGCCTCGATGCGCCACGCGGGCGCGGGCGACGCCCAGCCCGCGGGCAGGCCGGACGCGAGCGCCTCGGGCGTAAGACTGGTGTACGCGATGACGGCGATGACGATGGCCCCGCCGGTGACGAACACGGTCTGAATGACGTCGGTCACAACGACGCTGTAGAGACCTCCGGCGAGGACGTACAGCGTGGTAATGACAAAGATGATGATCGCCAGCGTGTGCGCGCCGAGCGACGGGATGTAGACGTGCGAGAACTTGCCGATGCCCTGGAAATCGTAGCCGACCATGGCGCACATCATGACCACCGCGGTGAGCGCGGCCGCCATGCGCGCGGCCACGCCGCCCGGGCCCGAACCGAAGCGGGTGATCATCCATTCGGCGCCCGTCATCACGCCGGAACGGCGGACCCACTTTCCCATGTACGCCAGGAAGAACGCGCCCATCATCCAGCCCCACATCCAATGAATCCACATGGACTGCATGCCCATCAGGAACAGCATGGACACGATCCACATCGTGCCGGTGATGTCGAAGTTGGACACGGATCCGGACATGGCCAGCGCAAGCCAGGGCATGCTCTTGTTCCCGAGATAATAGGCGTCAAGATTCCGGGAGGCGCGCCTGCTAAACCAGAACCCGGCCCCCATCACCAGGATAAAATAGAGCACAATTACGCCATAATCGACCAGAGACACGAAACCTCCTTCACGCGGTTGCGGCACGGACCTCTTTGCCGTGATGCCTCACGGGTGCGATTTCCCTCCCCCGCCACGTAATTCAGCGCGGGGCAATCGCACTGGAGTCCATGCGCGCCAAGGTCATCTACACTATCACTACTTCCGTTCGCCACGCCACGCGCGGAGACCGCTCTCAGCGGCGTCCGCGCGGGGTGACGTGGTATCATGGGGTCGGGAGAATCTGACGGTGATGATGAAAGGCTTGTTTCTGCAAAATGTAATCGCCGTAATCTGGGACTTCGACCGGACGCTGTCCCCGGAGTACATGCAGCGGCCGTTGTTCGAGGCTTATGGCGTGGATGAGAAGCGGTTCTGGCGCGAGGTGCACGGACTGCCGGCCTACTATGCGCGAGCGGGCGTTCACGTGCAGCCGGACACGTGTTATCTGGGTCATCTGCTGACTTATGTGAAGGCCGGGCTCATGCCGGACCTGACGAATGCGCGGCTGCGGGAACTGGGCGGGCGGATTGTCTTTTTCCCGGGGGTCCCGGAACTGTTTGACCGGCTGGGGGCAATCTTGCGGCAACCGGCGTTTCAGGAAGGCGACTTGCGCCTGGAGCACTATGTCGTGAGCACGGGGATCGCGGAATTGATTCGCGGTACGGCAATCGCCGACCGGCTCGCGGGCATCTACGCGAGCGAATTCATCGAGGAACCGGCCATGCCAGGCGCGGACCTGAGCGGTACGCCGAAGCCGGGACCCATCAGCCAGATCGCCGGGTTCCTCGATCACACCACGAAGACGCGGGCGTTGTTCGAGATCAACAAGGGGGTGAACAAGCACCCGGATATAACGGTAAATGACATGATCCCTGAGGAGGAACGGCGGGTACCATTCCGGAACATGATCTACATCGCCGACGGCCCGAGCGATATCCCGAGTTTCTCGGTGGTGCGCAAGAGCGGCGGACTGGCATATGCCGTGTACGACCCGGTATCGGACGAACAGTATGAGCAGGCGGTCCGCCTTCACGAAACGCTGCGGGTCGATATGATCGGGCCGGCGGATTACCGGGCGGAAAGTCCGACGACGAAGTGGTTGGTCTTGCAGGTGCGCCGGATCGCCGAGCGCATCATGGAAGATCGGACGAGGGTCCTCGAGGGTCGCGTGCGACCCAGCCCGACGCACGTCGGGGACGACGCCTGAGGCGCGGGTTTGCTTTCCGGGCGCGCGGTTCGGGGGCGGTTCGAGGACGAGGACGAGAACGAAAACGAGTACGACTACGATTACGGGCGCGGGTATAATGCCGCTTACTATGCCGCAGCCGTTGGTTTATGTCCTTGTCATCAACTGGAACGGTCTCGAACATCTCGAGGACTGTTTTCGCTCGTTGATTGAAACGACCTATCCCGATGCGCGGTTTCTGCTGATTGATAACGCGAGTTCGGACGGATCGGTCACCTTTGTTCGGGAACACTTCGGGTCCGATGCGCGCGTTGAAGTGATCGAATGCGCGCGCAATCTGGGCTGGTCGGGCGGCAACAACGTCGGGCTTCAGCGGGCTATCGACGACGGCGCGGACTACGTGTTCTTACTTAACAACGACACGGCCACGGCGCGCGACGCCATCGCGGAACTGGTCGCGATGGCGGAGGCACGGCCCGAAACCGGCGCGCTCGCCCCGAAAATGCTGTTGTTTGATCAGCCGTTCCTGCTGAATTCGCTGGGACTGGAGTGCTCGATCATCGCATCGAGCTGGGATCGCGGCCTCGGACGAACGGACGGTCCGCAGTGGGATACGCCGCGGCAGGTCATCGGGGTCTGCGGTGGCGCATGGTTTGTGCGCGTCGCGGCGTTGCGCAAGACCGGTCTCTTGCCCGAGGACTTCGAAATCTATCTTGATGACCTCGATTTGTGCCTGCGCCTGTGGGACGCGGGCTACGAGGCATGGACGTGCCCGACGGCGCGTGTGCGGCACAAGTTCAGCGCCACTTACGGCCACGGCGAACGCGCGCGCCGGAAGTACTACCTCAGCACGCGCAACCGTTTCCGGATCATGCTCCGCAACTTCCCCTGGCCGCGGCTGATCGCGCACGCGCCCGCGGTACTCGTCGGCGAGGGTCGCGCGGTGGGCAGGGCGCTGCTCGACGACGAGCCGTGGCGCGCGGGGATGCACGTCCGCGCGTGGCTGGACGCGCTTGCGTATCTTCCGCACGCGTTGGTCGCGCGGGCGCGGCGGCGCAAGGCGGGGCTCGACAGCGGGCGGTTCTGGCCGCTCGTGCGGCGGCGGCCCCTGTTCTGCCCGCGGGTTTGTCTGCCGGAGCGAGGATGGTACGAGGAAGTTGCCATTCAGGGCCGCCGCGTGCGGCCCATGTCCGCGCGGGCATGGGCGAACACGCCCGGCGGACGGTTGCGGGTCTTCCACGTCAATTGTTATCCTGCGCTCGGTCCTACCGAGGTGGTGCTTCACGCTGACGGCGTCGAGCTTGCCTGTCTTTCCACCATGAATGCCGATGCGGCTGTTGTGGAAGCGCCCCCGGGAACCATCGAATTCGAAGCGAGGCGACTCTTCCCGGCGGAAGAAACCGGGGAGGCCGTTGACGTGGGCGGATGGATAGGGATGGAGGGACTAGAGGCTAGAGGCTAGAGGCTAGGGCAGGTTGTCGCTGCGGTCGGCAAGGTCCGTCCGGTCGACGCGACCGGGGAACGGACACGGAGAATATGACGGTAAGCGTGAGCGAGAGACTCCTGCAGACGAAGGCATTCATCGACCAAGCGCTTGATGCGTGCCTGCCGTCCGCCGAGGAGGAACCGCGTCTCGTGCATGAGGCGATGCACTACGCCGTCCTGGGCGGCGGGAAGCGGCTCCGTCCCCTGTTAACGCTGGGCGTTTGCGAAGTGGCCGGCGCGCCGCCGGAGCGCGTAATCGACGCGGCCTGCGCCGTGGAACTGGCGCACACCGCGTCGCTTGTCCTGGACGACCTGCCGTGCATGGACGATGCCGCGACCCGTCGGGGGCGTCCCTGTACCCATATCCAGTACGGCAAAGCCACGGCGATTCTGACCGCGATCGGACTGCTGGCGCGCGCTTTCGATCTATTGGCGCACAACGCACAACGCGCGCGCCCGGCGGTCATGGCCGCGGACGCGGTGGCGGAGTTGGCGGCGGCGGTCGGCACGCGCGGCCTGGTGTGCGGCCAACACATGGACCTCATGCTGCGCGGCGGAAGGCCTTCCCTGGACGAACTCGAACAGGAACATCGTCTGAAGGCGGGTGTGCTGTTTATTGCGGCGGTCCGCATCCCTGCGTTGCTGCTGAATCTGAGCGTGGATGTTCGGGCGTGTCTCGACACATACGCGCGGGGGCTGGGGCTTGCCTTTCAGGTCATCGATGACTTGGTGGACGCGCGCGCGCCGCGCGAGGACGCGGGCAAGACGACTTTCGAGACGCACCTGGGATCGGGCGGCGCCCGCCGGCGCGCGCATGCGTTGATCACGCAGGCGGCGGAGGCGCTGGCGCCGCTGGGCGAGGATGCCGGCACACTGCGGCGGATTGCGGAACATGTCCGGGCAAACATCGAGTCATAAACGTCGCGTGCTCGCGCGCGCCGTGCTCATCGCGCTGCTCGCTCTCGGGGCCGCCGGCTTGGGGTTGTGGCTTGGCGAGTTGTCCGTGCCGGCCGTGCCGCCGCCGGAAGTCGTGCCGCCGCCGCCGGGGACGCCCAGGACCCAAACGCCGCCGGACGCGGAGTTCGTCATCGACCCGGACGCGCCGCCGCTTTACTTCTATGCCGACCCCAACCGCGGCGGCGAATGGCTCATCGTCGAGGCGGAAATCGGCATGGCCGCCAAGGCGGGCGTACACCGGTGCGTGGTGGCCGTTAACATGCCTTGGGCCGACGACGCGGATCTCGACGACCTGCTCGAACCGGTAACGCGCGTTGTCGCGGCGAATCCGAAAGCCGTCCTGCTGCTCAAGGTCAATTTGAATCCGCCGGAGGAATGGCTGCGCGCGCATATGGACGAGGTCGCCCGCATAGGCGGCCAGACGCGGCGCTACTGTACGCCGGCGTCGCCGGTGTGGCTGGATGCCGCGCGCCTCGCGCTGGACAGGCTTATCACCGCTGTGGACCGGGAGCCCTTGCGCGGGCGCGTGCTGGGCTACGTGCTGTGCGCGTTGCAGGACGGCGCATGGCAGCGGCCCGGTTGGGATGAGTCGCCGGCCAGCAGGGAAGGATTCCGCGCGTGGCTTCGAGGGCAGTATGTTCACGACGACGCCTTACGCGAAGCGTGGGGCGATGCGCAGGCATCGATGGAGTCCGCAATGATTCCGGCCCCGCTCGACACCGCGGACACGCGGGCAGTCTTTTTCCACTTGCCTGAGGAGGCGGAACATGTGGACTTTCTGCGCTATACGTCCGAGAGCACGGCGGACGCCATCGCCGCGCTGTGCGTGCACGTCAAGGCCGCATCGCCGCGGCCGGTGAAGGTCTTCGCTCCCTACGGATACACCTACGAGACTGCCCGGAATGACGCGGGGCACCTCGGACTGGGCCTGATCATCGCCAGCGATCTGGACGGCTTCGTAGCGCCGGTGTCCTACACGAACCGCGGCCTTGGCGGCGCGGGTTCGGTGATGGGGCCGGTGACCAGCGCGCTATTTCATGGCAAGGAGTGGCTGGTGGTCGATGATACGCGCACGGGCGTCGGTCGCGATCCCGAAACCGGGGTAATCGCGCGCATGAAAGGGTTACGCGGCGAGGACGTCTTTCATGTGCAGCAGCGCAATTTCGCGGCGGCGCTGATCATGGGACTGGGCCTCGTGTGGGCCGACCCCGAAGGGAAAGGCTGGCTTCACGACGAGGAACAATGGAAAGAATTTGCGAGAATGTACGCGACTTACGCCGACACGCTGGGCGGGGAACGGGAAATCAACACTGAAGCGCCGGCGGAACTCGAAAACCCGATCATGGGCAGACCGCCGTTCTCGCACGCGCGCGGCCTGGCCGTGGTTGTCGATGAAATGAGCCGCTTCCATCAGCGCTGTGACGAGACATTGAATGACATGCTGCTTCACCAAACAGTCGATGCGGCCGTGCGCAGCGGCATGCCAACGCGGTTCTGCCTCTTGCAGGACGTGCTCGACGACCGCATCGCGCCCGCTCCGGTGTATCTTTTTCTGAATGCGTTCTTTCTTTCCGATGGCGACCGGCAACGCCTGCACGAGATCCTGGAGCGCGAGCAGGCCGCCGCGATCTGGATGTATGCGCCCGGCTACATCAACGAGAGAACCGACGCGGCGAACATCACCGCCACGACTCGCATGACCGTAAAGCAATTCGACGGCGCGACGAAAGGCGGCTCCTATTTCAGCCTTCCCGGACCCTGGGTGCATGAGAACGAGCCGTTCGGGCAACTGCACGAGTGGTCGCCCCTGTTCTTCATGGATGATCCGAAGGTGGACATTCTCGCGCGCTACATCGAGTCGGGAAAGGCCAGTCTCGGCATCAAGTTTCTTGACGAAGGCTGGGCCTCCGTTTACGTGGCGGAACCGACCTTGACGCCGCCGGTCCTGCGCGAAGTGCTGCGCATCCTCGAACAACCGCTCTATTTCCGCGAGGGGGCGTACGGGTTTTTCGATTCGGCCTTGGGCGGGCGCGGGCTACTTGCCATTCACGCGCAGGAGAGCGGCGAGCGGGTGATCGATCTGGGCCGTTATTACGACGTGCAGGATTTGTTCGACGCCCGCATCGGCTGGCCGCAGAAGCGATCGTTCGTCATAAATCTCAATATCGGCGAGACGCGGCTGCTGCAACTCACACCGATCCCGATCCCTGAGGCGGAGGAGTTCGATGTGACGGAGGAAGGTGAGACGCCCCAGGACGACAGCCCGGAGGTCGAAGAATAGCAGCTGCCGTCAAAGTTCGGCGCGGGTATCGCCCTCCGTCACGTTCGGGTCCGCCGGCATACCCGCACGGCCATGCCGCGGCCCAGGCCGAGGACCTCGGCGGCGTTGCCCTGATTGATCGCGATTTCGAGCCTGCCGCTGCTGCCGATTAGCGCGAGGGGCGCGCCTGGCTCGGCGTCGCCGTACGTGCGGCTCAAGGACGCGATGGCCGTGCCGCCAGCCTCGAAGGTATGCGCCACCGCCCTATCCAGCATCGTATCCGGAATATTCGTGACGGCGTTGCCGAATCGGTCCACGTGAATGATTTCGCCTTCGATGACGCCGCCGGCGCGACGTTTCGGATCCGGGACTTCAAGCAGGACGATGCGGTCGACCTCGGGACCGGCGGACGCGATATCGGCGCCGCCGGCGAGCCGGGCCGCGGCGGGGGCAAAGATGTCGCGTCCGTGGAAGGTGGCGCTGACGGCAGGCAACATGAAGGCCGCGTTCTTAATCACGTGCGCGCGCTCCAAGTCGCACCGGTCGAGTACGACGGTCAGGACACCGTTGTCCGGACACACGAAGACCTGCCCGCCCGCCGCCGCCGCGATAGGCCGCCGCGCCGTGCCCACGCCGGGGTCGATCACGACAAGATGCACCGTACCCACGGGAAACCAGGGCGCCGCCCCCGCGAGGAAGAAGGCCGCTTCCCAGACGTCCTGGGGCGGGATATCGTGCGTGAGGTCCTCGATGCGGGCATCGGGACACACGCGATGGATAACGCCTTTTATCGCCGCGACGTAGGAATCGCGGGTTCCGAAGTCGGTCGTGAGCGTAATCAGGCCGGCCATGGCTTACCTCAGGCGCATTATAAGCACGGGAGTCGGACTTGGGCTCAAGAGAGCGCCTCGTCTCTTCGGTCCTTCGTGTCTTCGTCCGGCCCCGCCGCCTGTCCTTACAGTCGGGTTATCGCCGCGCGCACGGTTTCGGCGGCGCGGTATACGTCGTCGCGGCAAGTGAAAAGAATCACCTGGTTGTCCGCGGCGATGCGCGCGATGAGTCGCATGGTGTGTTCGAGGCGATCGTCGTCGTAGTTCGCGAAGGGGTCGTCGAGCAACATGGGGATGGACTCACCGTCGCGGCTCATGGCGCGCACGAGCGCGAGTCGCAACGCGAGATACACCTGGTCAATCGTCCCTTTGCTGAGTGTTTTCTCGGGCCGATCAAGGACCCGGCCGGCGGTGGGCGCGGGCACATGGACCGCAAGGTCGCGCTCGATGCGCAACTCCGCGTATGCGCCGCTGGTGATTTCCGCGAGATACGCGCCGGCAATTTCGGCGAGGGCCGGCGCGATACGGGCATGGCGGTCCCGCGCGATCTCTTGAATATGGGCGAGCGCGTAAGTTGTCGCCTCCATTTCGAGTTCGAGGTCTTCGATTCGCCGCTCGAGCAGCGAGCGTTCCTCTTCGATTTCGTTAAGCGACCGTGTTCCGGCGGCGCGCTCCGAAATCTGGAGGTGGAAATGGTGTTCCGCGCGCATGAACTCCTCGATCTGATCGGTGCAGGCGGCCACGTCGGCTTTGATGGCCTCGCGGGATCGGCGCGGCTTTGGGGGCAAGTCGTCCGCCTCCGCCACGGACGCGCGCAAGGCGTCGACGTCTTCGCCGCGCAGGAGCGCATCCAACTGGTCTTGCAGCGTCGCACGCTTGTTCCAGATTTCGCGGTACTCACGCGCCTGGTCGGCCATGCCGCGCCACTGGTCGACGGAGGCGACACCCGCGCGCGCAAGCAGGTGGGAAAGGGTTTGTTCGCTTTTTTCGAGGTCCAGTTCCTCGGCCTTGAGGCGCCGTTCCAGTTCATGGACTTCTTCCTGGAGAAGCTGCGCGCGGGCGCGCCGCTCGCCCACGGAGACCTGGTACTCGCGCCAGGCGCGCAGCGCCGCCATGATGTCGGCGTGCTCCCGCTCGTCGACGAAGCCGTCTTCGCGCATGACGGCGCGAACCTGTTCATCGAGGGCCGCCAGTTCATCGAGGGCCGCCTCGAGTTCCGCCTGGTAGCGCCTGCGGGCGTGCTGCAGCTTCTCGAGGGCGGCGCGGCAGTCCATGAAGCGCGCCTTGGCCTCGCGGTAGCCCTGGTACCGCGCGACGGCGCGGCCCACGGCCTTCTTGACGTCGTCTTCGGCAGCGATATCTTCGCCGACCTGGCGAAAGGTCTCTTGAAAGCGGTCGAAAAGACGCGTCACCCGTTCCTCGGCTTCGACGGCGCGGCCTTCGGTCGCTTCGAGCACCTCCTCCCGGGCGGCCAGTTCCGCGAGGGCGGTGCGATAGGCGTCGTAGCGGGCTTCGAGTTCACGCACCGTTTCGCAGCCTTCGCGGCGCATCATCGCCACGATGGGCGTGTCCTCGCCAGGCCGTTGATCATCCAGCAATGCGAGTTCCTGGCCCGCCTCGTGGATTTCACGGCGGATTTTTTCGAGACGCTTCCGGGCGTAGCCGAGGTTGGCGAGGAAGTACAGCATGGCGACGAGGGTGAAGGCGGCGGGAAGCAGCACGGCCACGTGCCCGGAATAGAAGTACCCGACCACGAGCAACGCCATGAAGAGACCCAGTCCCAAGGAAAGAAACCGGAAACCGGGCAGCCTGTCGGCGATTTCCTCTTCGGTGTTGCGCAAGGCCTGGAGGTAGCTTGCTATGCGTCCCCGCTGGTCATCCAGCATTCGTTTTCCCAGCTCGAATTCCCGCGCCCGATCCGGGAAATCGGGGCAATCGGCGAAAAGGGCTTCATGCGGCGCGATTCGTTCCTTGCGCTGGGCGATCTCCCGGCGCAATTGGGCGCGCCGTTCGCACTCTTCGTTGCGCGTGCGCACGGCCACGTCGAACGAGCTCGACAGTTGCGTTAACCACGCCACCGGGTCGGGCGCGAGGCGGCTGAAATCGGGGAACGTGTTAACTTCGGTTTGGACGGCGTCTATGCGTTCCTGCGTGTCCAGGGACTGATCGTCCGTCTCGGCCATGCGCTCCCGCAGTCGCTGGACCGTCGCGGCCAGTTCGCCGACCCGCGCTTCCGTCACGTCGTCGATGTCGGCTACCGGCTTGTCACCGGGCGTGTTAAGCCGTCGCAGCGCGTCCTCCAACTGTTTCTGCGTGTCCTTGAGTTCGCCGCGGGTACGCTTGAGCTGCACCCGCGCGGTGGACACACGGTTCTCCGCGCGCTGGACTTGGGGCGACTGATTGACGGGGAACTCGCGCACCGCCGCGCCGAGCGCGAAACAGTGCTGCGTGGCGGTGTCGATCCGTTTGAGCAGGGACTCCGCCTCGGCGAGGCGATCGGCGCGATCGTGCGCATCCAGCAGCGCCAACTGTCCCTCGAGCGTGGCGCGCCGCGCGCGCGCCTGGCCGCACTGCCGGAGCACGTCGCCCCGCTGCGCCTCGAGTTCCGAGATACCCGCCCGGACTTCGAGCGCGGCACGGTATTCCCGGGTGACTTCGTCGAGTCGGATGCGCGCGGCGGGCAGGGGCTTGCCGCGCGCGCCCGGTTTGCCGATGGCCTCGATGCGCGCCTCGAGCCGGCGCTGCGCGTTCTCCGCGGATTGCGCTTCGCCGCCCGAATCCGCCAGCGCCAAGAGCCGCTCACGGATGCGCGCGAGCGCGTCGCCTTCCGCGAGTTCTTCGAGCGTCAGGTGGCTGATGGTGGCCGCGCCGAAAAAGACTTCCTTGGACAGTCCCAAGTGCGCGCCGGCGAAATCGGGTTCGCCATTGCGCAGGCGATCAAACTCGTCGGTGACGTCCCGGCCCTCGGTGTGGTCGATGACTTGCACGGACTCGCGTCCCGGGGCGAAGTCGCGGGCCACCTCGAACTGCCGGCCCGAATCCAATTCGTAGACGAGTGTGCCGCCGTACCGGTCGGGGTGTTCCCAGGGCGCGCGAAGCTCGCGCGCCTCTTCGTACTCCGCCTGCGCCGGATGCCGTTTCTGGCCGAAGAGCATGTCACCGACAAAGGCGCGCAACGTGGACTTACCCCGCTCGTTCGGCCCAACCACCACCTGCAAGCCGGGAGCGAATTCGAGCGCTTGGCCGCTGAAGCGGCCATAGCCGTCGATGGCAATCCTGCGGATTCTCACCGGGGCGCGCCCTCCACGCCGCGGATAGCCACATCGCTGTCACGGTATGCGGCCAGGCCGACCTCACGAGATCGAGCCAACATGCGACGCCGCCGATCCTCGACGGTGTCCGCCAACTGCTGGTTGAGACGGCGCACGTACAGCCCGAGGCTCGTGTGCTCCCGCGCCAATTCCTCGAACACTTCCGCAGGCTCCGTTTCATCGAGCAGGTCCAGGAAGGTAAAAGCGTCCGCCGCGCCCTCGTACACGTCGCGGAACGATTCCCGCATCGCGGGCGGGCAGGGCCCCGTCAGGGAGACGCGCGCTACAAGGTCGCCGCCATCCACGGAGGCCAGCGCGCGCAGCGCCTCGACCACGGCGTCGCGCGATGCGAGCACGCCGCAATCGAGCGTCGTAACGACATAGTTTGTGTGCGACACGCTCGCGGGGCGGACCGTGACGCGCGGGGGCGCGTCCGCCTCGGCATCGATTTCGATTTCCAGGTAGTGATGCGGCCCGGGCTCGTGAAAGCCGAGTCCCTCCGGCGCACCCGAGTACCAGACCCGCGCCTGGAAGTCGCCCGCGATCTCGACCGCCGTGTGGTAGTGGCCGAGCGCGAGGTACGCAAACCCCGGCGACGCGGCGACCGTCGCGTCAAACGGCGCGACGGGGGCCTTGTCCGAGGGCAGATGCGTCCGTTCGGCGCCGTGGGCCACGGCGACGTGCACGCGCCCGTCCGCGGGCGTCTCAAGGGTCCCGAAGGGGTTGCGGGACGGCTCGGGCCCGTCGAAGCCAAAGCCATGCACCGTCAAGGGGATTTCTTCCAATTCGTGGGGGGACCACTTCGGGCGGTCGAAGATGCACACGTTCTGCGGCCAGGACTCGACGGCGTAGGGCGACGCGGGAACGAAGGGGTCCTCATTGCCCGGTGCGATGAAGACGGGTATGGGCCGCACGAGTTCAAAGGCTTCGCGCAGGAACGTGACGGTCTCGCGATTCAGCCGTCCGAGTTCGAAGAGGTCTCCCGCGATCAGGACCGCGTCCGCGGGCCAGGATGCGGCACGACGCAGGATATCGAGCAGTAATTCGCGCAAGCGCTGCCGCCGCCAGTTTCCCTGACCGGGCGGCATGCCGCAGCCGGCGAACGACGTATCAAGATGCACGTCCGATGTATGAATGAGTCTCATGCGATCACAGCACTGGTTTCGGGCGGGTAGTGTGTCAGATTCTCACGGAGAATCCAAGCCGGCATCGTATGACTGAAATTCGCGCGCGGGAGCACGGCTATTCGGGCGGAGCCGCCGAATCACGCATAGTGTCCTGGTCCGCATTGGCTGCGGGATTCGGCGCATTCTCCGCCCCGGCTGCGGGTGTAGCGGCGCTGCCGGCCATGAAGCGCCGGTACTTCCGCAGCGCTTCCGCGAGCAGGGCCATGAATCGCGCGTCCTCGGGCTGCTGCTTGGGCGGCTTCGGAAGCCGATGATAGGCATCCTGAACCCGTTGGATGTCGCGGTCTGTTATCTCCGCATACCGTTCATCCAGGAATTTCGCCAGCGTCTCGCGCAACGGGCCCGCGACCCTTTGTTCCTCCTGGAGTGGCGGCAGCGCCGCCGAGGGAGCATCCCCCTGTCGGCTGTTGCCGACGAGTCCAAGGATGTATTCAAGCGACGCCCGGGTGTCTTCCGCGAGATGCTCCTGCCGAAGCCGCTCGGCGGCAAACGCCTGGAGCGCGCGTCGTTCCATATCGACAAGCGCACACGGATCGCCGGGGCGGGTGTTTCGGATTTTTTCCAGAGCCCTTCCCAGTAGTTCGTGATCCGTCATTCCCGTGACTTCCCACGTCAAGACCGGACGCTGCCCGCTGACAATTCCACGAATTCAACGCCATCTGTATCTTTGTAAACTATCATACTCCGCCGCCGCAAATGGTTCAACCTTTCGGCACGTCCGGGGCCGCCCAAAGGGAATCGGGCCCCGGCATCTACCGGGACCCGATTTCATATGCGTTCAGTGTGTGAAAGTGCCGTCAGGGCTTCAGCAACGGGGCTAAGGTCCATTCCTGCGACAGTTTCTGCCCTTTGTGGTATGCGCCATAGATATTCATATCCTGAGGATCCGCCGCGCGCTCGTTCAATTCCCGGAGCATGGCTTCCTTCGAGGCGAATCCGCGCACGCTGATGTCCTTGCTCTTGTTGGCGTAGACGACGACCCAGTCCGCCGCGAACTTATCGACCTGGGCGGTCTCGACGGCCTTGTCCAGCACCCACTGCTCGACGCCGGGATACTGCTTGAGCGTGTCGGGGTTCGCGGCCTGGACTGCGAAGATGGGGGCCAACACGAGGGAGATAACGCACATGAGCTTGATGAGGATGTTGATCGAGGGGCCGACGGTGTCCTTGAGCGGGTCGCCGACGGTGTCGCCCACGACGGCGGCTTTGTGCGCCTCGGAGCCTTTGCCGCCGAAGTGGCCTTCCTCGATGTACTTCTTGGCGTTGTCCATCGCGCCGCCGCTGTTGGCGGTCTGGATGCCGAGCATGACGCCGGTGACGATGGCGCCCACGAGCATCCCCGCGAGCCCGGCGGCGCCGAGGGCGACGCCGATGATGACGGGAAAAACGATAGCCAGCAGGCCCGGAAGAATCATGCCGCGGATGGCGCCCGCCGTGGCGATGTCGACGCACTTGGTGCTGTCTGGGTGTACATCCTCCCGTCCTTCGCGGAGGCCGGGAATGTCGCGGAACTGACGGCGGACTTCCTCGATCATGGCGTAGGCGCAGGTGCCGACGGCCTTGAAGAGCATGGAACTGAACAGGAAGGGCAGCATGCCGCCAATGAGGATGCCCGCGAGGATTTTCGGTTCGAGCAGGGTCACGTGATCGGGTTTCAGGTTGGCCGCCAGCATGAACGCGCTCAAGAGGCCGATGGCCGCGAAGGCCGCGCTGCCGATGGCGAACCCTTTGCCGATGGCCGCGGTCGTGTTGCCGACCGCGTCCAGGTTGTCCGTAATCTTCCGCACGCCGGGATCGAGATGCGACATCTCGGCGATGCCGCCCGCGTTGTCCGCGATGGGACCATAGGAGTCCACGGCGACGACCATCCCCGTGGTGGCGAGCATGCCCAGCGCGGCGATGGCGATGCCGTACATGCCGGCACAGTAGTATGCCCCCACGACGGCCAACGCCAACACCAACGCGGGCAGCGCGGTGCTCTGCATGCCGATGGCGGTCCCGCCCGTCACCGCGATGGCGGGGCCGGACTGGGCCTCTTCGGCCAGTTTCTGCACGGGGCGGTACTTGCCGGAGGTGAAGTACTCACTGACGAATCCGATGGCCGCGCCGGCGGCGATGCCGAAGATGCAGGCCAGGGCGGGTCCCCACCAGGCGTATTCGACGTTGTCCAACTTGAAACTGGAACCGAAGAGCCACGCATAGGCCAAGACGCCGAGGATGCAGAGCCCGGCGCTGATGTAGGTGCCGTTCATCAGGGCCTGCTGCGGGTTGGATTGCGCGTATTTCTTGACGTACAGGACGCCGAGAATGGACGCCACGATGCCGATGGCCGCCGTCATGAAGGGGAAGGCCTGCACGTAGCCGCTGCCGCCCGCCAGGGGCACGATGACGAACGCCACGGCGAGGCTGGCGATAATGGACTCGACGTAGGATTCGAGCAGGTCCGCGCCGAGGCCGGCCACGTCGCCGACGTTGTCGCCGACGTTATCCGCGATGACCGCCGGATTGCGCGGGTCGTCCTCGGGGATGCCCGCCTCGACCTTGCCCACGAGGTCGGCGCCCATATCCGCGCCCTTGGTGTAGATGCCGCCGCCCGAGCGGGCAAAGAGCGCCACCAGGGATGCGCCCATGGCGTAGCCGTTCACGATCTGGGATTCGCCCTCGAAAATGTAGTAGACGAGGACCAACCCGAGCAGGGCGATGCCGACCACGCCAAGGCCCATGACCGCGCCGCCGCTGATGGCCACGTCCAGCGCCGCCTTGACGCCGCCGGACTCGGCCGCGGCGGTCGTGCGCGCGTTCGAGCGGGTGGCGATGTACATGCCCAGGAAGCCGGCGCAGGTGCTCGCGATAGCGCCGATGACGAAGGCGATGGAGGTGTTCCAGCCGAGGGGCAAATCGGGGCGCATGCTTCCGACGATGCCGATGGCGATGGCGAGCACCGCGACGGTGGTGAGGACGTAGCGGTACTCCCGCAGCAGGAACGCCTGCGCGCCTTCCTGGATGGCCCGCGAGAGGCGCGCCATGGTCTCGCTGCCTTGGGGCTTCGAGAGGACGTAGCGCGCGAGGTACACTACGAAGGCGAGCGCGAGTATACTCGCGCCCATGCTTATTTTGAGGAATGGCAATTGCATCATGCCGGCGGTCTCCTATCCGTTAAATCGCACCATACCAAATCCTACCTACCGCTAAGTCTACAACTCAGTCAAAGCGATGGCCTTCTTGCTCGAGCGCCGCCCGCGCCGCCTGCTGCTCCGCCTCCTTCTTCGTCGGGCCGTGGCCGCGCCCGGCAGGTTGGCCGTGTAGGACCACTTCCACTTCAAATTCCTTGCGGTGGTCGGGCCCTTCCGAGCGCACCACCTCGAACCGGGGCAAGGGCATATGCTCCGCCTGGCAGTAATTCTGCAGGCGGGACTTGTAGTCCCACACACGCTCCTGCCGCAGCGCCTGGACGATTTCGTCGTCGAAGATGCGCACGACCAGCGCGCGCGCGGTCTCCCAGCCGCCGTCCAGGTAGACGGCGGCGATCAGCGCTTCGAGACAATCGGCCAACAACGCGGTGCGTTCCCGGCCGCCGCTTCGTTCCTCGCCCCTTCCGAGGCGAATTACCGGCGCCAATCCGAGCGCCTGTGCGACGCGGGCCACGCAACGACGATTCACGAGTCCGGCCCGCAGGCGGCTGTACTCGCCTGGGGTGCGGTCCGGCGCCAGTTCAAACAATCGATGCGCTATGGCCAACCCGAGCACCGCGTCCCCGAGAAACTCCAGTGCTTCATAATCGCCCGTTACTTCGCTGGACTCCGCGACCAGCGAAGCATGTGTCAACGCCCGTTCGAAGAGGGCGAAGTCATGAACGTTGATCCCCAGTCGGGCGGCCAATTCGCGCAACGCTGCACTCCGTACGTCGCGGTCATCCATAGTTCTTGAAGATTATGGATGCGTTATGACCGCCGAATCCTAACGAATTTGACATGGCGAATGCAACGCGAGCTTCCCGGGCCTGGTTGGCCACCAGATTCAGGACGCACTCCGGGTCGGGCGTCTCGTAGTTGATATTGGGCGGGATAACGCCGTCCCGGATAGCCAGGAGGCACGCCACGGCCTCGACCGCGCCCGCGGCCCCGAGCAGATGACCGGTCATGGACTTGGTGGAACTGACCGGCGGCATGGCCTCGCCGAAGACGGTCCGCAGCGCGCGGCACTCCATCGGATCGTTGTGCTGCGTACTCGTGCCGTGCGCGTTGTAGTAGTGAATGTCTTCCGGGTTCGCGCGCGCCTCGGCGAGCGCGACGCGCATGGCCTCCGCCGCGCCCGAGCCGTCTTCGCGGGGCGCGGTGATGTGGAAGGCGTCGCAGGTCTCCCCCATGCCGGCGACCTCGCCGAGAATCGTCGCACCGCGGCGACGCGCGTGATCCTCGGCTTCGAGGACGAGCACGCCGGCGCCGTCGGAAAGCACAAACCCGTCGCGGTCCTTGTCGAAGGGTCGGCTCGCGCGGTCGGGCGCGTCGTTGCGCCGCGAGATGGCGCGCATCGCAGCGAACCCGGCGATGCCGAAGCGGGTCACGGAGGCTTCCGCGCCGCCCGCGAGCATGATGTCCGCCTTGCCCGTGCGGATGAGGCCCGCGGCGTCGCCGATGCAGTGCGTTCCCGTGGCGCATGCGGTGACCACGGCCTTGTTCGGGCCTTGAAGGCCGCGGCGAATCGCGATGAGGCCCGAGGCCATGTTCGCGACGCCTTTCGGCACCATCAACGGGGAAATGCGCTTCGGGCCGTGCAGGTGGAAGTTGACGCCCTCGTCATGAATGGTCTCGATGCCGCCGATGCCTGAACCGACGAGCACGCCGCAGCGATAGGGGTTCTCCGCGTCGATTTCGAGGCCGGACTGTTTCCAGGCCTGGTCGGCGGCCTCGATGGCGTAGACCGAATAGCGGTCCGTGCGGCGGAGGTCCTTGCCGGTCATGCCTTCGGGCACGACCTCTTCCACGACGCCGCCGAAGCGCGCGGGCAGGTCAGCGGTCTCGAAATGGGTGATGGCGCGGATGCCGGAGCAGCCCGCGCACAGCGCTTCCCAGAACGCGGCGACGGTGTTTCCCACGGGCGACACCACGCCCATCCCGGTTACAACGACCCTCGTAATCATCGGTCCTCCTGGCCTGTTGCGGGGGCGTCCGCTTTGTCTGCAAGAGAAGGGCCCGATTCACCCACGCGCGGCGAACCGGGCTCTTCCAAGTTCCTCCATATCTATATGCAGCGTCTCGGACGAGACGCGATGTTACGCCCGCATCTTCCCTTCAATATAACGGATGGCGTCGCCCACGGTCTCGATTTGGTTGGCATCGTCGTCGATGTCAATGTTGAACTCTTCCTCGAGCGCCATGATGACTTCCGTGATGTCCAGGGAGTCCGCGCCCAAGTCATCCACAAATCGTGCGTTCTCCGTAACCTCCTCCGGCTGGAGTTCAAACTTCTCGACGATGATGCGCCGTACAGTGTCGGCGACGTTGACGTCTGTGGCCATACGCATACACCTCCTTTCCGCGGCAATGTTTCGGGCCGGCCCGTGCGACGGCACTCCGCCCCCGCCATCATCCGAACTTGATGCTCGCAGTTCCCGTCTACGAAATGAGACACAGGCCAATCCCTGACCGGCACACACTGGGCGAAGTATAGCAGAAGAAGCGAAGTCTTGTCCACGCATTCGCGGAACGCATTCGCGGAGGGCGCTCCCCGCCCCGTCAGTGTGCGCCGGCTTCCGATTCCCCGCGGCAGCACGGGTTCGTCTTCACCTGAAGGGGGCTGCGCGGATCATGCCGGGCCGGGGCAGAAGCCGTCTTCGCCGTCCGGGCACGGATGGTAGCCGCCGGGAGTGTTGTAGAACTGGATGAGTCGGAGCAGTTCGGTCAACGCGATGCGCCAATCGGGAAACCGGTAGTCGCTGTCGTGGTGGCGGCAGCCTTGGTCTCCCACACCGGGGTCATAATCGTCTTCCGTGCACGGCTCGCAGTGCAGCCCGTCCGAATTGTAGAACTGAATCACCCGGAGCAATTCGTTCAGTGAAATCTCGCGGTCCGTGTCCTTGTCCGCGCTGTGGTAGTACCGTTGCGGCGCGGGTTCGCCCTCGCCTTCCCCTTCCGTAGCGGCGGGCTCATAAACCCAAACGTCGCTCAGATTCGTATTTCTATTTGCACCGGCAATAACCCAAAGTGTGTCTTGATAGACCACGGCGCTATGCCCGCTACGGCCACGCCACGGCGCCTGATCCGTAACTTGCTCCCACGTGGCGCCATCATCGGAAACCCACACATCATTCAGCGCCCGATGACCATCGTAACCGCCCAAGAGCCATAGCTTGTCCTGAAACACTACACAGGCGTGGCCGCTGCGAGGACACCATGGTGCGCCGGATGTGGCCTCAACCCACGTCTCGCCGTCTTCGCTGTACCAGACGTCGTTCAGCGGTTCAAAATCGGCAAAGTCTATCGGTTCCTCCGATGCGGTGACGCCCCCGATAACCCATAGTCTGCCCGCAAATACTAGTCCCACACTGTCGAACCTGGGTTGCCACGGTACTGGAAATATCGCGGGAAACCAATTCGCGTCTTCGACCTTCAGTATGTCGTGCAGTAAGAACGTTGCAGACCCGTATTCGTCCCCCTCCGGTTCATAATAGTACTCGTCGATATATTGCCCGGTGAATAGCCACAACGCTCCTGCAAACGACACAGCCTTGTGCATGAGCAACCCATTGCCGTAGTACCAAAGCGATCCATTGGCGTTCCACTGGATTCCGTCGGAACTTACAAAGACGCGGTCATTCGAATAGCCCGCGCCCATAAGTACAAACGATCCAGCATGAGTGGATAACGAATATCCTGGGGATACTTTCCAAAAGCCAGGCCAGATGTATGCAGACCGCCAGACCGTACCATCACTTAGGTAGAGGAGGCTATTGGTTCTCGCTAGCCATAGCTTGTCGCTGTGAACAAGTCCGATCTCATATGAATCTCTCGAGGGGCTCAGATTCGTATGTACTTCCTGCCACGATGCGGAAGCTGAAACAGAAACCGTTACGATGCCAATCAAACAGAAGATTGGGCTCAATATGTATCCCATTCCCGATACCTCCAAGTCTCTGCTGATCAATATTTGCGATAAAGGATCAAACAGCCCGAATTCTCATTCATCGCATTCACGAAAGCAGAGGTTTAGTTTTCAAACGGCTTCTTGCCAATTTTCTTCGTCCTGGCACCCGTATTGCAGGTCCTATAGCACCTCAAATTCGATGACGTCTTCTGGAATAGTCTCATCCTTCATAATACCTGCATAAGTAAGTAATCTTGCACCTTCTCGATATTGATATCCGGGCAGTACCCAGGGTCTTGGGGGACTCCCCGGGTCGGTGGGATCAAGTATGAGGGCTGAGTCGCGCACAACCCACCGAATTGTGTGAGTACCTGAAGCAAGCGTTCCTTTTTGTATTGTATACGGATTGCTTATTCTTCCCCCCCTCTTCTTCATCGTCGAGTAACCACTCGACAACCAGAGAATGGGTCGCTGGCTGCCGAATAACAGCAGTGCATTCGACAGTTGTTTCCAAGACCTCGATTTCCGCTCGTTCCCAAGTTGCACTTGGGAATGCATCTTTCGCGCGAAGCTGCGCTTCCGAACAGGCAATGCGGCGGTGTTTCGGTCTGGCGCGCCTTCTGAATAAACAGGCGGCACATGTGCGCGGGGAAGGGAGGGTCAAAGCAAAGCTTTTCCGAAAAACGCGTTCCCAAGTACAACTTGGAAACGAGCCCCAGGAGCTCACAAGCGCTCGTGGAAGCCGTATGGAACGGTTGAGCAGGCCCCGAACCCGAAAAACCATCGCGTTTCGCATGGTCTTCTCCCCCGGGTGAAACTACCCCCGGTCTCTTCTCGGCCCCTATAGCCGTATTCTCCGGCGGCCCTCGTGACTACCTGATTCCAGTTAAGCACAGGTGGTTCCCGTTGTCAAGGACATTCTTTGCGCACTTGATCGTACATCCATAGCATGAGAAGATGAAGGATAATGGAATCGTTGGAGTTCCGGCGGTCGCATTCGGGAGAGGGGGCGAGAACGAGTACGAGAACGAATGGGAGGCGGTGCGCGCCGCCCGGCGAGGACCCCTCCGACGCGCCTTGATATGGCCGCGCGGCGTTGCTAGAATTCCCGAGGATCGCGGGGCCGGTTCGGGTCTATCCACCCGCCTGACTTCCAATTTGCCCCGGTGAAATCACAGGAGAATGTTCCGATGGCGTTTATAGTCTGCGAACCTTGCATCAAGTGCAAATACACCGACTGCGTCGATGTCTGCCCCGTGGCCTGTTTCCACGAAGGCGAGAACATGCTGGCCATCGACCCCGACGAGTGCATCGATTGCGGCGTCTGCGTCGACGAATGCCCCGTCAAGGCCATCTTCCCCGAGGATGAAGTCCCGGAGAAGTGGAAGGAATATATCGAACTCAACGCGAAACTCAGCAAGGAGTGGCCCGTCATCGAGGAAGGCAAGGACCCCCTCGATACCGCCGACGAGTTCAAGGACAAAGAGGACAAGCGCGACCTCCTCAGCCCCAATCCGGGCGGGTGACCGCGTCCGTCGCGCGTACTGGGCCGGAGCGACGGCGACAGACGAGGCGAACCGCCCGTATTCTGATCAAAGCAAGACCCCGAGGCGCCTTGGCCTCGGGGTCTTGAATGTTCGTTTGGTCCCCGACCTACACCGGAACGGTAGTCGGCAGTTTTGTTACCTCGCCCTTCGTCAACAGGGCGTCCTTACTGTCGTAAATCACGTACTTGTCGCAGCCCTCGTCTCGTGCGTCGTCCTCCACACATGCCTCGAACGCCTTACGCCAACCTTGCATCTCCTCCTGCTTCCACAGCCGGTCCTCATGCCGATTCATCTTGTAGCGCCAGACTTTTCGACTCATTGTGCATCTCCCTGGTTGCCTCTTGCCAAATTCGGAAGACCAAAGTATCGCCCTCCACGGTCCCCAAACCTCACGGGCGATAGACGATCATGAACCCTTATCCTAACAAATATGGTGAGCAATAGCAAGACCCGCCTTCCGGTTGACGCCGGGCGTCTCCTGGAGTAGACTGGTGGCCGATGCGAATGCGGTGCGCCGTCCTAAGGCACAGGCCGCCATGATCTTGTAGAGTACACATGCGGTTGCTCCGTCACAGACACCTCATGAACGCCGTCGGCAAAGACCGGGATGACGCCGCCCGTCGCGGCGAGGGAATTGCATTGTTTTGAAGCTGAATGGGGATATTTATAGGTGTTTTAGTGGTTATTCGTTGGTTTATGTGGCATGTGACGGCGCGATAATTGTGCGGGAAACAACGAAGCCTGGAAGGATGCCGCTTGATCTCGCATGAGCGCCGTCGTCGCACCGGGGAGGTAGCCATGAGCGCTGCGAAGACGTATCGGGTCGGAATCATCGGAGGGGGCGCCATTGCCCAGGCGTGTCATATCCCGGGCTATGTGCGAAATGCTGACGTACAACTGGTGGCGCTCGCGGATCCCGACCCGGCGCGCCTCCGGGAACTTTCCGCGCTGGATCCGACGATCCGCGCATACACCGAGCCTTTGGCGATGCTGGCGCAAGAGAAGCTGGACATTGTCAGTGTGTGTTCGCCGAACGCCTTCCACGCGCAGCAGACCGTCGACGCCTTGAAGGCGGGCTGCCACGTGCTGTGCGAGAAGCCGATGGCCGTGTCGCTCAGCGAGACGGACGCCATGATCGCGGCGGCGAAGTCGGCGCGGCGCAAGCTGATGGTCGGTTTCACGCACCGGCTGTTTTCCGGTCCGAGGAAGTGCCGCGAATTACTGGACGAGAAGGCCATCGGCAAGCCGTTCATGATCCGGGTGCGGTTCGCCCATGGCGGGCCGTTCCCGGGCTGGGCGAAAAGCAGATGGTTCTATGACCCGAAGCTGGCGGCGGGCGGCGCGCTGTTGGACATGGGAATCCACGCCATCGACCTCTGCCTGTGGCTGATGGGGCCGATTGTCTCGGTGAGCGCCCGCACGGCGACACTGGTGAAACGGATTCCGGTGGATGACAACGCGGTCATGCTCCTCGAATTCAAGAGCGGCGCGCTCGGCTATATCGAGGTCGGGTGGACGAGCAAGCCGGGCTTCGCGGGGTGTGAGATTTACGGTACGGAGGGTTCGCTGATCTGCGACTACCTGAAGGGGCTCCACATGGTGGGCGGGGTCGTATCGGCGAGCGGGAAAGACACCCACGACTGGCGGCTCATCGAGCGGCATCCCACGGAGGGCGGCTGGAAGATCGAAATCGATCACTGGCTCGACGTCGTGCGCGGCAAAGAGAAACTGACCATGGACGGCAAGGCCGGACGCGCGGCGTTGCGGGTGGCCCTCGCCGCATACGAATCGAGCAAGTCCGGCAAACGCGTCGCCCTCGACAAGGAATAGCGGATCGCGTGGCGCGGACGCCCCGGGGCCCCAGCATCAAGGAGTGCTCGACATTGGATGGTGTTCTTGCTGTTGCCGAGCGTCGCGCTATCCGCCTCGCGCTCTGTATGCTGCTCGCCGCGTGCACCGCTTTCCCGTCGGAAATTGGCGATAGTCGTCCCATCATTGGGCCAACCAAGGTCTTCCGCAGCGTCACCACGGAATCCTACGCGATCCTGGTGCAGAAGAACGGTCGCGTGGACGTGGCGCTTAGCAGCCTGCTCCCGGTGATCGAGAACGCCTCGCCGATGGTGCTCTTCGCGGGGGAGAAAGACCCCAAACCGCTCCGGGTGGATGGGCGCTACACCATGCGCATCGAGGTTAATGACGCGCTGGGCCAGGGCCACGGTGTCCTTTTCGGCAGAAAAGACTGCGAATGGCGGCTCTGTGCGTATCCGACGAAGCCCTTCTTCACGGCGCAAGTCACGTTCATCAACGCGGGCGGCAGCCCGGTGCGTGTGGCGCGGCTGCATCCCCTTACGGCGGGCATGGTGCGGAAAGGCGGGCTGTATGTCGGTCCCGGGGCGGCGCGGGCGGCCCTGCTCGAAAATGGGCGGCTCTTTCAGACTTTCAACGACTACGCGAACGTCGTGTCGGGCAAATCCAAGAGTCAGTGGAACGTCGCCGTGTACAATCCGGTTTCGAACCGCGTGGTCGTGGCGGGATTTTTGACAAACCTCCGAGGCTATACTCAGTTCCACCTCGAACGCGGCGACACGGCGCCTGAAGACGCCTTCGACACTTTCCGCGCGGAGTGTGTCTACGACCCGCCTATCGAAGTGCCTCCCGGTGGCCGCCTGACGTCGGAAATCCTCTATGTGGCGGTCTCGGAGCGCGACCCGTTCACCGCCCTCGAACGTTTCTCGGCCGCGAGCACGGCGGTCAATGGCGCGCGGCCGCGCCCCCCGTTTGTACCGCACGGCTGGGACTCGTGGAGCACCGCCTTCGGCCACGACATCAGCGAAGAGGCGCTGCTGCGCGAGTTGGACGCGCTCGATACGCGGCTGAAGCGGTACGGCTGGAATCACTTCGCCATCGACGCCGGGTGGGCGCGCGCGAAGGGCGACTGGGAACCGAACGAGAAGTTTCCGCGGGGCATGAAATGGTTCGCGGATGAAATTCACCGGCGCGGCATGACCGCCGGGCTGTGGATAGACCCCTTCACGGTATCGTTGAGCGCACCCCTGGCCACGGATCACCCGGAGTGGCTTGCCGCGCCGAACCCGCTGGGAAAGTTCCTCCTGGGAAACAACGAACGCATCCTCGACGTGACGGCCCCGGGCGCTTACGAACACGTGCGCGACCTGTTCCGCAAGATCGGCGATGACTGGGGCTTCGACGCCATTATGGAGGCGGATTTCGTCTATCATTTGCTGCTTGCGGAGCGCTACCACGACGCCACGAAAACGAACGTCGAGGCGTTGCGCCTCGGAATGCAGGCGATTCGCGAAGGGTTCGGCTCGGACAAGTTCATCATGGCCGTGACGCCGCAGCCGATCAACGCGATGTATGCGAACGGCATCCGCGTGGGACACGATTGCCTGCCCGTCTGGCGCACTGGAGACCTCCCCGGCAACTGGGGCTGTGTCGAGACGCTCACCAACGCGATACGCCGCTATTACGTCGCGCCGTCGTTGTACGTCCCGGACCAGGACTGCGCGTTTTTCGGTCACGAGTCGACCCGAGTACGTTGGAAGGTCGCGGACCGGCGGCCGCTCACGCGCGAGCAGAGCATCGCATGGCTCACGGGCGCGGCGCTCACCGGCGGCGTGGTAAAGATCGGCAACCGCTTCTCGGAACTCAGCGACGACGAAGTCGCTATCCTCAGCAGGCTGCTGCCCGTGCCGTCAAAGCCCGCCCGTCCCCTCGACCTCTTCCAGGAGGCGTCGCCGCGGGTCTGGGCGCTGCCCGTCGAGTGTTCGATCGGCAAGTGGCTCATCGTGGCTGTCTTCAACTGGGATGAAACCACGCCAAGCATGGTGACATTGAACTTCCGGGCGCTCGGTCTCGACCCGACGGCGTATTACACCGTGTTCAGCTTCTGGCAGCAGGAATACCACGGCACGGCGCGCGCTCGTCTCGACGTGCAACTGCCCGCGGCCTGCGTGAGGGTCTACGGCCTGCGCCGCCTCGAGGACCGCCCCATGTTCCTCGCCACGGACCGCCACTTCACCATGGGCGCGACGGATTTCACCGAACTGCGCTGGGACCCGGCGGCACGCGTTCTGACCGGCGCCTTTCACGGCGTGGCAAATACCGATTATGTGCTTCACTTCCTTGTGCCGGAGGCCTACGCGATAGGCAACGTCGAGGCAAACGCAACGGATGTCCGACATGCGATGCGGGACCGTGCGCTTAGTGTGTCACTGCGTTGCGTCGTGTCCGGCCCCGTAGACTGGAAGCTATGTTTTTGAGCAAGTAGACTTTCGTCATGAACCCATTATTGAGAAGCGGCCTCGGCGCTGTCGAGCGCCGCAATGCACGCACGCGAGCCTGGAAATCGTCGCAAGTCGCGTATTTGCATTTGCCACGTCCTTGGGCTATACTTGAGAAAAGAATGCCCCCATCAGCGAGGTGTTCTGTGCGTTATGGATGTATTTCCGCTGCGGCCTCGGGGGAGGTTGCGTTGTGCGGAGTGGGCATCATTAACACTTTTTGGAGGATTTCAGTCATGCGTCGAAAGGGATTCACACTCATCGAACTGCTGGTGGTAATCGCCATTATCGGGATTCTCGCGGCGATCCTGCTGCCGGCCCTGGCCCGGGCGCGCGAATCGGCCCGACGCGCTTCGTGCCAGAACAATCTCAAGGAATGGGGTCTCGTCTTCAAAATGTATTCGAACGAAGACCCGGGCGAACGGTTCCCCTACCTGCAGCTCGTAGACCCCTATGAGGACCAAAACTCATTCGATTGCATCACGATCGCGGCGGGGCCCCAGGTGGACACGATCTACCCCGAGTACTTGACGGATCCGTCGATTGCCGTGTGCCCGTCGGACGCCACGGAGACCTCGTCGTATTTCTTTGACACGAACACCGGCGATCCGATCATTCACCTGAAGCCCGAGCGCATCGATGCCAGTTACGCCTATGTCGGGTGGACGTTTGACCGCATGGACAAGACGCCGCTCATCGGGCCGTCGCAGCTGCCGCAAATCACGGCCCTGCTGACACTGATTGGCGAATCGTTTAACATCCCGACAACCGCAACCATCAACGGGCAGTTCGGCTACGCCCTTAATGGTCTTTTCGGGATGGCGGTCGACGCGCTCGGCCAAACAGGCGGCACCATCGCAACGCGGGCGCGCAAGGTGGTGGACAGTGACGTCGAGGTTCCGGTCGGCTTTGGCAACGGCGGCGACAAGACGATCTACCGTCTGCGGGAAGGCATCGAGCGGTTCCTGATCACCGACATCAACAACCCCGCGGCTACGGCACAGGCCCAGTCCACGGTGTGGATCATGATGGACCAGTTGTCGGGCGCGGGCGCCATCGAGCTGTTCAACCACATTCCAGGCGGCTGCAATGTTCTCTATCTCGATGGCCACGTAGACTTCATCCGCTACGTCAACCAGGAATCGGGCGCCACGCCTCCGGTGATGCCGAGTCTGGCCACGATTATCGGCGTGCTGTTCGCCGCGAACGAGTGATCGCTCACGCCGCGCATGCGGTGAGAACATACGGTAGAATGTCATCCGGCACTAGATTTGAGTGCGGTGGGCTCCCCCTCGCGGGCGCCCACCGCGCCGGTGGTTAGAAGCAATTCGTTTGTCATGAAATCCGTTCCGGCTGGTACGCGTTGCCGCGTTGCCTGGCGGGCGGTTTGGTTTGTCTCTGGACGAAAAACAGGGAGTGTTCATGACATGCGCAAGAAAGGTTTTACACTCATCGAACTGCTGGTGGTAATCGCCATCATCGGGATTCTCGCGGCGATCCTGCTGCCGGCCCTGGCCCGGGCCCGCGAATCCGCGCGACGCGCTTCGTGCCAAAACAATCTCAAGGAATGGGGTCTCGTCTTCAAAATGTACTCGAACGAGGACCCGGGCGAGCGCTTTCCACCGCTTCAGGGAGGCGCTTGGTACGACATCAACGGACTATCGGAAGGCGTGCTCGACGGTGGACCGTGGATTTTCGCGGTGTACCCGGAATACCTCACCGATCCCATGATCACGTTCTGTCCGTCGGACGCGGAGTTGAAGACGTCGATCGAGAAGTCCAAGCTGGACAACGGCGACTGGTGCTTCGGCTACGCGCACAGTAACGGCGGACGGTGCGGGCGCGCGGTCGACGCGAGCTACGCCTATCTTGGCTGGGTCTTTGACCAGGGCGATTACCTCGACCCGCGCGCGCCGCTGTCGTCCTCGCCATTGTTTGCCACTTTGCTGCAACTCTTCCCTGAGGCTGCGGCAATCGACGCGACGGTCCCCGTCTCGCTTCAATTGCTCAAGGCGCTCGAGAATATATTCGTTGCGGATGGGGCCGCGCTTATCACGGCGTACCTTGGGTCGAATCCGCCGATTGGGTTCGCGAAGCCGGTTGACCAGGACGTCACTGTGGGCGCCCCTTACGGCAACGGCGGCGGCGAGACGGTGTATCGCCTGCGGGAGGGCATCGAGCGGTTCCTGATCACGGACATCAACAACCCGGCGGCGACCGCGCAGGCCCAAAGCACGGTGTACATCATGTTCGACCAGTTGGCGACAAATCCGTCCGCCTACAATCACATCCCGGGCGGTGCGAATATCCTGTATCTTGACGGCCACGTGCGGTTTCAGCGATACGAACGCCAAGGCGACGCGCCGTGTAATGAGCCGATGGCCTTGTTGATCGGGCTGCTGACCAGTGACCTTTAGGCATCACACGATAAGCGTATAGCATCAGCAGAGCACATGGCGCTTCCCGCCGTACGGGCGGGGGCGCCATTTCGTCTGTGATGGGATTCGAGGGACGTAAGCCACGCAAAGGACCCGCACAGCAGCCGGGTGCGCTCGGCATCTCTTGTCCCTTATGTCCTTTGAGTCGTTTGCCTCCAGCACGTCGCGGGCGGCCAAGTCGCCTTCCACCGAGCCCGCAGAAACCTTTCAGAAGCCGTCAAAGCAGCGGTTGTAACGGCCGAAGATGTAGGCGCTGTTTCTGGTGACGGGAAAGCGCTCGTCGGGGTAGCGCCGGAACTGGACGTGCCCGTCGAGGTAGAGCACGTTGGCGCCGCCTGGCGCGTGGCTAAAGGCGTCCACGCGCGCGCTGACATGGTCCCATAAGACCGGGATCATGCTGGCGGCGCGGGCGGATGCCCCGGGGTTATTGATGTCCGTGATCAGGAACCGCTCGATGCCCTGACGCAAGCGATAGAGCGTGTCGCCGCCGCCGGGCATATAGCCCATGCCGGCGAATTGTTCGGTGGTGAAGTCCTCATCACTCGCTCTCCCCAGCGGTTCCTCCGAGAAGTTGCGCGCACACAGTTCGCCCCAGGGCGTGCCGACAAAGTCCTGTTCCTGACACCGCTTGAACTCGGGGTCCGGGGCCATGCCCAGTTTCGGCCCCATGATGTTCACATCGTCCATGATCGCCCAGCCGCTATAGTCGTAGGGCTCCTTACTTAACTCCCACGGCTGGATGACGCCGTCGCCGTTGCCCTTCACTTCATCGTACCGCTGGAGGGCCGTGGCTTCGCGCGGCCACGAGGAGCACCACACTACATTAAAGTCGGAGATGTACTCCGGGATCATCGCCGCGCCGTCGAAGATGCCGTCGTCGCTCAGCACCCGCTCGCCGTTCGCGTTGTAGGTCCAGGTCTCGCGCGGCGGCAGTTTCCGGCCCAAATCTTCGCCGCTGTACATGAAAAACGCCAGACCCAGTTGCTTCTGGTTGTTCTGGCAGGAGGCGCGCCGCGCCGCCTCGCGGGCCCGGCCCAGCGCCGGCAAGAGGACGGCCGCCAAGATACCGATGATCGCAATGACCACAAGCAGTTCGATGAGTGTAAATCCCCGCGTGGGCACGTCTGTCCTTTCCTGATCACATCCGCCTGTTTACGCGACGTCACTATACCCGCGCATCCTCCGAGGCACAAGCCCGCCCGCCAGCCGTTGCGCTTCTTCGCGCCCCGAACCTTGGATCACTCCTCGATAAGGAACCATGTGTAACCGCGCGCCGACAATGACACCGGCAAATGAATGCGGAAGAACCTGTCCAGAACGTACTCCTTCGCTTCGCCGTCCCGCTCCCGCACGCGCGCGGTTTCCGTCAGTCCGGTGTAGTACAGGGGCAGTTGCAGGTTCTCCGCCTGGGGCGCGTCGGCGGGATTGTAGACCATCGCCAGGCCGCGTTCGGGCAGTTGCGCGTTTGCGTGCAACATGCAGTCGAGGCGCTGTCCGTCGGCGCGGCGCACGTGAATGATGTCCGAGTCGAGAATGGCGCGATGCGCCTTGTAGAAGCCCACCCACTCCTTGACCACGGCCTTCGTTTCGTCGGTATCGTAGAGACGCGGTCCGCGATAGCAGGCCTGCACGCCGCTGCCGAAGTTCTGCGCCAGGTGCCACGCATACGCATCCAGGTGCTCGGCGAGGGGTTCGAGCGTCGCCGCGGGCCCGCCGCCGTGATACTCGACCAGCGGCACGAACATCCAGCCCATGCTTGGCGTCTTCTCGAAGGTGCCGTCGTAAATGTTCTGACGCCCGATAACGATTTGCCGCTCGCGGGGCAGACTCCAGTTTGTTTCGCGGTAGCCCATCGCGCAGCGGTTACTGCCGTTCAGGTAGTACCAGTCCGGTGTGTGGATGTACACGCCCCGCTTGCGCAACTCATGGTAGAACCGCACGCAGGCACGCCACTGCGCCACCTGCGAGTCCTCGAGTCCGCGGTGGTGCGCGTGGGTGGTCGAGGCGCACACGTCCCCATGATACGGCCCGTCCGTCTCGATGACGTTCAAGCCCGTTGCGTCAATGAACCGCAGCACCCGGTCGAAATAGCCGTCCGCCCAGGAACTCGCCAGACACGCACTCTGACCGAATTTGCTGCCGGGCAAGCCCGTTTCCGGCGAGATGCAGTTGTGTTCGGGCCCCGCGTCGCGGGACGCGCACATGAGCGTGTAGCCGCCGAGTTCGACGCCTTTGTCGCGCGCGTAGTCCACGTCCGCCTTGATACGCGCGACGTAATCAGCGTTCTCGCTTTCGATATCGAACCCGCTCCAGAACGTGCAGATCACCATCTCAAACCCCGTTTCCGCGCACTGGTCCACGGCGCGCCGTATGGCGCGTGACGACGACTCGCGCACGTGCATGAGTATGGGATTTTCCGTCACCTGCGGCGCGAGCACCCGGTACATGCGCCGCCGGGCCAAACCCCGCCGCTCGCGGTCGTCGCTGTCGTGTGCGAGCACGTATGCGCGGAACGAATCGAACGCTTCGCCGGGCGCCAAGGCGACGCCCGGCCCCATCGGATACTTGATCGTGAGCAGTACGGGCAGTTGGTACTCGTAGTCTATCTGTGTCGCGTACTCGCTGTCCGGCCCCCAGAACGTCGTGTTCATGCCGTCAAACGCGAAATTGCTCTCCGCGTGCAGCCGATGCCGCTCCTGCTCCGTCACGGCGAGCATCTCGCATTCAAGGCCGTCCACGATCACCGTTGCGTCGCCGCCATTCCGGATAGTCACCCATTTCACCAATACCGGAAGTCCGTCGTAGATCGCGTAAGTGACTGTGACGCGAACGCCGCGCGGCGCGTCGTCCGGCGCGCGGAAGTGCGCCGTCAACGTGACCCCTCGGGGCGGCCACGGCGCGTCCGGCGCGTGACGGGCCCTTTCCCAATGATACGGCGGCTCGGGTTTCCCCGTCTCGATCTTCACGAACTGAAACGCGGCGGGGTCACTTTTCAGGTCCTTGAGCCATGCCCGGTCCAGATACGCATAGTCCGGTTGCCCCTTCAACCCGCCGACCTCAAACCGCCTCGCCCCCATGCGGATCACCGCCTCCGGTTTGACCCCGCGCAACACGGACGCACCGGTCATGTGGTTGGCCAGCGCGATCGTCGCGAAGTTCGGCGCGGTCCGGAACGTGCGGCTGATCAGCCCATTCGTTATGGTGACTTCGCTTCGGTCCGGCGCTTCCTCGATGCGCGCTGCCCATCCCGCGGGATGGAGAAGCCAATCGCGCGACTGCAATCCCGTCGGCACCTGCTGGGCGGCCGGCATGAACGCCGCCGCGCCAAGAAGAAGCAACGTGAGGTACACAGTATGCAAAGGCATGAGAAGACTCCCATACGTGTTCCGCGCCAACGTTCCGAATGCCCACTCCGGCCCCACCCGCGAATACGCGCGGCCCGCGACATCAACCTGCTCGCGCGAACCCCGCCCCAGATGGGTGAACCAATACCCCGCGGCGACCAGCAACACCGCGAGCACCAGGCCCGCCTGACACGCGCGAATAAGGAATCTCTTCATGGCTCGATCTTCCCTTTTCCGCCGTCCAATTCGAGGCGTCATTCTAACACGCCGATCAGGCGCTGACATTCGACCGCCGTTTGCTCCTCTTGGATTCCTGCTTCCTGAGTTCGGCGACGGGACTCGGCTTGCGTTTTCCGGGGAGAATCGACATCATCGTACCGTTCCGATCGCAGTGTGGCCGGCTTTCGCGGGCCGATCTCGGGGCCGCCACGCGACGGCGCGGGGAGGCGCATTGACCTATGACGCGTTTCGGTGTGCTCGACTGGGCCATTGTGGCCGTCTATTTCGTGGGCATCGCCTCGATCGGCCCGATCTTCGCGCGGCGCAACAAGTCCACGGAGGGATACTTCGTCGGCAACCGCTCGTTCCCCGCGTGGCTGTTGGGTCTGGCGATGTTCGCCACGTCGATCAGTTCGATCACCGTGGTGGCGTATCCGGGCGACGCATTCCGCACCGGTTACTTGCGGTTGCTTCCGGCGTTCATGCTTCCCTTCGGTATCTTGCTGGCATCGAGGATATTTCTGCCCTATTTCCGGCGCAGCCGGTGCACGTCGGCGTTCGAGTATCTCGAAGGCCGCTTCGGTCCGGGGGTGCGGTTGTACGCATCGATTGCGTTCGTCTTCGGCCAGGTCATGCGGATCGGCACGATCCTGTATCTGGTCTCGCTGGTATTCCAGCAGATGACCGGCGCGACGCCCTACGTCTGCATTGTCGCGGGCGGCCTCGTCATCGCGGTCTACACCGTCGCAGGCGGCATCCGCGCCATTGTCTGGGCGCAATTCCTCCAGACGTTCCTGCTGTGGTTCGGCTCCGCGCTGTGCTTCATCACGGTTGTGCGCGGTATTGATGGCGGCATCGGGACGATCGTCTCGACGGCCCTCGCGGACGGCAAGTTCCTCTTCGGCGATCCGGCCACGCCCGGCGGACCGATGGTGTCCGCGCCGTGGTTCGCGCTGCGGGAAAAGGCCATCCTGATGATGCTGCTCATGGGGTTGACGAACTGGCTCACGGAATACAGCAGCAACCAGAACGTCATTCAGAAGTACGTGGCGGCGAAGAACCCGAAGGAGGCGACGCGCTCGATCTGGATTTGCTGCATTTGCAGCGTACCGACGTGGGCCTTCTTCATGTTCCTCGGCACAAGCCTGTACGTCTATTTCAAGCTGCATCCGGACCCGCAGGCGCAGGCGATATTCACCGGCGCGGACGGCGCGAAGGCGGAGTCGATCCTCCCCTATTTCTGCGTGCGGGCGATTCCCTCGGGGCTCGCCGGACTGGTCATCGCCGGCATCCTCTCCGCCGCCATGTCGGCGTCGTCATCGAGCATCAGCGCGATCTCGGCGGTCAGCATCACGGATATCTACCGCCGGCACATGGTGAAGCGGCGCGACGAGCGCCATTACGTGCTCGCGGCGCGCATCGTGTCCGCGGCGAGTTGCCTGTTGATGATGGCCTGCGCCACGCTCTACCTGGAAATGACCAAGCTGACGCTCCAGGACACCGGTTCGAAGATAGGCGCGATTATCGCGGGCGGCCTGCTCGGACTTTACGTGCTCGGGTTTCTGACCACGCGCGGCGACGGACGATCGGTCGCGGCGGGCATCGCGTGCACTGTGCTGTTCAGCCTGTACATCACGGCAATCGAGACGAAGCTGATCACCGCGGAAGGGCTCATGAACTGGTTCGGCCTGCCGGAGTCGATCGCGGGATGGCTGGCCAGGCCCATTCACACGTACTACACGGGGATATTCGGCAATATCATCATGTTTGTCGCAGGCTACGCCGTCGCGTGCCTCTTCCAGCGGCAACGCCGTGACCTGACCAATATGACCGTGTGGACGCGCCTGGACACTGCGGACGAGGAGTAGCGGTTATGGACGCGGCGCCGAGAAAGAAACGGGAAGAAACGGAGGTCCATATGCGTAGTGTTCGTCTGCTGATGGCGCTTGCATTCCTCTTTCCATCCGTATGCGCGACTCAACAAGTTGCGGCGTCGGCCGCTTCATTGCGCTTCCGGGAGGACGGCACGTTTCGTATTGTGCAGTTTGCCGACGTGCACTGGAGTTGGGGCTTCGGCAAGGACTGGCAGAGCCTGCGGCTCATGGGCGCGGTGCTCGATATCGAGCGCCCCGACCTGGTCGTCTACACCGGCGACAATATCACCGGCAGAGCGCCATTGGCGTATCGGGCGCTCCGTCAACTTACCGCGCCCTGCGCCGAACGCGGCATACCGTGGGCCGCCGTCTTCGGCAACCATGACGATGAAGGATACGCCGGCAGGCAACGGCAAATGGAACTCATGCGCATGCTGCCGCATTGCCTCGCTTCCGCCGGGCCGCCGGACGTCGACGGCGTCAGCAACTACGTCCTTGTAGTGGGAGCTTCCCAGGCGCCGGACTCACCCGCGGCGTTGCTGTATTTCATTGACTCGTTGGGATACATGGAGTACCAGGGCGAGAGGAAGTACAACTACATTCAGCCATCTCAGATTGCCTGGTACAAGAACGAGTCCGGACGCTTTCTCGAACGTAACGTCGGCAGGCCGTTGCCCGCGATCGCCTTCTTCCATATCCCGCTGCCCGAGTACCGTCTCGCATGGGAATCCGCCAACGTCGTCGGCGTGAAGCAGGAGGAAGTCGCGGATTCGCCCGTGAACTCGGGCCTTTTCGCCGCATTCAAGGAAATGGGCGACGTGATGGCGGCGTTCGTGGGACACGACCACGTCAACGATTATATCGGCGAGGTGGACGGCATTTACCTCGGCTATGGACGCGGTACGGGTTATGGCACCTACGGCAAGGAGGGCTTTCCTCGCGGCGCCCGTGTCATTGAGATCATCGAGGGCCGGCGACAAATCCGAACGTGGCTGCGGCTGGAAGGCGGCGTCCAGGAAATACAGATTCCGTGAGGAAGGCTCTTTTCTCGGTCATTTCGGTCGCGGATTCAAGCACCGCGATCCCGCAAGTGGAAAAACGCATTCAACCGGCCCATACTGGCGCAAGGTCGGCGCAGTTGACGTGATCGCCTTCGCACCCAGGGAGGGCCGCGGATGAGTGCCTGTCATTTCCTGCTCTTACTATGTGGTCTGTTGCCGCTCGCGAACCCGGATACGCAGACGCTGCCCCCCGCTCAGCGGCCGGCATGGGTCGCGGGCGAAGGCATCGTGATGGCCGGCAGTTGGGAACCGCTGCTATTCCGCGTGCGGCGCGACGGGGCGGACGGCTATCTGCCCACGCCTGAACAGCGCGCCGCGTATGATCGGGAGCACAGCCCTCCCATGATCGAGCAATTAAAGGCGCTCGGCGTCAACTTCGTCATGATGCACTGCCACAAGGGCGGCGGACTCGAAGCGGAGCACGAAAGCATGCAGGACGCTGCGCGTTTCGCGAAACGCTGCCGCGACGCGGGGCTTCACGTCGGCGTCTACAACTTCAGCGGCGCATTTCTTTGGGAACTGCTTTTCGATGAACGTCCTGAAGCACGAGACTGGGTACTGCGCGACGCGGAGGGGAACCCGCGCACTTACGGCGAAGCGACTTACCGCTACTATTGGAACCGCAATCACCCGGACGCCCGCGCTTACTACCATTGCCTTGTCCGATTCGCCGTGGAAGACATCGGCGCCGACTTGCTGCACTTTGACAACTATACCGAAGGTCCGGGAATGGACGACTGTTCCGTCGCGCGATTTCGCGACTATCTGTCCGCGTCGTTCTCGCGCGATCGACTGGCGGCCATGGACGCTTCCGATCTCGCGTCGGTGCGGCCCCCGATGGCGGGGCCGTCCGACACCTTGCTCCGCCGCGCATGGCTCGATTTTCACGCACAGTCGCTCGCGGATTCCTATGTCGACCTCAGCCGCTATGCCCGATCCCTGCGCAAGGACATTCTCATCGAATGCAATCCCGGCGGGCCGGGGCGCCGCGTAAACGCGCTGTTGGACCACGGGCGGCTCCTGCAAGGCGGCGAGGCGTTCTGGGACGAGTCCCGGCGTATCGGAATGGAGGGAGGCCGTCTCAGCACGCGCATTCAGACCTACAAGGTCGCGCGCGCCATGGACAATATGGCCTTCACCTACACGACCACGCCGCTCGAAATGGCCGAATCCATGGCGTTCAATCTCGATTGCCTCGGCTGCATCTGCTGGTTCGAGTACGGCAACGTCGTGAAGGCCCCCGGCGTGCAGGAACCGCTGGACCCGGCCACAACGGATTTCGTTCGTTTCTTTCGGGAGCGACGCGACTTGTTTCGTCACGCAACCGTCGTGGCCGACGTCGCCGTATTGCGGAGTTATCCGTCGCAGGCGTTCGCGCCGCCCCACTTCGCGGACCGCGCGGCGCAGGTCGAGCAGACGCTCATCGAGACCCCGACGGCGTTCCAGATCGTTCACGATCATCAGCTTGCCGCGCTCGACCGGTACAAGGTCCTGGTGCTGGCGGAGTGCGTGGCGTTGTCCGACCGGCAGGTCGCGCAGATTCGCGACCGCGTGGCACGGGACGGCGCGCTCATTCTCGTGGGCGAGGCCGCGACCCATACCGAATGGATGGAGCCGCGTCCACGGCCCGCGTTCGAGGACCTGCCGCCGGAGCGCGTCCTCCGCATACCGCCGGAAGGCGACCTGATCCAGGCAGTACACGAGGCCCTTGGCGGTCGGCCCGCGTTGCAGGTTATCGCCGATCCCTCGCCCGGCGTCTGCGCCGAACTGACGGAACAGCCAAGCCGACGGCTGGCACACCTCGTCAACTACCGCGCGGAAAGTCCCGTTGACTCGGTTGGCGTCAAGGTGCGCGTCCCGGATGGCCGTCGCGCCGTCGCCGTTCATCTTGCAAGCCCGGAGCACGCCGACAACTACGATATACCGTTTGTGGCAACAGAAGGGCTGGTGACTTTCACGGTCCCTCGGATCAATGTGTATGAGATCGCCGTCGTGACGTTCCAGTGATCTGGCGAAAGCGTGCTGTTCCCGTCCGCCGCCGGATCGCGTGACGACGTGCGGTCCGTTCCGACGTAGTCCCGCCGGATGACGAACGCGGTCTTCGGATCGAGTTGACAAGATGCCGCGGTGTCTTCAAGATAGACGCACGGAGAATCTCGATCCCCGGGGCAACCACAAAGCGAGTCGGAAACACCGCAACCGGGAACCGCTCGCCGGAAGAAGGACAGGACCATGAGAAAGAGAAGCGACTGCTCACGACGAGGTTTTCTGGCGGCAACGACGGCGGCCGCGGCAGGCGCCGCCGTCTCGCGCGAGGTCCTGGCCGCGGACAATGGACCGGGCGACGCGGGCGAACGTCGAGGCGGTCAGCGGCTCAGCCTGGACGCGCTGCGGGCATGGGAAGCCTTGGGCTACGGCATGTTCATCCATTACGGAATGAGCACCTTCGTGGGTCAAGAACTGCCCAGCGGCAATGATCCGCTGTCCGTTTACGCGCCCACGGCCCTGGATGTGGGCCAATGGGTCGCGGTGGCCAGGGACGCGGGCATGAAGTACGCCGTCCTTACCACGAAGCACGTCGCGGGACATTGCCTGTGGCCCACCCGGCACACCGATTACTCCGTCGCGAACAGCCCGGACAAGACGGACGTGGTCGAAAGATTCGTCACCGCGTGCCGCGACAAGGGCGTGCTGCCGGGGTTCTACTACTGTTCGTGGGATAATCACAACCGATTTGGCAGCCGCACCTGGTCTGACGGTCCGGACCACTACACCACTTCGACCTATCAGACGTTTCAGACCGCGCAAGTCACGGAACTGCTTACCCAGTACGGGCCAATCGCCGAAACCTGGATCGACATTCCGGGGGCGCTCGGGCGCGGTTACCGCACGTTCCTCTACAACCACATCGCCTCGATCCAGCCGGACACGGTCATCATGATGAACAGCGGCATTTCGACACAGGAAGACTACAACGTGGACTACGCGTGGCCGTCGGACATAATCGCCATCGAGCGTAGCTTGCCGCCGCAAAGCGGCTACAAGAAATGGCGAACCATTGAAGGCAAGGAATACTACCTCCCGGGCGAGATGTGCGACCCCATCGGCAAGGAATGGTTCTGGGTGGAAGGCGACCTTCCCCGGGAGGACCAAGTGTTAGCCGACTTGTTCCAGGCGGCGCGCAACCACGGCGTCAACCTCTTGCTCGATGTGCCGCCCGACAGACGCGGCATCATCCCGAAAGAATCCGTCGACGCTCTCCTGCGACTGCGCAAGCATGTGGGCATTTGAGGCGTGAGATAGGAAAAGCGCGCGCCCCCGCGCACACCCCGCGTGGTGCGAGGTTCGCAGGGTCTCGACCGGGAGACAGCCCCGCCGCCTCCCTCCATGATTCGAACCGCAATCGACCTCTCAGAGCCCGGGGCAGTAACCGTCCTCAGTCCCTTCAGCCGGACACGCGTGGTATCCGCCCGAATTGTAGAACTGGATCAAGCGCAGCAGTTCCGTCAACTTGATCTCCCAGTCTGGCCCGGACGGCGCGTAGTCGCTTGCATGCGGCGTGCAGGTTTGGTTGGCGCCGGGGCCGGGCGCGTAGCCGTCTTCGGTGGTCCCCGGATCATCCGCGCAATGGAAGCCGCCGGAGTTGTAGAACTGGATGACGCGCAGGAGT
>JAKQEQ010000121.1 GCA_029556545.1 Candidatus Hydrogenedentota bacterium
AGGGACTCTTTGCGCACGACGAGCTGGCCGTCTTTCACGAATTCTTCGCCGCGGACGGACAGGTGGTCGACCATGCGTTGGCGCCATTTGGCGGTCTCGGCCGCGTTCGTTTTTGCAAGGTCCGTCAGTTCGCCGGGGTCGTTGTCGAGGTCGAACAACTGCTCTTCGCCGAGGTTGGCGTGGTAGATGTATTTCCAGCGGCCGTCGGTGAGGGCGTTCCAGTGGTTTTCCTTGCCGTAACAGCGGCCGTGCTCGAAATCCAGCCAGGGCCGCCACCCGTCCGTCTCGCCTCGGACGAGCTTCAGCAGGCTGTCGCCGTCGATGTCATCGGGCACGCCCGCACCGGCCGCATCCATGCACGTGGGCAGCACGTCGCGCAATTCGACGGGTTGGCGCAGCCGCTGGCCCCGCTTGGCCTTCACGAGCCCCTCGGGCCAGCGCATCAGCATGGGGATGCGGGCCGAGGCTTCGTAGGCATAGGTCTTCCGCCAGAGATGGTGGTCGCCGGTCATGTCGCCGTGGTCGGCGGTGAAGAGGATGAGCGTGTCGTCGAGCCAGCCGCGGCGTTCGAGCGCGGCGAGGATGCGCCCGATCTGCTCGTCGAGAAACGACACGGAACCGTAGTAGCCCTGTCGCGAACGGCGGGCCTGTTCGGGCCCGAGATCGCCGTGCCAGATGTTGAACGAGTCGTCGCTTCGGGCGCGGTAGCGGTCGCACCAGTCGCCGATATGCCGTTCCGGGATGGGGGCGTCGGCATAGGCGTCCATCCAGCGTTGCGGCGGGTCATAGGGGCTGTGGGGCCGCGCGAAGGAGACCTTGAGGAAGAACGGATCATCGCGGTCATAGGTTTCGATGAAGCAGGTCGCCACGTCGGCGGTCCAGCGCGTCGGGTGCAGTTCCTCGGGCAGGGCATACGCCGCGCTGCGGTAATCGTTCCAGCCGATGCCCGTCGCCTCGGCGTCGAGGTTCGGCGCGACCGACGCGAACCAGGCGCGGTAGTCGCTTCGGAAATCGACGCTTTGTACGCGGCTGGACTCGTCAAGGATGGTCTGGTGGAACCCGTGCAGGGCGCGTTGCGGGGTCCAGTGCATCTTTCCGATGCCGGTCGTGTAATACCCGGCGTCGCGCAGGGCCTGGGGCATTTCGACTGGATACTTTTCCGCGACCTTGCCGTAGCCGATCATGCCGTGATTCCACGGGGACATGCCCGTCAGCAGCGCCGCGCGCGCGGGCGTGCAGGTCGGGGTCGACGAGTAGGCGTGCGCGAAACGCGCGCCTTCGCGGGCGAGCCGGTCCAGGTGGGGCGTCCGCACGGCGGGGTGGCCGTCGCAACCGAGACAGTCGCCGCGATGCTGGTCCGCCATGAGGAACAGGATATGCGGGCGCGCCGCGGGCGCGGCCTGCGCCCGCGCGTGGGCGAAACGCACGGTGGACGCCGCCGCGGCCGCCGCGCTGAGTCGCATAAAATCGCGTCGTGTTACTTCGATACGGTGATCACGTCCCGGCATGACATCGGCCCTCCGCTGCTGTGGCATGGGCATCTTGCCCACGGTCCATTACGGGCGGGACGCCCGTGCCACGGGTGGCATGGGCATCTTGCCCATGATCCTGACATCACGGTCATGTTTGTTGCCTGCGCGCACCCGGGCGACGCGGGCGGGCCTCGCCTCGCTCCTCGCGCCGTTTACGGCGTTCCGCGCGTTCGCCTGGTTGCCGTGCCTTTGGTTCCTTCGCCGGGCCGACGCGTCCCGGCCAAAGCGCCGACGTCAACTCGGCCTCCCATTGCGCCAAGCGCTCGCGCAACACCTGGACGATCTCCGCGTGGTCCGCCGCGACGTCCGTTTCTTCGCCGGGGTCCGCGACGACATCATACAGTTTGCAGGCGCCGTCGTCGGTCTTGACGAGTTTCCACTGCGCATGACGGACCGCCGCGCCGTCGTGGTAGCGCCAGAACAGGTAGTCATGCGGCGCGCCCTCGTTTCCCGCGAGGTAGGGAAGGAGATTGACGCCGTCGAGGGGCGCATCGGACGGCAACGCGCCGCCCGCCGCGGCGAGGCACGTGGGAAGGATATCGAGACTGATGACGGGCAGGTCGCACGTCCGGCCCGCGGGTAGTCGCTCCGGCCAACGCAAGAAGAACGGCACGCGGATGCCGCCTTCTTGCAGTGTGCCCTTCGCGCCGCTGAACGGCGTGTTTCTCGACCCGTTGACGGCGATGGGACCGCCGTTGTCGCTCAGGAAGAAGACCAGCGTGTCTTCCTCGATGCCCTTTTCGCGCAACGCGGCGAGGACCGCGCCCACGCCGTCGTCCAAGGCGCTCAACATGGCCGCGTAGGTTCGGCGCGTTTCGTCCTCGATGGCCTTGAACCGCTCGAGGTAGGCATCGGGGGCTTGGAGGGGGCCATGGACCGCGTTGTAGCTCAGGTATAGGAAGAAGGGCGCGCCCGCGCGACGGCGTATGAAGTCCACGGCCTCGCGCGTAAACGCCTCGGTGAGATAGGCAGGTTCATCGACAGCCTCCGTGCCGCGCATGATCGGGTTCTTCGTATCGGCCCGCGAGTCCACGTAGGAATGGCTGCCGTGCGGAAAGCCGAAGAACTCGTCGAAGCCCCGCTTCATCGGGTGGAACTCCGGCCCGAGGCCGAGGTGCCACTTGCCGACGAGCCCCGTCGCGTAGCCCGCTTCCTTCAAGCGGTCCGCGATCGTGGTCTCGCTGAGGGGCAGGCCGATATTCGGCTGTTCGTCCACCGGCGGTCCAGGGTTGTACCAATGGCCGAATCGCTGTTGGTACCGCCCCGTCATGAGGCCCGCGCGCGTCGGGCTGCACACGGGGCATGACACGTAGCCGTGCGTGAAGCGCACGCCGCCCGTCGCGATGGCGTCGATATGCGGGGTCGGGACATCCTTGCAGCCGGTCACGCCAAGGTCGCCGTAGCCGAGGTCGTCCGCGAGGATGACAATGATGTTGGGCCGCGCCGCGTCCCCGGCGGATTCGCCGAAGGCGCGCGGTGTCAGCCAGGCCGCCGCGCCCGCGCCCAGGCAGGCCAGAAACTCCCGTCGTCCGAGGCCGTCGATTCTGGATGATTCACGATCGCTAAACTCGCTCATGGGATGTGCCCTCTCTTCAAACGCCCTTGCGGCTGAGGATACACCGCCCGTCCGTGTCCATCAAGGCGCGAGAACGTGTCGAGTTCCCCCGCGCCCGTCGTGTCTGCTACTATGTGCGCATGACACCCGAAGCATTTTGGAAAGCCTACGTGGGCGACCGCTCGCCCCGCGAGTTCCTCGAACGCCGTCAAGGCCGCTCCTTGCGGGATTTCGTGGACAGTTATCTTTCGCAGGTTCCCCACCTCTACGGCATCGTGCAGCGTGGCACTTGGCGCGAGACCTTCGCCGCCGTGCCGCAATGGCGCAGGGATGAGGTGGCCGTCGGGCTCCTGTCGTTCCTCGAAGCGCACCGCGAGGAGTGGGAAGGCATGGAGACCGCGCCCCCGCCGCCGGTCGCGGAAGAGGCCCCGGCTGCGCCGCAGCCGGAGGTTGCACAGGTGGGGACGCCGCCGCCGTTGACGGTTCCGCAAAGTGTGTCCGCGCCCGTTGCGCCGCAGCCGGAGGCCGCGACGCCCGAGACGCCGCCACAGTCTCCGATGCTGCAAGACGACGTCGAGCCCGCGCCGGTCCCGGCGGCGGCGGACGAGTCCTCTATCAAGCCGCCCGCGACGTAGCGCGGGCCGTCGCGGCGAGGTCCGGTCCATGCCCTCGAAGCAGAACCATCGCGGCAGGCATCCGGCGGATACGGCGCTGTTCGCGCCGGAACACGTCCCGCGTCTCCGCGAGGCCGTGAGTGATTTATCGTGGCTCCTCACGCGCGGCTACTCCCGGGTGTCCGCTCTCAAACTCGTCGGCGATCACAATCAATTTGCCGTGCGGCAACGCATGGCCGTGGACCGTTGCGCCTGTTCCGACGCCTCGCTCGCGTGGCGCCGCGAACACCAGGTCCCTTGCGCGCATATTCGCGGCGAGACGCTCATCGTGGACGGTTACAACCTGCTTATCACCGTGGAGAGCGCGCTTGCCGGTGGCGTGTTGCTGCGTGGCCGCGACGGTTGCATCCGCGACATGGCCAGCCTGCGCGGATCGTACCGACGCGTCGAGGAAACGCTGCCCGCCATCGAGCACATCGGCGATGTGCTCGCGACCCGTGCGCCCGCGCGCGTCGAATGGTACCTCGACGCGCCGGTCTCGAACAGCGGACGTCTGAAAGCGCTGCTCCAGACGCGCGCGGACGCCGCGGGCTGGCCCTGGGACATCCGCCTCGCGCCGAATCCCGACACGCTGCTGGCGGCGTCCCCGCACATCGTGATCACAGCCGACAGTTGGATACTAGATCGTGCCGCCCGCTGGGCGAATGTTGCCCCCGAGGTGCTGGACGGGTCGGGCGGCGACGTAACAGTATTGGACCTGAGCACGTGATCGTAGCGGTCCCTTGTTCGCCCGGCCTCAGTAGTGAATCAAGAGTATCTCGTGGATGTCCTCGATGTCGGCGTACACCGTGCCGTTCGCGCCCCCAAGTTTGGTCATCGAATTAACCGCCTCGGCGTTCTTGTAGTGCCCGAAACAGGTAACACCGATGCGATACTTGGGTACGTCCTCGACCGGGTCAGGCAGGATCATGGGCCGGTTCGGCGAGGTTGCTCCGGGCGGCGAGACATAGGCCACACAATGCACGCGGAGGATGCGCGCGGCTGTATCGTCGGAAACGACCGTTTCGACGAACACGGGCGCCTGAATGCGAACGCGCGCCTCGGGACTGCACGCGCGAATGGCGTTGCGCAGGAGCATCCGCGCCTCGACGGTTCGATACTCACTAGCGATGGCCGCGCCGGGCGAAACGGCAAGGGTAATGACGCTGCCCATCCCTACACGGTGCGATATGACCGCTGGACCGACCGGTTCGCCCGCGGAACTCGGGAACATAGTGCCTTCGAGTCCCTGCTGTTGGCGGAGCGTGCGTATGGGCCGCCGCAAGACACCGCGAAAATTCGCGGGCTCTTTGTCAGCCAGCATTTCGCTGCCGGGAATGTAGTACGGAACGGCGCCCGGCGGACGCTCGGGTTTCACGTCTTCCAGCGGTCCGTAAACCACCGCGGGTCCGTACGCCAACACGGGCCAATCGGGGGGGATATCCGGTTCGCACGAGGCACTCCAATCCTTATCGCTCGGAAACTCGAAGAAATTGTCGTTGTCTTTCAATACCTCGATAGCGCGCGCGCCAATAAGCGGTTCGAGCACGTTCGCGTCGAGCAATTCGCCCATGCGTCCATACATGCCGGTGATGCCGGTGATAATGAGCCTGCCGCCCTGTTTCACGTATTCCTCGAAGAGCGCCGCCTCGGCGGGGGACAGAATTGCGGCGTCCGCAAGTAGCACGACGGGAAAGGCCTTGAGTTTCTTGATCGTGACGTTTTCGTCGAGCAGGACGCCGTAAGGGATATGTTCGTAGACGAGCGCCTTATGCGCGCCGAAGAAGGACTGGATGTACTTGGACGGCGTTTCGCGGCCGTACCAGTCCCGGGTGCGGCTCGAGTAATAAATTCCGACTTCCTGCACCAGCGGATACCCGAAGTGCGCGCGCTTTGCCTGAACCTCCCGAAACACCGCTCCGATGCGTTCATAGGCGACGCGGTCGATGTTTCCGTCAAAGGGCGTCTTGTCGACTACAGTGACCTGCGCGCCGTTCGCGAGCAGAGCAAACATCTCCCAACGCAGGTCATTGAGCGGTCGCGTGGTCTGGTCGTGATACATGCGCATGCCGCGCTGCATAACTACCTGGTAGACGGCCTCGGGGTCGGTGGCGCGCGTGAATTGCGCGGTGAGTCCCGCGCCGAGCGCGCTGAAGCCCCATACGCCGCTCTCGCACGTGACGAAGTCGCCGATGTGCGCGTGCTGTACCGGTCGCTGGCCCACCTCCCACGAGAAGGGGGGATAGCCGTGATAGTTGAAATCGACGGAGACCTTGGGATTCCGCTCCCGAATGAACTCCCGGAGTTCGCGTTCGAAGCGTTCGCTGGTCTTGTAGCGGAACTCCAGCATCTTATCCCACGCGTCGTCCCATGTGATGCCGTTCGGCGGCGGCATGCCGTACTCGCGCTCGAATCCCGCCTTGCAGCGGGCGCACCAGCAGCCGTAAGGGGGACCGAATCCCTGATCGATCATGTCGATATGGAACCCGTCAATGTTGTATTGCAGTATCTCGGCGGCCACGGCCTTCGCGTGGTTCAGGTATCCTGAGTTGAAGCAGATGCGGTCGATGGGCTGGCCGTCGGCATCGATCATCTTGTATTCGGGATGATCCCGAAGTGGATAGCCGTTTCCTTGCACCACACAGTACACAATCACGGGCAAGTCATGGGGCTTTGCGGTATTCACTGCCTCGCGGAGGATATCGCGTTCACCCAGCCCTGGACACTTTGGGGCAACCTGCGAATCATAGTAGGCGTACTCGCTGTCCTTGCCCCAAATTACGAGGTAATCCGAGTGGACTTCGATCTGCGCGCGTACGACATCCGCGCCGTTGAATCTCTCGGCATAACCGGTATCCGCCTTATCGGCGCCCCATTGCGCGCCGGTGGGCCCGACCTCCATTCCGACGAGACCTCTCCGAAACCACGGCGCGTCGGGGCTCTGGTCGAGCGGCCCGCCCAACGTGTGCACAAGCACCGCTATCAAACCGTAAGCGGCGACCATCGGCGTACCCTCCATCTTCCCCCAAGGTCCCCCATCAACAAACATACACCAAGCACCGCCCCGCCGTATAGCGGGTCGCCGACGCCGTTCAGCGGGCCTGAAGAGGTGTCCTCATCGGCAACGTCCAAATAGCCGGCGTTTGTGCCTCCCCGGACGCCGCTGCTATAATCCGGCCTTCCTTCCCAGGACTCTCATGGCAAGCCCGGGATTCCCATGCCGCGCGGTGCGGCGCATTTTACAAGGAGAGACCGTTATGCCTATCAAACCCCACGGCGGCGTGCTGGTGAACCGACTGCTCGAGGGCGCCGCCCTCGCGGCGGCGCGGGAAAAGGCCGCCGCGTTGCCCCGGATCAAGGTCGATGGTTACATGGCTTTCGAGATCGACGGGATCGCCAAAGGCCTGTACAGTCCGTTGACCGGCTTTATGAACGAGGAACAGACGCGGCGCGTGCTGGACACCATGCACTTGCGACCGGGCGTGCCATGGACGTTTCCGTTGCTGTTGCATGTTTCGCAGGACGAAGCGGACCGCCTCGGCGTGGGGCAGGAGGTTGCCATCGAGGATGATCGGGGTGATATCGTCGCGATTCTGCGCCTGTCGGAGAAGTTTTCGGTCGATAAGCGGGAGCTGGCCGAGAAAGTCTACCGTACCCTCGACGAGAAGCACCCGGGCGTGGCCTATACGTTCAGTCATGGTCCGGTCTATCTTGCGGGCGACCTCGACGTACTCCAGGCGCGCGAAATCGAGCACCAGGAATTCAACCTGACGCCGGCGCAGACGCGAGCCGCCTTCATCGACCGCGGCTGGAAGCGCATCGTCGCGTTCCAGACGCGCAACCCGATTCACCGGGCCCATGAATACCTGACGAAATGTGCGCTCGAGATTTGCGACGGTCTGCTTATCCACCCGCTCATGGGCACGACGAAGAGCGACGATATCCCGGGCGATGTGCGGATGGCGTGCTACAAAGCGCTCATGGAGAAGTACTACGCGCCGGACCACGTGATGTTGTCGATCATGCCGGTCAATATGCGGTACGCCGGGCCGAAAGAAGCGATCATGCACGCGATCATCCGCAAGAACTACGGCTGCACCCATTTCATCGTGGGGCGCGACCATGCGGGCGTCGGGAATTACTACGGGACCTACGACGCGCATTATATCTTCGACGAATTTGACCGCGAGGAACTCGATATCACGCCGCTGTTCTTCGAACACGCCTTCTTTTCGAAGATTACCGGCGGCATGGCGTCGCCGAAGACCTGCCCCGGCGGTCCGGAAGACCACGTGTTCCTTAGCGGGACTAAGGTCCGCGAGATGCTGCAACGCGGCGAGATGCCTCCCGAGGAATTCACGCGGCCCGAGGTAGCGCGCGTGCTTATCGATTGGGCGACCGGCGCGAAGTAAGTCTGCTTGTCTGGATTGGGGCGGAACGCGCGCTTTCGCGGCGGCGTTCCGCCCTTTATACTTCACACGGGTGGGGACTGGCACAAGCGAGCGAGTCTTCGAGCCTGCCACGCCGTAGCTGCGGCGAAGGAGGGCGAGACGTGCCTGTCCCCGAGTCCAAGTTTTCGGAGTGGTACGAGTACGAGTATGAGTTTGTGAGATGCATCTTGGCATATTGACGCCGGACACGCAGCAGCGCTGCTGTTTCGGTGATGAAGAACGTTACATGCGCCGGCTTCTGGCCACGCTGCGCCGGATGCAGGATCAGGCGCGGCTTTTTCTCTTTACGAGCGAGGAGCAGCACGGTTCCTACGAAGGCTGGATGCGCGTGGCTATTGGCAAGGTCGGCGGCGGGCGGGGCGGCATCGCCGGGCTGCTGGGTGTGGGCGGCCCGTTGGCGCGCGCGGCGAAGAAGGCCGGGGTCAACGCGCTTTTCGCGCCCTTGGCCGCCGCGCCGGTCAATCCGCCCTTGCCGTTGTGGCTCTATATCGTCGATGTCCGGCCTTGGGAACCGGGCGGAGACCGGGCGGACGACCTCAAGCAGGCAAAACGGGTTTGCGCCGAGGCGCGGGGCATCGTGGCGCCGTCCGAGCATACGCGGCGGCGCTGTCTCGAACTGTTTGACGTTCCGCTCGATAAGGTCGTGGTCGCGCCGCCGGGGGTGGACGCCGTCTTCGCCGATCCGAGTGAAACCATCGTCGAGAAACCGTACCTGATGATCGTCGGCGACACGTGCAAGACCCACAACTACCCACTCGTCTTCAAGGGACTTGCCCAGATTCAAAAGGAGCGCCTGCACACGCTGGTCGTCACGGGCACGGCGTGCAATGCGGAGCCGACCGACTGGGGGCCGCGCGGCGTGCGCATCGAGAAGTGCCCGGATGCGCAACTCGCGGGGTTGTACCAGAACGCGGAGGCCGTCATATTCGCCACGCTGCACGACGGCAGCGGCCAGCGCATACTTGAGGCATTGCGCGCGGGCGGCGTGGCGGTCGCGCCAAACCTCGACGCGATCCCGGAAGTGGCCGGCGACTACGTCCTCTTCTACAACCACGAAAGCGTCGAATCCTTTGTGCGCGCCGTGCGGCGCGGCCTGCAGGAAGGGCCGAGCAATCTCGATCAACGCCGCCGCGCCTCGAAACGCGCCGCCGAATTCTCCTGGGAGAAATGCGCCTGGAAGGCGCTTTCCGCTTTCAAGCGAGGCTGACCTCCCTCCCCACGTTCGCACTCGCACTCGCACTCGTACTCGTACTCGACAATGGATGGTATGGACGGTATGGACCAAGTGGACACACGATGGACAGCAGGCTGTTTGTGGTCAGCATTGTGCAGCGCGGGGCGCGGCATGGGTTCACGCGCCCGATGTGGCGAGTCCGATGAGGAAGCGGATGTAGGTCTCGACGCCCTTGTGGAAGTTCGGGAGGTACTGCCGTTCGTTGGGGCCGTGGATGCCGTCGTCCGGGAGCGCGAACCCGAGCATGATCGAGTCGACGCCCAGGCGTTGCTGCATCACGCCGACCACGGGCACGCTGCCGCCCTCGCGCTTGAAGATCGGATCGACGCCGAACGTCGCCTCGAGCGCCGCGACCGCCGCACGCATGTAGGGTGAGTTGCGGTCCATGACCGCGCCAGGTCCGCGGGAGTGCTCGCGGAGTTCCCACGCGACGCCCTCGGGCGCGTTCGCTTCGAGATACGCGCGGAGACAGCCCTCCATCTTTTCCGGCCGCTGATCGGCCACGAGCCGCATCGAAATCTTCGCCGACGCCCGCGCGGGCAGCACGGTCTTCGCGCCCGCGCCCGTAAAGCCGCCCCAGATGCCGTTCACCTCGAGGGTGGGCCGCGCGCCGACCCGCTCGATTGTCGTGTAGCCGGCCTCGCCGAAGAGGGTGTCCGCGCCGGCCAATCGCAGCCAGGCCGCGTCGCTATACGGAACGCGCCGCAGGACGCCGCGCTCGTCCGCGTCGAGTTCACGCACGTCATCGTAGAAACCGGGAAGCGTTACGCGCCCCGCGGCGTCGTGCATGCCCGCGATCAGTTCGCAGAGGACGTGAAGCGGGTTGCGGATCGATCCGCCGAACTGGCCGCTGTGGAGGTCTTTCGCGGCGGTGCGCACCTCGACTTCGAAATAGGCCAGGCCGCGCAGGGAATAGGTGATCGAGGGCTGGTCCGGGCCGTGGATGCCGCTGTCGCAGTTCAATACCACGTCGCAGGCGAGCAGGTCGCGATGCGCCTCGATGAAGGCTTCGAGATGCGGCGATCCGATTTCCTCTTCGCCTTCGATCAAGTATTTCAGATTCACCGGGAGCGCGCCCTGCGCCGCCATCGCCTCGATCGCGCACAACTGCGCCCAAATCTGGCCTTTCATATCCGAAGCGCCGCGCCCGTACAGGTAGTCGCCGCGCACCTCGGCCCCGAACGGGTCCGAAACCCATTCCGCGACGGGGTCAACCGGCTGCACGTCGTAGTGCCCGTAGACGAGCACTGTGGGCCTGTCCGCCCGCCGTTCCGATTCCGCGAACACGACGGGGTGTCCCTCGGTGGGGCACACCTCGACCCGCGTCATGCCGAGACGGCCCAGCGGCTCCGCCAGCCACGCCGCCGCCCGCTCGATGTCGAGTTTGTGTTCCGGGAGCGTGGAGATGCTCGGGATGCGGACCAGTTCCTTGAGCCGGTCCAGGAAGCGTTCGCGGTGGTCGCGCGCATAGGCGAGAGCGGGTTCTAGCGATGTCATGTCAAGCCTCCAGGGCTATGCTTGGGCTCCGTGGGCGTCAGTTTCCGCGTGGCCCGATCTTACGCATGTCGATGGGTCTGAAACCGAGCGCGAGGGCGGGCGATTCCGGGCGCGGCGAAAAATCGCGGCCCGCAATGTCCGCCAGGAGCGGATCGGCGACCACCGAGTCCCGATCGTAACCGGCGGCCCGCCACTCGTCGAAGGTCTTTCCGGCAAAGTTGAATCCTTCGCCCGACGTATCCCAATACACGTTGCGGTCCATGCGGTAATTGCCGTTCGACCAATTACTGCCGAGCAGGCGCCCGTTGTCGAAGTACACGATGTTGCCCTCGAAGAAGAAGGAAATGTGTTCTTCCTCGCGGGAGCGGATAATCTGCTCGTTCTCGGAAAAGGCGAAAATGTTGTTTCGCACGATGTTTTCTTTGCCGTAATGTTGATGGAAGCCGCCGGTGCGCGTATTGATCACGACGTTGTTTTCAAGCACGATGTCCGTGCTGCCTTCATCCGTGTAGAGTCCCCAACCTCCGTAAAGCTTCGGATGGCAGAGCACGTCGTGGATGTAGTTGCCGCGCAAGACGGTTCCGGGCGAAATACCCAGCGTGTAGATGCCGCCCATGTCGCCGAGTTGCCCCTTGCCGATGTCGTGAATGTGGTTGTATTCGATGACGTTGTGATGGGCGGAACTGGGCGCGTAGCCCCAGGACCAGCCGACGGACATACCGGAGTAGCGGAAGTCGGCGATCTCGTTGTGGGCGACGCGATTGTACGAACTGCGCCCGATCCATACGCCGACCGCCTCGCGGAAGATGCGCCCGCCGTCGCGCAGCCGGCAATCCTCGACCATATTGCGCTCGGTGGCCTCGTTCGGTGTGGCCGGGTCACCGCCCTCGCCTATGCGCACGCCGCCCGCGCCGAGGTCGTATGCCGTGCAAAGGCGCATCCAGCAATCCTGGCTGCCGCGATGAAACCACACGGCGTAGCCGCCCGTGTGAGCGATAGTGCAGCGTTCGAGGCCGCACCAGCGCGCGCCGGTCAGTTCGATAACGCCGGGGACGGTGAACGCGGCCTGCGCGTCGCTGTGTCCTTCCGGCGCGATGGGGAATTCCGCGTACTCGAAGCGCAACCCGCGAAAATAAAGGCGCTCGACGAAGCGTCCTTCGGCGGGGTCGCCGTCGAGCAGCAGAAACTGCCGCGTTACCGGCGCGATTACCTCGGCGGCGTGCATGTCTTCGCCGGGCATCGGCAGGTAGTACAGCTTGCCCGCCGCGCGGTCGAGCGCCCATTCGCCCGGTGCGTCGAGGCCCTCGCGCAGGTGCTCGATGAAGTACCACTGGTCGGCGCGCCACTGGCCGAAGGGCCACCGCGCCTTGCCCGTAAACTCGATGGTCCGGTTTTCCCAGTCGATCTCCTTGACGCGGAGGAGGGAAGTCGCCCAGGCGTGAAAGACGACGAAGACGGCGTCTTCGAGGCCCGGCCACGGTTCGAGGTCGCCCTCGCGGAAGCGGAACTTCGTCGCGCTCGACTGCTCCTTCCCGGACGCCTCGTCCCGCTCCTTCACCGGCCCCTCGATGTGAAAGTAGTCCGAGTCCGGCGGGAAATCACCGGCGGGATTCGCGGCGTTCGGGGTGCGTGCGGGCTGCCGCCGCTCGCCGTTGACCCAGAGCGCGCTGAAGTCCCACTGTCCCTCGCGCACCTCGGGCAGGTCCGCTACCCACACTTCTCCTTCGCGCGTCCATCCTGAGATGGCGCGCCCGCCGCGAAACACGGGCTGCTCGCTCCTGTACGCACTGTAGACCACGGGCGCCTTCGGCGCGCCGGAGTCCTCGGGGCTGAAGCTGATCGGCTCGGTGAGCGTGTAGCCCCCTTCCCGAATGAAGACAGTGATCGGTCCGTCCTTCGGCATGTCGCGCACGACGTCGCGGGCGCGTTGGACGGTCGCGAACGGGCCGTCGGCACCGTCCGGCAACGGCGCGACATGACGCCCAGTCCATGCATCGTTGCCCTCGGGACTGACATACAGGGACGTGTCCGCCGCGGCGTCCGCGGTGGCCGAAAGCATCCCGGCGATTACGCAAACCGTGATAATGCCCGCGAAACGGCGCTTGTCCATCTGGTGCATGATTCTCTTCCCCTTCCTCGCGACGCGATGTTGAGGTGTCACACGAACGGTGGAGGAAGTATACTATGCGCGAAAGCGCGGGGCGACCCGAGCGCGGCGTCCTTACGAGGAAGGGAGAGCCTATCGATGGGACATAAAGTCAACCCCGAGCGCGAATACCGCCTGCTCCAGCAGCGCCTCGACAACATGGTCACGGGCGCGCCGGATTCTCCCGCCCTTATGCAAATCCTGCGGTTGCTTTACACGCCCGAGGACGCCGGTTTCGCGCGTCGAATCCCGGCGACGCCGACACCGCTCGAGACTTTGGCGCGGCGGCTCGAAATGCCGGTGGACGAGTTGGACGGGCGAATCTCGGAAATGGCCGCGCGGGGGCTGTTACTCGACTTCTACTATCGGGATCGCCGGTTCGTGATGCTGCCGCCGGTGGTCGTCGGTTTCTTCGAGTTCGTGTTTATGCGCGCGCGCGAGGACCTGCCCATGGCCGAGATCGCGCGGTTGTTCGACCAGTACATGCGCGACGACGGGAAGTTCGCGCGCGCGGTGTTCGGCGGCGAAACACAACTCGGGCGTACGCTCGTGCACGAGGAGGCCCTGCCAGACGGCGACCATACCGAGGTACTCGATTGGGAACGGGCGACGCACCTCATCGGAAACGCGGCGGCGCTCGGCGTGTCGCTGTGCGCGTGCCGGCACAAACGGGAACACTTGGGCGAGGCGTGCAACAAACCGATGGAAGTCTGTCTCACGTTGGACGGGGCCGCCGAGTCGATGGTCCGGCACGGCATCGCGCGCGGCATATCGAACGCGGAGGGGCTGCGCATAGTCGAGGAGTGTAAGGCGGCGGGGCTGGCGCAGACCGGCGACAACGTGCAGCGCAACGTGACGTTCATCTGCAATTGTTGCGGGTGTTGTTGCGGCATGATGCAGGCCATGAAGACATTCAACCTGCGCAACGCGATAGTCACCTCGAACTGGGTCATGGAGGTCGATGCGGAGAAGTGTTCCGGCTGCGGCCGTTGCGCGCAGGCGTGTCCCGCCGAGGCTATTCACCTCGAGGAGATTCAGACCAACGGCAAGAAGCGGAAGCGGGCCGTGTGCGAGGCGGACCTGTGCCTCGGCTGTGGGGTGTGCTATCACGTCTGCAAAACGGGCGGCATCCAATTGAAGGCGCGGCCCCAGCGCGTCCTCACGCCCGAGAACACCTTCGATCGCGTGGTCCGCATGGCCATTGAGCGGGGCAAACTCGCGCCGCTCATCTTCAGCGACCCGGACCGCCTGTCGCACCGCGCGCTCGGGCGCATGCTCGGCATCCTCGAAAACTCGCCGCCGTGGAAGGCGGCAATGGCCGTGAAACCCTTGCGTTCCGCGTTCCTGAACCGCATGGTGCGCCTCGCGCGGCCATAGGGATGCCATCCGTCTCCCTCGTGCTCGTGCTCGTGCTCGTACTCGACATTCTATGTCACGGACGCCACGGACGGTATGGGCATGCGGACGTCAACGCTCCGGCCTTGGGGCGCGTATTGAAGGGAAAGTCGCATTTCGTTGCGCTTCCGCGCCGCGGCGCGCGTATACTACCGCCTGCGCACCTGAGAAGTCGGCGCCTTGGAGGGAGATACAAATGAACGGCTCTCGCGAGATCGTATCGATCCTGATCCTTCTGTGTGGCGTGACGGGCTGCGCGACATCGGGCAAAGCCCAGAGAGAGGCCGCAACGCCGGAAGCGAGCGCCGCCGGCGCCGCCACGGATGACCTCGCGGCATTCATGACCCGCCAGATGGACACGGCGAAGTTCCCCGGGCTGGCCGCGTGCATTGTGAAAGGGGACTCCGTGCGGTGGGCGCAGGGGTTTGGTTATGCCGACATCGCCTCATCGAAGCCGGTCACGCCCGATACGCTGTTCCTGTTGGGCTCGGTGGCCAAGGCCGTCACGGCGGTGGCGGTCATGCAGTTGGTCGAAGCAGGCATGATCGATCTCGACGCCGACGTGAACACGTACCTGCCGTTCGAGGTGAGAAATCCCGCGCATCCGCGGGTTCCCATCTGCGCGCGCATGTTGTTGGCGCATACCTCGAGCATCCGTGACGACGCCGATATCTACAGGTCCCTTTACACGCTGAACACCGGCGGCGGCGACTCGCCCATGCCGCTCAGGCAGTTCCTCGAACACTATCTCGCCACGGGCGGCGACTGGATCGCGCCGGGCGTCACGTACACCGGTTTCGCGCCGGGCAGTCAGTTTCATCACAGCAACGTGGGCGTCGCGCTGGCCGGATACCTTGTCGAGGCGGTTTCGGGTTTGTCCTTTGACGCCTACTGCAAGCGACGCATCTTCGAACCGCTCGGCATGACCGATTCCCATTGGTTTCTGAGTGAGACAAATATCGAGAACGTCGCCACGCCCCACCGATTCGACATCGTCGCCAAGGTGTTCGTTCCCTACGCGCATTACGGCCACCCGGCCTATCCTGACGGCCAACTCAGGGCCAGCGTCAGCCAGTTCGCACGCCTGATCATCGCCCTGATGAACGACGGGCGCCTCGAGGTCGCGCGCGTGCTCCGGCGCGAGTCCGTCGAGGAACTATTCACTATCCAGTACCCCGACCAGAACCCCGACCTCGGCCTCGTCTGGTGGTACGGGCTTATCGGCGGCCATGAAGCCATCGGGCTCGACGGCGGCGACGCCGGCGTCTGCACGTCCGTCTTTTTCTTGCGGCAGGAGAAGATTGGCGTCCTTCTCTTCGCCAACGGAGACTGCTCCGTCATTGGTGACGGCGTCCGCTTCGCCATTCAGGAACGGCTGCTACGCGAGGCGGCGGCGCGCTGAGGCCGGCCCGCGTCCGCGGACGGGGGTTGGACGAGGCGCGACCGACGCGCTAGAATTCGGCGTGTCTCACTGGGGCGCTTACACGGAAGGAGCCGACAATTCATGCCCAACACGGCGAAGATCATTGACGGTAAGCTGATCGCGGAAGCCATCCGCGGGGAATTGAAGGACGAAGTCGCGATGCTTGCGCGGCGGGGCGTCGTGCCGGGATTGGCGGTGGTCCTGGTCGGAAACGACGCGGCGAGCGAGGTCTACGTGCGCGCGAAACGCAAGACCTGCCTCGAACTGGGCATCAATTCCTTTGACTACGATCTGCCGCCGGACTGTACGGAACGGCGGCTGCTGGACCTCATCCGCGATCTGAACGAGGACGGGCGCGTCCACGGGATACTCGTGCAGATGCCGCTCCCGAAGCAGATCGATTCCGGCAAAGTGCTTCTCGCGATCGACCCGCGCAAGGACGTGGACGGCTTTCACCCCGTGAATTTGGGCAAACTGCTGAGCGGCGAGCCGTGTTTCGTGTCGTGCACCCCGGCGGGGTGCCAGCAATTGCTATTGCGCAGTGGCTACGACCCCGCGGGCAAGCACGTCGTCATCGTGGGCCGCTCGAACATCGTGGGCAAGCCTCTTGTCGCGCTGCTCATGCAGAAAGCGCCCGGCGGCAACGCGACCGTTACCGTCTGCCATTCCCGCACGCGGGATATCGCCGCAATAACGCGGCAGGGCGACATCCTGGTGGCGGCGATGGGCGTCCCCGAATTCGTGAAGGCGGACATGGTGAAGGAGGGCGCGGTCGTCATCGATGTGGGCGTGAACCGCGTCCCCGACGCGACGAAGAAGTCCGGCACGCGCCTCGTCGGCGACGTGGACTTCGCGGCGGTCAGCCAAAAGGTCGAGGCGATCACCCCGGTCCCCGGCGGTGTCGGCCCGATGACCATCACCATGCTCATGAAGAACACGGTCCAGGCCGCGCGGACATTTGCATGAGGGACGGCCCCAGGAATCGTCCGCACGTCGTTCACCGGTTTCTGTCTGCTGTCCGCAAAGCAACGCATCATGGTGCGATTCCCGTGGGATAACGGGAGATCGGGATATCGCCGGAACAGCGCCGCCCCTTTGAATGAATCGCAGGATGTTGACATCGCTGACGATGCGGTTCAGGCTTCAGCCTGTCTTGAAGGGTGTTGTGCGGAAAAGACACGCTGAAGCGTGTACTACGAACAGGGGACGGCGGCGCGTTTACCTGCGCCACAGGTGGTTGAGCGGGCCGCGGCCGCGGCCGATGGGGATATGATGGCGGATCGCGCCGGTGACGTAGTCCTTGGCGCGGCGGACGGCTTCGGGGACGGATTCGCCGCGGGCGAGCCAGGCGGCGATGGCGGATGCGTAGGTGCAGCCGGTGCCGTGGGTGTGGGGCGTGTCGAATCGGGGCGCGGCGAAGCGTTCGAGGGTGCGTCCGTCGTACAGGTAGTCCACTGCCTCAGGGCCTTCAAGGTGCCCGCCTTTCATGAGCACGTAGCGCGGGCCGAGGGCGTGAACGCGTTCCGCGGCGCGGCGCAGTTCCGCCTCGGACGCTATCCGCAACCCGGACAACGCTTCCGCCTCGGGGACATTCGGCGTCACGACGATCGCGAGCGGGAGCAACCTGCGGACGAGGGCGTCGCGGGCGGTCTCGTGGAGCAGGGCGTCACCGCTCTTGGCGACCATGACGGGGTCCACGACGACGTTTTTCGTGTCGAACCGGCGCAGTTCCGCCGCGACAGCCTCGATAATGGGCGCGGAAGCGAGCATGCCGGTCTTGACGGCGTCCGCGCCAATGTCTTCGAGGACGACGCGAATTTGGCGGCCCACTTCCTCGGGCGGCACCTCGTGGATGCCGAAAACGCCCTGCGTGTTCTGGGACGTGACGGCGGTGACGGCGGCCATGCCGTAGCAGCCGAGGACTGTGAAGGTCTTCAAGTCCGCCTCGATGCCCGCGCCGCCGCCCGAGTCGCTGCCGGCGATGGTCATGACGCGGGGAAGCGGCTGGGACTCCGTGACGGCGGCGGTCATAAAGGTGGTTCCTTCATTTGTGCGGCGCGTCATCGCTCCCCCTCTCCCCGAGGGAGAGGGTCGGGGTGAGGGTTAAGCGATTGCGATTATGACTACGAGCACGAGTGCGAACGGGGGTTACACCATCTCCCAGATCGTGGCTTGGCCCATGCCGCCGCCGACGCAGAGGGTCGCGAGGCCGATCTTGTTGCCGCGTCGCCGCATCTCGTGGAGCAGGGTGATGATGATCCGCACGCCGGTGCATCCGACGGGGTGGCCGAGGCCGACACCGGAACCGTTGACGTTCGTGATCTCGCGGTTGAGGCCGAGCAGTTTCTCGCAGGCGATGTACTGCGCGGCGAACGCTTCGTTCAACTCGATCAACTCCATATCGTCGAGGCTGAGGCCGGTGCGGGCGAGAGCCTGCTTCGTCGCGGGTACGGGACCGTAGCCCATCAACTCGGGCTCGACCGCGCCGAGGCCGTAGCCGCGCAGGCGCGCTATCGGCGTCGCGCCGACCGCCTCGGCCTTCTTCGCGCTCATGAGCACGACGGCCGCCGCGGCGTCGTTGATGCCCGAGGCGTTGCCGGCGGTGACGGTGCCGTCTTTCTTGAACGTGGGCTTGAGCCGCGCCAGTTGCTCCATCGTCAGGCCGGGTCGGAAATGCTCGTCCTTATCGAAAACGATGGGATCGCCCTTCTTTTGCGGGATTTGTACGGGCAGGATTTCCTCCTTGAATCGTCCTTCCTTCGTCGCGGTTTCGGCGTTGTTGTGGGAGCGGAGGGCCACGATGTCCTGTTCCTCACGGCTGATGTTGTATTTCTCGGCGAGGTTCTCGGCGGTGAGGCCCATGATCAGGCCGCTCCACGGGTCCGTCAGTCCGTCCCATACGCCGTCCGCCATGACGCCATGCTGGAGTCGCGCGCCCCAGCGCGCCGAATACAGCATATACGGGACGCGGCTCATGACTTCGACGCCGCCCGCGACGACCACGTCCATTTCGCCGAGCATGATCTGCTGCGCGCCGTAAATCACGGACTGCATGGCGGATGCGCAGTTGCGCTGTATGGTCAACCCCGGCACGGTGATGGGCAGCCCGGCCTTGAGCGCGGCCACGCGGCCCGTCGTTGCTTCGTCCGTGCGTTGCATGCACTGGCCGACGATGACGTCGTCCACCTCTTCGGGGGCGGCCTTGGCGCGTTGCAGCGCCTCCTTGATGACCAGCGCCATGAGGTCCGTGGAGGGATAGTCCTTGAGCGCTCCCCCGAACGTGCCGATGGCGGTACGAACTCCGGATACAACAACTACTTCGTTCATGACGGCTTTCTCCTTCCGTGTTATGTCCCCCGTGCGCCGCGCGCCGCGCGCGGCCATGCGCGTATCGTAGCAGGCTACCGCGCCAGTCGCAACGCGAGGGCGGCGGGCGCGCTTTCGGGTTCAAGGACGAAGGGCGCGCGTCGATAGACTTCGCCGGAGGGATCGGTCCAGAGGTCCCAGCCGTGGCGCATGGCCGCGATCGCGTCCATCTCGCGAAAGGGCGTGCGCAACCCCGCCCCCGTGGCCTTGGCGGTCGCCTCTTTCAAAGTCCACAGCCCGAGGAACAGGTTGTGCCGGTCGGCGCTCCGCGCCTGCGCCAGGTGCGCCTGCTCCGCGTCGCTCAGCATGCGCTCGATAAGCCCCTCGAGCGACGAGGCGCGACGGGCCCGCGGGACTTCGACGTCGATCCCGACGGGACCGCACCCGTATACCGCGTAAAGGGCGATGTTCTCCGAATGAGAGACGCTGAAATGAAGGTCAGGGGGACCGCATTCCGGGGCGAGGACAGGCTTCCCCTGTTTGTCCGCCCGCAAAGGCACGTCTTGGGGCCGAACCCCGAGATACGCCGCGAGAATATGGCGCAACGCACCCCGAAATGCGGCGAAATGCCGGCGCTGTTCGTCGCGGTGGAGACGGGCGGCCCGGTCGCGCTCGGCGGTGTCCAGGCATTCGTAAAGAAACGCGAGGTCGTCGCTTGCGGGTAACGATAGCCGCCAGACGTGGACGGCTTGGGTCGCCTCGCCGCCGTCGGCCGTCGCGCGGGGCCACACGCGCGGGAAGGCTTCCCTGCACAGCGCGTCGGGCGCGATCATGAGGCGGCGCAAATCGAGCATGGCAAGGTTCCTTTGCCTATCGCTCGGGCCGGATCAGGCCTTGATCCAAAAACCGAGCAGAATAATCCCGGCGGACACGCCAAACGCCGCGAAGTCCAGCGCAGGCATCCAGACGCCGTAGCGCCGGATGAGCAGCGCCTGGGCGGGGTAATACACGACCCGCGACGCGGCGAAGCTGAAAATGACGCCCCACGCGCCGTACAGACCGCCGCCGACGCACATAGCGCCTATCATGCACGCGGATTTGATCGCTTGAAGCACAAGATGCCGGAATGAGTCGCCTGAACCGAGCAGAACATTCTCGATGGGCACGAGGACCAAGGCGAAGATTGCGCCGACGCTCAACACCTGGAGCATCTGTCCCGCGCCGTGATAGGCCACGGGGTAGAGGAACGCCACGATCTCAGGCCCGAACACGGTGAGCGCCCACATGGGCGGCAATGACGCGAGCAAGAGCGCGACCCGAAATCGGAACGCCTGCCGCCGCAGGTGCGCGGTCCCGAGTTCCGCCGCGCGGGAGTACAGGGGAAACAGCACGCGCTGCGCCACGGTTTCGATCACCGCCACAAGCGTCTGGGCCAGCATGAACGCGATCGAGTAGACACCCAACTCGGTCATGCTCATGAAACCGCCCAGGACGATGCGGTCAAGCTGTCCGCAGAAGAAGGTCAGGATGCTGCTGATGAACAGCCAGCGTCCGAAGCGGAATAATTGGCGGATGACCTCGCGGTCCAGGGCGAAGCGCATGCCCGGACCGCCCAGGGCCACGTGCGACAAGGCCGTCAGGGCCGCGCCGCCCGCCAGCGTCCCTATCGCCAGCGCCCAGACGCTGGGATACACCCAAGCCACCCCGATCATGACGATGACGGAGAGCGTGTACGTCGAAAGTTCGAGCAGGATGAGCTTGCCCAGTTCCAGTCGCCGGCGCAGCACGCCCGTCTGTGCGGAGACGGCAGCCATGAGAATCAGGTTGACGGCCACGACGGGCAAGAGGGCAGCCAATTCCGGTTCGCGGTACAGCATGGCCAGGGGCCAACTCAGCAGACACGCAACCACCCACAGCCCCGAGTTCTTCAGGATGTTGACGGTCCAGGCGGTCCGTAGAAACACCGGCTCCTCGCCGCGGGGGTTTTGCACCACGCTCGGCCCCAGGCCGATATCGGAGAACATCTGGAGCCCCTGAATCACCAGATTGACCAGGACCATCAGTCCAAACGCCTCGGGAAACAACAGGCGCGTCAGAATGAGGTTGCTCGCGAACCGCAGCGCCTGGCCCGCCCCGTAGCCGCCGAACGTCAGAATGGTCGCGCGCACGGCAGGGTGCCGCAACGAAAGCCGCGCGCCAAAGGCTTGGGCGAGGCTCGCGGCTTGCTGTTGTTCCTCCTGTTCCACCATAACCCTCCGCACTGGTGTGGCGGCTCAGTCTACCGGGTGCGATGGATGCGCGCAAACACGTCGGGCCGGAATGAGAAGGCCGGCGTCCCGATCAGTCGGTGCTCGCGCGACGCTGCTTGTGATCGGCGATAATCGCGTTGAGCACGGCCTGCTTCGCGCGCGCGCCCATCGGCGAACCCGTATAGCCGTCCACGACGGCTAAATCAATGAACCGCCGGAAGCGGCGATAGTAGAGAACCCAGACCGGCGCGTGGTACGGGAGAATCGTTTCGACCGCCTCGACGACCGGCTTGTGGCCCTGCCCGCGTCGGCGCAGTATGTATTGAAGCAGACCGCGCCGTGCGGCGGCGACCGCCGTCCCTTCGTCGAGCGTGGGGGAGAGGGCGTACTCGGACACGTCTCGTTCCGCCAGTTCGCCCGCGCGCTCGAAAAGGGCGAAAGTGCCGGAGCAGCCATCGACGGAAACCCAGACCGTGCCGGGGCCGCGGCGCGAGGCGATCGCGAGTTTGATGGCGTAGGCGGGCGTCCAGATACGTTCGATGCGCGGCAGCGCGCCCGGCGAAACATCGGGATTCGGCGAGACGGCGCGGTTGCGGCCTAGCAGGCCGAACAGATTGCCCCAGCGCGGCCTCGTGAACGCGCGCGCGGCCATGACCGCGTCAATCCGCGCGGGAAGACAGAGTCGCGTCACGCCTGCTTCTTGTTGCGGCGGTGCCATAGCCATCCGTACGCAATGCTGGCGGCGCCAAGCAGCGTGAGTACAAGCCCGCAGATGAAATTGATGAGGGCCGCATGGGGGCGGTCCAGCGCCCAGATGGTGCCCACCATGACGGGGACGCCAATCGCGGCGATGAAGATGCCGATGGCGATATAGGTCTCCGCGTCGCGGCGGTGGAAGGTCTCCGGCTCGTACTTGTCCGGTTCTCGATCGAAGATTCCGCTCATGAGGCGTTCCTCGTTCTCAGTAAAAGTAGAAGTACACAAAGACGTGCGGCAACATCGAGAGCACGGTCCATAGCCGCAGGTCCGTCCAGATGGACCTCACGGCGCGTCCGCGGTTTACGTAAGGCTCGTGGAGCACCACGCCGACCCAGATCATGGCGCCGATGAAAAAGCCGATGGCGCAAATAGTCGCATAGGGTTGATAGAACTTGCTCAGGAACGTGTTGGTCGGCGCGAAGATCGGGTGCAAAATCGGGAAGAACATCTTTTCGCAGAATGCCGTAAGAAAGCTCTCCATCAGCCGGAAATCCTTTCCCGCAACGCGGCCTGGGCCTCGTCATCCTGGACCACCGAACTCCAGACCAGCCCGCGAATTTTCTCATCCGGTTCGGGCGGGGTTAACAGGCTGACCACGACCGTGACAATCACGCTGAAGACGAAAGACCACCACGCGACAAAGAGGAAGGGGTCATCCGAGGGGAACAGGTTGGGCGTGTACTTGAGCACGAAGCAGAAGATGACACCCAATACCAACCCCGCCAGGCCGCCCCAGCCGGTCGCGCGCCGCCAAATGATGCCCAGCAGCAGGATTGCCAGGGTGGGGCCTTGGAACAACGACAGGACCGTCTGAATGAACACGTAGATACTCTCGTTGTCGCCGATGGGCTTGGCCAGGACCGCGGCGAGAATGATGAACATCGCCGTAAACAAGCGCCCAAGGGTCAGCCCCTGGCGCTCCGTTATCGGTTTCCACCGCAACCAGTGGCGCACTTGCCCGTACAGGTCCGTGACGAAAATGGTCGTCGAGGAGTTCAGCGTGCCGGAAATGCTTGACATGAGCGCGGCGAAGAGCGCCGCGAACATGAGCCCGCGCAGGCCGGCGGGCAGCAGCAGGCGAATCATCTCGGGCACGGCGCGGTCCGCGTTGTCGAGGTGCGGCACGAGCACGAGGGCGCACAGGCCCGGCAGCGCGACCATCAGCGGAATGAACGACTTGAGGAACCCGCCGAGGAGCATGCCGCCCTTCGCGTCCCATTCCGTGCGCGCGCCGAGGGTGCGCTGCACAATGACCTGATTGCCGCTCATGTAGGCAATGGCCAGGACGATACCGAGCCCGAACACGATGCCGGTCCAAGGAAAAGGCCCCGTGGTGTCGTGCGGCAGGAGAATCGTGAAGTGGTTCTGGTATTCGGGGCCCATGGCGAGAATTTGCTCGCGCAGCGAGGTCCAGCCGCCCACCTCCCAGAGCGCGACGCCGAGCAGGCCGAGGCCGCCCACGTACATGACCACCAATTGCACGACGTCCGTGAACACCACCGCGGTCAGGCCGCCGGAGAAGGTGTAAAGACCGGTCACGAGCGCCATGATCCATAGTGCCCACATTGGGTCCCAGCCGAGCACCGTGTACATCAGTTTGTCCGCGGTCACCCACAGCATCACCGCCAGCATCACCATCAGCACCACGGTCCAGATGAAGCCGTTAACGAACTGCACCGCGGTGTTATAGCGCCGCCCCAGAAATTCGGGAATTGTGAATACGCCCGATCGCCAGAAATAAGGAACAAACACGAACGCGGCGAAGACCATCGCCGGCATCGATCCCATCCAGTCGAAATTCGCCGCTGAAACCCCGTGCGTGTACGTCGCCCCCGCAACGGCCACGAAGTCCACCGCGCCGATGTCGCTTACGACAATCGAGAACCCGATGGCCCAGAACGGCAGCGCCTTGCCCGAAATGAAGAAGTCGTTCGCGTTGCCCACGTAGCGCGTGCAGAACAACCCCAGTAACACGGACCCGAGCATGTACGTGCCGATAATCACGATGTCTATCGGCGCAAGACCTATAGTCTCCATCCGACGGCTTCCCTGTTGCTCTTGACGACGGCCGGACCCGCGCGCCCACGCCTCACTTCCGAGGCGCGATTATGACAGATGATCACCGTGCATGCAAAGAACGGAAGGCGCCCGCGTGAACGGAAGAGAGGGCTTGCCTGAAATGGCGCGAACCCCAAGACGCCATGACGGCGCGCCATGCATGAACAAACGCGGAGAACGGCCCGGGCGCCGCTCCCCGCGCGTATCGTGCCTTGTTTGTCCCCGTCGTTGCCTACAGGACCTGGAGATTGCTCTTGGTCCCAACCGGCACGCTACCGAAGCCCGTCTCTTCCGCCTCGTAGCTGACGACCTTCAGGGCGTTCGCCTTCTTGAAATAGAGGCCGGTGACGGTCACATTCGCGCCCTGGTGCTGTTCGCCAATCAACAGGGGCTCGGCCTGCTTTGTAGGCAGGTAGTGGAGCGTTGTGCCTTCCAGGTCGGAAAGCAGGTTGTTGTCCTTGTCAAGGGCCGCGCCCACCTTCAAGGCGTTCATCGTCGCATACGCGCTGTTCGCGCCGGCCACGTCATCCTTCGCCAGTTCGCACAGCACGCAGTAGTTTACGCCCTCGACCACGACTTCGATAGGCTTCTCGACATCCTGTTCCTGCGCCAGGACCGCCGTCACGCCAAACGTCGCCAGCATGGCCGTCGCTGCAATTGTTACCGCCAATAACTTCTTCATGCTACTTCTCCTCTAGAGCTTTTCGGGTTGACTTCCGGGCTTCGCGCCCGTCGTACGAATCATCAAGCGGAGTTACAGTATATCCATTAGACGCGCGACAGTTCCACCTTATTCAAGCTGCGCTTATTGGACCGCCGCGTCGGCGGCCTCGGTTTCGCGGCGCGCCCCGGCCTCCGCCGCGAGACGGCGGATAATTTCCGGCGCTTCCGTCCAAAGCCACCAGACGTGCTCGACCATCGCCGTGAGGCGGTCATGCGTGACGACTTCGGCGGGGGCGAGGGCCGCGCGCCACGCCGCTTCCTGCGCGCCGCTGTCACAACCGGCCAGATAGACCAAGGCAAGCCGCTCGCCCTTGCGCAACGCCGCCGCCTCCTGCGGGGGAAACCACTGGCGGTCGAGCAGCATGCCTGAGGCTTGGCCGTGGGAACCGATAAATACGAAGCGGCCGTGTTCCAGCGCGGAGGCCAGGCTTTCCCGCGTCAACTTGCGAACGGTGACGCCGTTCTCGCCGAAACTGTCGAGGGCGGCGCGCGTCGCCGGGTGAAATGCGACGACGAAGAGCCAACGCGGGTACCGGTCCACGTCCTCATAGAGCAGGTACACATCGGCGGGCGCGTCATCGTCGCGCGCCGATCGCGACGCATAGGCGGCGAACACCGCAAGCACGACCAACGCGGCGTAGACGAAGCCCTGGACGGCGGCCGCCGTGACCACCACGGCGCGCCTGCGCGCCAGCGCGGCCACTCCCGGCAATTCCCACATCGAGCCGAGGATCGCGCCGCCGACCCCGTAGGCCCAGAACACGGCCCACGAGATCGCCAGCCAGCGGAAAAGGGTGAGCAGCCACTGTTCGAGCGCGACGTTTTCGTACAGGTTCCGTTGATGCACCACAGCATAGGACACCGCGGCGGCGCAGATCACAAAAAAGATCGCTATAACAAAGAGGGCGAGGAACAGAACCAAGGCCTGATCGCAATGATGCCTGAGGAAGCGTTCTCGGTGTCCGCGCAACGGCTGGACGTCCCCGCTCTTGAGAAGACGAAACGGCGCCCAGCCGAAGTAGAGGCTGAACGCGGTCAGCCGGTCGGCAAGGGGGCCGCGCATTGAAGAAATGGATTGCATGTATCCGCTCCGAGTGGAGTATAATATGCGCGACAAGGGGTTTCGAGACAATTTGCGAAAGGGGATTGCGATGAAGGCGGGGAACGAGTCCAGTCGGCGACTACCGCGCCGGGGCGGCAGCCTCGCGGAATTCCCTATTTATTGAAAAAGAAGCGGGTATCAGGTACTCTGACTGTGGAGGTGGCCCACTGTGACAGACACGGATGTGCCCTATCGCGAACAAGACGACATGCGGCTGTGCCCCATCTGCCGTATGCCGATCAGCGTCTTGGCAACCAGGTGTCGTCACTGCGGCGGCGAAGTCGCCCGCCCGAGAAAAAAGGAAGCCAGCCTCACCATACGCGACCTTGGGGGGGATGCACCGGCCTCGTATACCCCGTCCGGCGATGTGATCGAGGCCATCGAGGCGTTCCGCGCCGAGGTGCTCTCGGGACAGCAAGCGGAGAAGGCCGGGCCAGAGGTGCCGCAGGGGGACTTGGGTTTGCCGGCCTTGGATGCCAGCAGCCGGGACTTGATGGAGTTTGCGCTCGGCTCGTCGAGCGTCGCCACCCCGCCGCCGCGCACCGCGCGGCAACCTGCGGGAGTGTCGCGACTGTTGTTAGGGCTCGGCGTGGCGGTGGCCGTGTTGTTCTGCCTTGTGTTCGCGTACCGGATCGTCGAGGGGCTGCGAGGCGACACCGGTCCGCAGGGGCCCGTGTTTCACAATCGTGCGCCCGAAATCATGCATACGCAGGGCAGCGGAATCGAAGCGCTGCGCGCGGCCCTGGAAGCCTTCTCGAACGCGCCGTCTTCCGAGAATCGGGAAATTCTCGACGAAGCGCGCGACTACTTCGTAAAGGAAATCGACGGCTTGCTCAACGCCGACCCGTGGGAGGTCGACTTATTGCAGAAGGCGTCCCGCCTCACGAGCGAGGCCATCACCATCGATAACGACGCGCGTATCCGGGAGGTGCGCCAGCAGGTCCTTGACGAGTTCGCCGCGTACTCGATGTTTCTCCGCGTGAAACCCGACGAGAAGGCAGTCATCTTCAAGAAAAGCGCGGACGCCGTCGACGAGGAGGTCGTCGGCGTGGGCGACTTGCTGGGCGGCCGTTTCGAAGTGCTGAACGTCACCCCGCGTCAGGTCCGTCTTGAAGACACGCGGCGCGCGGGGCGCGGGGGAGGCCGCCTACTGATTTATTGGGTGGAGCGGGGGCGCTTGGCGCCCGCGGGATGAATGCGATTCGCGCCGGGGCGGGGCGGATATGCTAGAATGCGCGGCGACCGCGTGGGTAAGCGAAGAGGTGAGGGGCGCTGTTTGCGCGTTTCCAGTAAGGAAGAGGATGCCCGGACCATGATGCCCAGAATTGGACTTTTTCTTGTGTTGGTGCTTCTTGTTGCGGGAGTCTCCGCGTGCGCGGGCAACGGCAAGCGCATCGACGCAAGCGCGCCAATGGACGCGGACGACGTCGCGTCCACCCAGGAAGACGCGCTTCGGCGCCTGGTCGCGCGCCACATCGCATCGGCGCAACGCGGCCAGGACGACGCGCGGAGCGACCTCGTCTTTCGCAGGCCCTATTACTTCAAGGAATACAGCGTCTATCCGAACGGTCCCGACGATTTCGACGTGCGGCTGCGTGAGACGGAATCGCGCTCGGCCCCGCTGGCCGCGGAGGCGAATATCGAGAAGCAGCGTTTCGCCACCCGGCTTCACCGCAAGCGCGATCAGGCGCGGGCGGACGGCAATTTCTTGCGCGATACCGGTGTCGAGACCATCACTTACCAGTGGCAGGGCGGGCAATGGAAGCGCGTGGGCGCGCTGTTCGTGGCGGAGAAGACGGAGGAATACGTCAACGGAGAATGGGTCTCGCCGCGGGAGGAAATCCGGCGCACGGTCGCGGAGGAGGAGGAAAAAGGGTGGTGGGGGCGCACGTGGGGCAGGATCACCGGTATCTTTTAGAGGCACCGTGCTCGCACGGGCAAACAGGCGCGCGCGCGAACGCTGATGTGGAACAACCGTATCCCCGAGTACCTCGCGTGGCTGCTCATAGCGGCGGCAGCCGTTATCGTGGCGCGCGCCACGCACGTACAGTACCTTGGCGATAGCGCGAATAGTCGTCTGGCCACGGTGTGGGCCTTGGTGCACGAAGGCGTATGGCACATCGACCTGCCGAATCCCTTTGAGCCCGGAACGGTGGACAAGGTTGAAATCGACGGCCACTTGTATTCGACGAAGCCGCCGGTCCTGCCCCTGCTCATGACGGGCGAGTACTACACCATGCGCGGCCTGCTCGAATGGGACCTCTCCCAACGCGAAGACGCGCGGCGTATTGTGCGCGTGATGACCGTGACCCTCATCGGCGTGGCTTACGTGGCCGCGCTGGTCTTCTTTCTGCTCATAGCGCGCTGGTGCATCCCCGGCCCGTGGACGCGCCTCGCGGCGCTGTTCAGTCTTGCGTTCGCGACGCAACTCATCGGTTTCGCGACGCACATCGACAACCACCTCCCCGCCGCGGGCGCGCTCATGGCGGCGCTATACTTTGCGGCGGGGTTGTGTTCGGGGCGTCTTGCGCCGCAGTGGCATCGTTTCACGCTGTTCGGCCTCTGCGGCGGCTTGGTCTTCACCTTCGACATGCCGGTAACCATCTTCATCGTCTTCGCCGGTCTGTGGCTGGTCGTGCGTTTCCCAAGACAGACGCTCCTCTGGACCACGCTCGGTCTCGCCGCGCCCCTGGCGGTGCATTTCGCGGTTATGGTTGCCGTCACGGGAAGTCCGCTGCCCATCCAGATGCGGCACGAACTGTATCTCTATGCGGCCTCGTACTGGCGCAATCCGGGCGGCCTTGACGCGCTGAACGAGCCGAAGTTGACGTACCTCTTTCATATGACCTTCGGGCGCTTCGGCAGCTTCACCCTCTTCCCGGTGCTCCTTGTCGGTTTGATCGGCGCGGCGTGGACCTGCCGCGACTCGGGCGACGCCGCCCGCGGCTGGATCGCCGGGGCCGCCGCGGCCTTCGCCGTCATGACGGCCTACTACGTCCTGCGCACCAACAATTACGGCGGCGCGGCCTATGGATTCCGCTGGCACATCGCGGTCATGCCGGTCCTGCTGCTCATGGGCGCGCCCGTGTGGAACCGCATGACCCGCCCGTGGCACTGGGCATTATGGTGCCTTGCGGCGGCGGTTTCCTGCTATAGTGCCTGGGAGTGTTTCCAGGCCCCGTGGGGCGAACATCAGGAGTGGACCTGCCGCGTCTTCGGCACGGCGTATTGAGGGGGCGCCGTCCGGAGCCTGGCGCGGCCTCGAAAGGGATGCACGATGGCGACGGGTGGACGTTTGATTACCGGCGCGGGAGGCTTCATCGGACGCAATATTCTCCCGCATTATTATGACCGCGAGGACTGCATTCTTTACCTTCTCGAACACGGGCAATTTGTGGACAGGCTGCGGCGATATCTCGACGCGCACGTGCCCCCAAGCGCGCGGGATCGTTTCCGGGTCGTTTCCGGCGACATTACGCAGGCGGGCTTGGGGCTCGATGCCGCGACGGCGGATGAAATGCGCGGCAACGTGAGCCGGTGCATTCACCTCGCGGCAATCTATCACCTCGCGGTGCCGGAAGACGCGGCTCGGCGCGTCAACGTGGACGGCACGCGGAACGTGCTCGATTTCCTGGAGCAGTGCCCAAATCTGCAACGGCTTGGATTCGCCAGCACGACCGCCATTGTCGGCAGCTACTCGGGCCTCTACACGGAGGATGACTTCGACAAGGGGCAGACCTTCAAGAATTACTACGAAGAGACGAAATTCCTGTCGGAAAAGCTCGTGCGCGATCGGTGGGACCGTATCCCGAGCGTCATTTATCGCCCCGGCTACGCCGTGGGCCACTCGAAGACCGGCGCCATCGAAAAGATCGACGGGCCGTACTACGCCTTCACGATGATCAAGCGACGCATGCACCTGGCCGCGCCGAACGCGCCGCACGTCAAATTTCACGCGGCCCCGGTCGATTTTGTGGCAGCGGGCATGTATCACCTCCTCGAAGACCCGGATACGGCGCATCAGGCGTATTACCTCACCGACCCCGATCCCGTTTCCTACAACGACTTCTATAAGCTGGCCTGCGAGGCCCTCGGGACGTTCAAGCCGCTGCTGTGGCTGCCGCCCGGGATGATCAAGCCGTTGATGCGCCTGCCCTTTACCGATCGGATCACCGGTGTGCCTTACTCCGCCTTCCAATACAGTTATCACCCCATCGAGTACGACACGAGCAAGGCGCGGGCGGCCCTCGAACCGCACGGCGTGCGGTGTCCGCCGCTGCGCGACTATATCGGCGTGCTCGCCCGCTACTTCCTCGAGCATTACCGCGATCCCGCGCTGCGCCGCGGCGACTGGCTCGCCGCCACGACCTAGCGGGCGGTCCCTGCCGCGACCGCGGACTTGGAGTTGCCGGTGTGGGTTCAGTAGGATGACGTAATCCGCCAGGAAGGAAGGAGCAGGCCGGTGACTCTTTGCGCAGTTCTCGCCACATTCGCGTTCGGGGCCGCGGCACTGACCGGACAAGTCGTGGACGCCGCCGGGAATCCGGCGGCGGGCGCGCGTGTGTTTCTCGAACCCGGGCTCGAGGGGGAATTGATCGAGGGGCGGGTCGCCGCTGACGGGCGCTTTTCCTTCGATGATGTCGCGCCCGGGGCGGTGGGGGTTATTGCGGCGGCGCCGGGATACGGGCACGCGGGGCGGCATTTCAATCTTGGCCTTGACGACGTGGTATCGCCCTTCACACTGCGCATGGCGCCTGCGGGCCGTATCGCGGGCCGAGTGCTTACGGAGAAAGGTAAGCCCATTGCGGGTGCGCGCGTTACGCGGGTCGCCCTGCTTGGCGACGAGAAGGTGGGCATTCCGCTGACGAAGTTGCGGACGTTCGGCATTGCCGAGCCCTGGAGTGATGCCGACGGTAGATTCGCCGTCGAGCAGCTCCCGGAAGGCGGAACGGTCGCGTTGAAGGTAAACCATCCTGACTATGCGCAGGAGGGCACAACCGACGTGCGCGTGGGGGACGAGAACGTGCGCGTCACGCTCACGCCCGGCGTTATCGCCGAGGGGAGCGTCCTCACGCGGCACGAGCAAATGGCCGTGGCTAACGTCGAGGTTGTCTTCCAGAATGCCGCGCCGCCGCACGACACCGTGATCGCACATACGGATGGTCGCGGCCGGTTTCAGGTTCGTCTGAAGCCCGGCGCTTATCTCGCGCGCGCGGCCGGCGGCGGCTACCGCAGCCCCGGCTTGATCCCGGTGGCAATCAGCACGGACGCGCCCCGGCAGGTCGTACGGCTTCAGGCCGTTCGCACGGGCCGCATCCGCGGGACGGTGAAGGATGCCGTATCCGGCGAGCCGGTGCGGGGCGTGCGCGTGCTCCTTGAATCGAGCGGTAACGTCGCCGCGCTCGTGCGTACCGGTGCGACGGGCGAGTTCGACTTCGAGGCCGCGGCGGGCCAGAACGTCGTGCGTATCGATGCCGCGCCGGGCTACGCGCCCCCCGCGATCAACACGGTGTCCGCCACCGTGACCGAAGGGCAAGAACTGACGCTGCCAGGTTTCTGGCTGGCGCCGTTGCCCGTCGAGAAAGGACCCTAGGTGGCGCCCCGGTCGTCAGTTCGTGGTACACGCTTCAGCGTGCCTCTTGTTCGTAGTACACGCTTTAGCGTGCTCTTCCTGTGGGTATTCCTGCTTGCCATAACGAACGTTCCCGCCCTGGAGTTGCGCGGGCGCGTCGTCGATCCGGACCAGCACCCGGCGCCCGAGGCCGCCCTTTGGCTGGTTCAGGACCGCGTGGTCAGCGCAGCGAAGGCCGGCGCGGACGGCACCTTCCGTTTCGAGGATGTTGCCGTGGGGCCGGTCGAGGTGGTGGCGCGGAAACAGGGCCTGGCGCTCGGCGGCTACACGGGGTTTGTGGTCGACGACGGCGAGATTCTTGTCCAGCTTGCCCGGCCCGCGGAACTGCCGTTGCGCATTCTCGGCCCGGACTACGCGCCGCTGGCGGGGGCGCGCATTCGGCGCATGATGATCAACAACCTGTTTCATGTTTCCGTCGAAGACCTTGTGGAGACGGGGTTCCCGCAGTTGCGCAGCGACGATGACGGCAACCTGGTTATCGCCGAACTGCCTGAAGACGCTTATCTGCGCTTTACGGTGACGCACCTCGACTATGCCGACGCGAACGTGCCCTATCTGCCTATTTTGAAGTCGCGGCAGGACATCGTGCTTTCGCCCGGTATCGAGTTGCGCGGGCGCGTCACGGCGTCCGGCAAGGGCGTTGCCCGGGCGCGCGTGGCCGTGTTCGTCCAGTCGGACAAGGGCGACGTGGGCATTACGGAGACGATCAGCGACGCGGAAGGCTTCTATCGGGTATGTCTTCCCGACGGCGAGTACCGCCTTGCCGTGCGGCATCCTGATTACGCCACGCCGCCGCCGCAACCCGTGCTGCTCGCCGACCCGCGCAAAGCGTACAGCGCCGATCTCACGCTTCTGCCGCCGCGCATTATCGAGGGGCGCATCATCGGGGAAGAAGATGTGTCGATGCCGGGGGTCCGGGTGGCGTATCGCGTCGGGAACATCGTATATGAGGAGACGTTGACGCAGCCGGACGGCGCGTTCCAGCTCAAGGTGGGGACACAGAAGGGCATGGTCCAGGTGTTGCCGCCGCCCGGTTTTCTGAGCGAAGACACGGCCACCATCACGTTTGATCTCGAGGACAAGGAGTACGCGCGTATTTCACCGATTCGCTTGATCCCTCTGCCGGAGATTCATGGGCGCGTCTCGGAGGCCGACGGCACGCCGGCGGCTCGCGCGTTGTTAAGTTCCCTGAATCTCGCGCCGCCGTTCTGGGCCATCGCGGACGAGGAGGGGCGCTTCGCCATTCGTCTCGCTGCGGTGCCGGGGACGGCGGATGTCCTGTTCCGCGCCGAGCACCGACTGCGCTTCTTGCGCGCCGACTTCGCGTTTGACCCGCGCAAGAAGGAAGCCGTCGAGGTGAAGTTGACGTCGTTCGACCCGGACCTCGCGGAGCGGCCCGCGGAACCGCCGCACAACAACCTTTCCCACCTCGTCGGCAAGAAAGCGCCTGAGTTCCGGTGCGACGCCTGGTTCAACGGCGTTCCGCTCACGCTTACCGACCTTGCGGGCAAGGTGATCGTGCTCACGTTCTGGGGCGGCTTCGACGACAGCCCAACCGCCATAAACCGCCTCGCCGAACTGTGCGCGCTCCACGATCTCCTGCGTGACATCGAGGACGTCGCCTTCGTCGCGGTGCACGACGCCAGTTCCGAGCCGGCGCAGGTCGAACAGTACATCGAACGGTTCCGGTTGCCGTTCCCCGTGGGCATCGACGCCGACCCCTTCGTCAGTTTCGTCAATTACGGCGTCAACTTCATCCCCCAGACCGTGGTTATCGACAAGAAAGGCGTCCTCCGCTATTACCGGGTCGAGGGGCGGCTGCTGGAACTCATCAAAGCCCTCCGCCGCCGAGGATAAGCCTCGCCTGTAGTAAACGCTTCGGCGTGTCCTTAAGACAGGCTAAAGCCTGCACTACAGACTCCCTCACCGGCGCCGCTTACGCGGGCCGCGGCTACGCGCTCCAGGCCGCCTGCGTTGAGAAGGGTTTCGTCGCGGTTGCGGTTCGGCGGGCACGGCGGTGGCGGCCTCCCGCATGCGGCCGGGGACGAACCCCACCTGCGCGTCTTCCCGCGAGTTCAGGCTGCCGCACCGGGGGCACTCGGACAGCGTTTCCGCCTCTTCATCGAGGTAGCTGTAGGCGCAGAAGAAGCACCGCCAGAGATATTGCTTCCCGAGTACGCGGTGCGCGCGCCGCATGTCGGCCTCGGTGTAGACCCATACCGCGATCGCGCCCAGTAGAATGAGGGCGCTGTAGAGCAGGAGCGCTTGGGTGAGGCTGATGGTGATCATAAGCCCCCCCGCGCCCGTGCCACGTGAAGCGTGCCCATCTGGTTGCCGGCCGCGGGATCGTCCAGCGGCTCGAAGCGGTATTTCAGGACGGTGGCTTGCACGCTGTCGAGAATGGCCGAATCGCCCAACGGGGGACTCCAGACGTTAATCACCCGCCCTATCGGGTTTACCTCGATGACGAGGGAAAGAGGCGCCGTCAGTTGCCCCGGCGCGAGGTCCCAGAGCGCTTGCATCGGCGGCGCGAAGAGGAGTTCGCGGTTCGCAGGCTCGGACTCCCATTCTAGGTGGGCCTCGAACCCTTCCGCGGGCCGATGGACGGCAGGTGCCCCGCCCGCGGCCCGCGGCGTGTCTTCGTCACCCTGCTCGCTCGACAACGTGAGCCCGGTCAATGTTTCTCGCAAGCGCCCCAATTCGTCGCCGAAACGCCGCCAGGTGTCGCGTGGTTCGTCGCGGAAGATGGCGTCGCGGCGTTCGGGATCGAGCAGGGCGTCGCGGCGTACCCGAAGCCGGTTCAATTCAGCGAATTCGAGCGTGGGCAGCGCCACGGGCGGAGGGCCTTCGCCCATAAGCAATCTCTCGCCGCCCAGTTGCAGGCTGCCGCCCAGCGCCGCCATGTCCCACGAAGAGGGACTGAAGTCCGCGCCGTCCGGGCCGTCGCCGGGGGCCGGGACGGCCGGGGCCGCCTGCACGATTTGGAATTCCACGTATTCTATGTCCTGCCGGGGAAAGAAAATGACCACGCGGAATACGGTGATGGCGGAGAGATGGAGCAGGAAGGAAATCAAGAACGCCCGCGTCATCAACCGGCTATGACGGCGTGTGCGCACCTCATTCCTCCTCCTCGGGAGGCCGCGCGGCGATGCCGTAGCGCGAGATGCCCACGCTGTTCGCGATGCCGAGCACTTTCACGAGCCGGGCCGTGGGCACTTGGGCGTCGGGGCGGATCAGCACAAGCGCCTCGGGCTGACGCGTGTACAACTCGCCGAGCACCGCGGTGAGTTCGGGCCAACTCGTGATCTCGATCTCATTAACGTAGACGCGGCCAAGGCCTTCGAGACCCTCGATGCGGGGTTTGCCATTATCGTCGAGCCCCGGGTGGGCCAGTGTAATGGCGATGTCCTTGTTTTCGAGTTCCCGCGCGCCTTCGGCCTCGGGCAACTCGACCTGGATCGAGGTCTGCACCACGAATGTGGACGAGAGCATGAAGAAGATGATCAACTGAAACACGCAGTCGATGAGCGGCGTGAGGTCCAGTTGCGCGCTGACGCGCAGTTTCTTGTCATTGGTCAACCGCATGGGTCAGATTTCCCGCTCTCCCTTGTGGCGGGTCAGCAGGTCCACCAGTTCGGAGGAACTGACCTCGAGCTCGAAAACCATGTTTTCGACGCGCGTGACGAAGTAGTTGTAGACGACCAAGGTCGGGATCGCGACGGATAGCCCGGCGGCCGTGGTGATGAGCGCGTTGTTGATGCCTCCGGCGACGTCGCCCGGGGTTACCTGGCCTTCCTTGTGCTCAATGACGGCGAAGGCGCGGATCATGCCGGAGACGGTGCCGAGCAGGCCAAGCAACGGCGCGATCGTGGCGCAGGTTGCCAGGGCAGACAGGTAACGTTCGAGTTTCGGTATCTCGAGGTGCCCGGCGTCCTCGATGGCCTCGCGAATCTCGGCCTTGCTCCGGTTATGCTTGAGAATGCCTGCCTTCAAGATGCGCGCCACGGGCGCGTCGGTCTCGTCGCAGAAATCGACGGCCTCCTGGACCCGATTCTGGCGCAGGACCTGGCGCACCGTGTCCATGAACTCGCGCGTGTCGATGCCCGCGCGGCGCAGGGCGATGAACCGCTCGATGGCGATGGCGAGCGCGACAATCGAGCAGAAGAGGATGGGCCACATGAGCGGCCCGCCCTCGAAGAAGAACTCGATGGGCGTGAGGTTCGGCGTGCTTGCGACGCTTTCCGCCGCCTGGCGCGCCGTGTCGACGACGGGGACTGCTTGCGCCGCGTCCGACAGCGCATCCACCGTGTCGATCACCGTTTCCGTAACAACTTGCAGCGCGAACATGAATGTTTGTCCATCCTCTTCAAACCCCCGCCGCGGCGGGGGGTGGTTAATGCCCCACGAGCGTGCCCAGCCCCTCGGCGGTGAAAATCTCGAGCAGCAGGCTATGCGATACGCGCCCGTCAATGATGTGCGTCTTGCGCACGCCGTAGTCCAGCGCCTTGAGGCAGGCGTCGATCTTCGGGATCATGCCGCCCGCGATTATGCCTTCCTGTCGCAGCCGCGAGACCTCGCTCGAACGCACCTGATGAATCAGCGAGTCCGGCGCGTCCTTGTCGCGCAGCAGCCCCGGCGTGTCCGTCAGGAACACGAGTTTCTCGGCCTGCAGCGCTGCGGCGATCTCGCCGGCGACCGTGTCCGCGTTGATGTTCCACGTACCGCCCTGGGGGTCCGTGGCAATCGGCGCGATTACCGGCACCAGCCCGGCCTGACAGAGTACATCGACCACCTTGATGTGGACGCTTGTGATCTGGCCGACGTGACCGAGGTCGCTGCCGTCCTCGAAGACCATCTTTCGCGCGTACAAAAGGTTCCCGTCCTTGCCGCACAGGCCCACGGCGTCCGCGCCGGCCCGGTTGAGCAGCATGACGATTTCCGTGTTCACGCGCCCGACCAGCACCATCTCGACGACTTCCATCGCCGCGTCGTCCGTGACCCGCAGGCCGTGGTTGAAGGCGGAGGGGATGCCAAGGCGCTTCAGCATCCCGTTAATGTCTGGGCCGCCCCCGTGCACGATGACCGGGTTCATCCCGACGTACTTCATCAGCACGATGTCCTCGATCGTGCTCTTGCGCAGCTCGGGGTCCAACATCGCCGCGCCGCCGTACTTGATCACGACGGTCTTGCCGAAGAACTCGCGAATGTACGGCAGCGCCTCGATAAGGACCGACGCTTTTTGTATGGACTGTTCCATGATGTCCCCGCGTGCGGCTCAACTCCGGTAGTCCGCGTTTATCGAAACATAATCCTTACTGAGGTCCGAGGTCCAGTAGACGCAGGCGCCCCGCCCGTCGCCCACCGAGACGCGCACGCTGATCTCGCGGCCTCGCATCCGCTCGGCGGCGGCGGCCTCCTCGTAAGTCGCCGGCAGGCCATGATGCAGGACCTGGAGGTCGCCGATCCAGATGTCCAACCGGGCGGGGGCGAAATCCGCGCCGGCATACCCGGCCGCGCAGGCGATCCGGCCCCAGTTCGGGTCGGAGCCGTGGAACGCGGTCTTGCATAACTGGGACATGGCGATGCTCCGGGCGATGAGCCGCGCGTCTTCGTCCGTGGCCGCGCCCTCGACGCGAATCTCGACGAATTTCGTCGCCCCTTCGCCGTCCCGGACCAATGCCTGCGCCATCTGGCGGCACACGTGGCGCAGCGCGTAGGCGAAGGCCTCGAAGTCTTCCGTGCCGGGCGCGACGGCCGGCAGGCCCGCGCGCCCGTTGGCCAGACACAGCACGGTGTCGTTAGTGCTCATGTCGTTATCGACGCAGATGCGGTTGAAGGAATGCTCGACGCATTCGCGGAGCAGACCCTGCAAGTCCTTTGCCGCGATGGCCGCGTCGGTCGTGATCACGCAGATCATGGTCGCCATGTTCGGCGCGATCATGCCCGCGCCTTTCGCCATCGCGCCAACGCGGATCAGTCCCTGCGCCAGAGAGATTTCGACCGCGGTCTCCTTGGGTGTGGTGTCCGTGGTCATGATGGCCCGGGCGGCATCGCCGTGTCCTTCAGGCGACAGTGCCGCGACACAGCCCTCGACGCCTTGCCGGATGCGCTGCATCGGCATCGGCACGCCGATGACGCCCGTGCTCGCGATCAGCACCTCGTCCTCGGGCACGTGCAAGCCCGCCGCCACCGCCCGCGCCGTTTCCCGCACGTCCTCGATGCCTTGGCCGCCGGTGCAGGCGTTGGCGTTGCCGCTGTTCACGAACACGGCCCGCGCGCGGCCCTTATCGCAGATTTCCCGACACCACAGGACCGGCGCGGCCTTGACCACGTTCGTCGTGAACGTGCCGGCGACCGCCGCGGGCGCGTCGCTGACCAGGAGCGCGCAGTCCGGTTTCTTCGACTGCGGCCCCTTGATCCGCGCGGCGACCCCGGCGGCCTGGTAACCCTTCGGCGCGCAAGTACCGCCGTCAATCTGGTTCATGGCGCCATGCCGGGCAGGCGCAGCCCGGTCCTTTCGTCGAGTCCGAAGGCCAGATTCATGCACTGGATGCCCATGCCCGCCGTGCCGCCCACGAGGTTGTCAATCACACTCACGATGATCAGGTTTCCGGTCCGATCGTCCATGACCCAGCCGAAATCGCAGAAATTCGAGGCCCGCACATGGTTCAGGTCGGGGATTTTTCCCGCGCCGAGGACGCGGACGAAGGGCTCGTTCTCGTAGCAGGCGTAGACAGCGTCGAGGTCCACCGCGCGCGACGGACGCACAACGATGGTGGACAGGATGCCGCGCGAATGGGATGCCACGTGCGGCGTGAACTGCACCTGGACCCGCCCGCCGATTTCCTGTTCGATCTCGGGTATATGCTGATGTACCGCCAGTTTGTAGGCCCGCACGTTCTCGTTCATCGCCGGGAAATGGAAAACCTCGTGCAGCGCCCGGCCCGCGCCCGACACGCCCGAGATCGCGTTGACCACGACAGGGACCTGAGGGGCGGCTGCGTCCACGAGCGGGCGCAGCGGGAGGATTACGCTAATCGGGAAGCACCCCGGCACGGCGACCAGAGACGCCCCGGGGATGCGGTCCCGATACCATGGGACCAGCCCGTAGACGGCTTCGGCCACCAATTCCGGGTGGGTGTAGTCGGCCTTATAGAACTGTTTATACGCGGCGGGGTCCTGGAGCCGGAAGTCCGACCCCAAGTCCATCACCCGAGCCCCGGCGGCGCGCAGGGCGGCCCCGATCACCATGGATTTCGTGCCCGGCACCGCAATGAATACGACGTCGCAGCGCTTCGCAAGTGCCTGCGCGTCAAAGGTTTCTATCGTGAGGTCCGTCAGTTTGCGGAAGCCCGGCAACACATCCGACAGCGGCTGACCGCCTTCGATATCGACCGCCGCCGTTAACTCCGCCTCCGGATGCGCCATGAGCAGCCGCATCAACTCGCGGCCGCCGTAGCCCAGCGCCCCGACCATGCCTACCCGAATCATCCAACCTGCTCCTTGCTTCTCTCTCTCGCTCACGCGAGCATCCAAACCGTAAACAGAGGGCTTGTCCCGTCCTGTGCGTTCGATGCCTTTGGCAACCAACGACTCCGGGCAAGCCCCGCGCACGCAAGTTCACTGTCCCCTTACACTTAGCAGCCAATATGCCCAGAGTATAACTTCCAAACCGCGCGTAAGACAAGAACGGGTTGCGGCGGGAGACACCATTCGACCAGAAGGGGGGTATCAATGGCTTGCATCCGATTACCATATTACCATCCCGTCCAGCGACTTCGCGCGCCACGTGCTGCAGAGCCTGCCACTGGTTCGCAGTACACGCCTTAGCGTGTCTTGAAGACAGCCCGAAGGCTGTGCTCCAAACAGGTCCACGTCCGGTATCCGGAAGACACTGGAAGAAACTCCGCGCAATCGGTACGCTATCAGCGAGATCGGGGGAGCGGGAGAAGCAAGCGATTCGACGCCGGGAGACACCTATGCGGATATTGGTCATGGGCGCGGGGGCCATGGGCACGGTCGTGGGCGGGTTGATGGCGAAGTCCGGACACGACGTGACGCTCGTGGGCAGGCCGGAGAATATGAACGCCGTCCGCGCGGGCGGGCTGCGGATCACGGGCATCTGGGGCGAACATCATGTCACCGACGCGCATGCGTGCAGCGACACAAGGGACCTGACGCCGGGGGCGTTCGATTTGGTTCTTATCACCGTGAAATCGTATGACACGGGCGCGGCGATCGCCGCAGTCGCTCCGGTGCTTGGCGAGGAAACGCTGGTCTGCTCGTACCAGAACGGGCTGGGCAACGCGGAGACCATCGCGGAGCACATTGGCTGGCGCCGGACCTTTGGCGCGCGGGTTATCTTCGGCGCGTGGCTGCGCGAGCCGGGTTGGGTCGAAGTCACGGTTATCGCGAACCCGACGGCGTTGGGTGTCTACGACGCGGCAACGCCCGCGGACCGCGTGCGCGCCATCGCCGTCGCCATGGACGACGCGGGCATTCCGACGGTCTACACCGACGAGATCGCGACGGTGCTCTGGTCGAAGGTGACCTATAACTGTGCACTGAACCCGTTGTCCGGGCTGCTCGATGTGCCTTACGGCGCATTGCTCGAGACCGAGCACACGCGTAGCATTCTCCGCGAGGTCGTGCGGGAAGTTTACGCCGTGGGCCACGCGCTCGGCGTCCGATTAAAGCCGGCCGCCGCCGAAGAGTACATCGACTTGTTGTTCAACGTGTTGATTCCGCCGACTGCGGCCCATTACGCCAGCATGCGCGAGGATTTCCGCAAGCGGCGCCGGACCGAGATCGACGCGCTCAACGGCGCGATTGTCCGGTATGGCGACCTGCACGGGGTCTCGTGTCCGGTCAACAGCATGCTCACGCGGCTCGTGCTCGCCCGCGAGCACGCATTGCGGACGCCGGGGTGAGTCCTTCGGCGGCACCGGGATTCTTGAACAGACCATGTAGCTTGACGCCTCTGAAATGTGAGATTTCGGATTTCGGAATTTGGAGTTCGGATTTCGGAATTCGGATTTTGGGTTTCGGGTTTCGGATCGCGGGGGGACGGCGCGGGCTGCTATACTCGGCGGCGGAAGACGGGGAGAACGTCGCTCATGCCGTGCGAAGTCGTTGTAGTGCTCGATGTCGATACGCAGGAGGAGGCCCTCGATATTGTGGGCGTCTGCGGGGACGGCGGCTGGTTCAAGATTGGGTCGCAGTTGTTCACGCGATGCGGGCCTGGGGTGGTGCGGTCCGTGCGGGACCGGGGTAACCGGGTATTTCTCGACCTCAAGTTCCACGACATCCCGAATACGGTGGCGCATGCCGCAAAGGCGGCGGCGGACCTTGGCGCGGGGCTGTGCACGTTGCATGCCTCGGGCGGGCGCAAGATGATCGAGGCGGCGCGTAAGGCCGTCGAGGAAACCTCGACGCGGTTGCTCGCGGTGACGGTGCTCACCAGCCTCACCGACGCAATGCTCGAGGAGGAACTCGGCGTGCCCGGGACCGCCGCGGAAACGGTTGCGCGCTGGGCGAAGTCTGCGGTCGAGGCTGGCGCGCACGGGATTGTCTGTTCGCCTCGGGAGATTGCGCTTGTGCGCGCGGCGGTGGGACCGGAGCCGCTGGTGGTCACGCCGGGCATTCGGCCCGCGTGGGCGGGTCAAGACGATCAGGCGCGCGTGATGACGCCGCGCGAGGCCGCGGACGCGGGGGCCGATATGATTGTCGTGGGCCGCCCGATACTGAAGCACCCGAACCCGGCGGAAGCGATTCGCCTGATACGCGAGGAGTTAGCGGAATGACGCCTGAGTCCGTGATAGAAGCTTTCCGCGCCGCGGGCGCGTTGCTCGAAGGGCACTTTCTCTACACCAGCGGTCGGCATGGACGCAGGTTCCTGCAGGCCGCGCGCGTGCTCCAGTATCCCGAGCATACCGACCGGCTGTGCGCCGCGCTGGCCGACCGGTTCAAGGCGGACGGCGTTGAGTTGGTGGTGGGCCCGGCCACCGGCGGCATTGTGCTGGCCTACGCGACGGCGCGGTGTCTCGGGGCGCGGGCCGCCTACACGGAAAAAGATGAGGAGGGGGGCATGGCCCTGAAGCGGGGATTCTCGCTGAAGCCGGGCACGCGCGTGCTTGTTGTCGAGGACATCACCACCACCGGCGGGTCCGTCAAGAAGAGCATCGCCCACCTTCGCGCACGGGGCACGCACGTCGTCGGGGTCGGTGTGCTAATCGACCGCAGCGGCGGCGAGGCCGCGTTCGATTGTCGCTTCGAGCCGCTGGCGTCGTTGACGATGGAGAGTTGGCCGCCCGAGGACTGCCCGTTGTGCGCCCAGGGGCACCGCCTTATCGAGCCGGATGACATCATCGTGTGAGAGTGCCTGTTCCCGTTGCGTTGGCCCGCCGTTGATCTTGGCAGACTACAATTTCGTCGGATCGCGAAGCGTACCCTACAGTGCCGTCATTGAATTCCCGCAGCGTCATTCACTGTCTGATTTGTGTAAATATTTAGTGTTCAGCTACTTACGCGAAATCGAACTCTTGGCATTGAAGTTGCTTCTTTGTTTGCGACGCAGCGAAGCGACCTGGGAGATTGCAGCCATGTATGAACGAGAGACAACAGAACGCGCCTCGGAACCGGCAGCCACGTCCGAGAGATTGCATCAATACACCTATAGGCCGGACGAAGTGCTTCGTCAGCACGCGGGCTTACCGCTTTGTCGCCTGCCGCTGGCGACGGGGCCCGCGCTTGCGGCGCGCCAGGGCGAGATCGATATCGCGACGTTGCTTCTTGTCTCGACCTCGGCTCGCGGCGCGGCGTGAGCCATGAATTCGCGGAGGCAGCCGTGTCGTGCAGGCGCGGGCCGCGCTCCGCTTACTCCGTGGCGGGCTGCGCGGAGGAAACGGCCATGCGAATCCGCACCATGATGGAGACATTTCCGTCGTCGTGCGCGGCCTGGAGAATTGCCTCATCAACCCGGGACGCCTTGTCAAGCCAGGCCGCCGACCACTCGGCGAAAGTCTCCTCGGTGAAGTCGCGCAAGAGGCGATTACGCGCCAGCAATTGCCCCGTATCGACAATCGACCGCGCAAGCGGACGCGGGCGAACCCGGATGAACAGGTTTGCGCGCTCCGCCAGTTCGGGTTCGGTAACACCCGAGGCCAGCAGCGCGTCTGCGACGGTGCGGCTCGAGCTGATGAACAATCCACCGGGGTAGACTGACAAGGCCGGTGTCAACGACGGTCCCCCGATGAGCGGTATGACGACCAGGTCGCGATCGGGATCGCGGCGGGGGTAGGGGGCCCAAGGCCGGGCGTCCGGTGGGGGCTCGGGCAGGAGCGCCAGGACCTCGTCGTCGATTTCGGGCGGCAGATCGAATGTTGCGACCAGTTCAGGCGCGGGCAGCATCTCGTTCAGGTCCATGCCGCGCCAGGAGAGCCTCCAGCCCGGTCCGGTCATCATGAGGGCGCCGCCGAGAATCTGGGCAATCGCGCGCGTATCCTCGTTCATTTCACCCGCGAGCCAGGCGCTCCAGATTTCCTCCGCGCGGCCCGTGGTGTCCGCCGCACGCAACCCGCCGCGGATGAGTTCGCCGATCGGTATTCCAAAATTGCCGGAGATCTCGATGCTGCCCCCGAGCGGCGTTCTCAACGCCGCGGGCTCGGCCTTGTCGAGCACACCCGCGAGACGCTCCCGCCAAGGGGGGCGCAATGCGCCGTGCAGCATCGCGCTCATGCCGGTCTCTTCGAACCGCAGCATGACCCGCGCGTCCGCAAACACCTCGCCTGCGGCCTCCGTTTCCTCGAACGCGAAGCGCCCGTACACGTCCGCGCCGCCCGCCTCCTCGAGCCCCTTCGCCAAGACGTCTTGGGGCAAGGCGTCCTCCCGCCGCAGTGTGACTGCACGGATCACCGCGTTGCGGGACGGACTCGCCACCAGTACGCGGCCTCGCACGGCGTAATACAGATTCGCGGGCGCGAAAAAGCGCAATCGCAGGCCCCCGGTGAAATCGCCCGCGACGCCGACGAAACGGTGGAACTTCTCCGCGAGACAGCCAACCCGACTCATGCGCGTCACGAACAACACGTCGTCGAAGCGCGCCGCGTCGTGCCCCGATACGTGGCACCCGTCATAGACGAGATTATTCAGCAGCCAATCCGGCATGCCGAAATTGCGGCGCAGCAGTTCGGGCAGCTCGGCGATTGCCGACCCCCGGGGCGCCAGCGCCCAAGCGGGCGAGGCCGCGATGCTCTCGCGCTTGTTCAGCAGGCCGCCGACGAAGACTTGATAGTGCTGGCCGTCGGGGATGAGTTCGTGCATCGAATAGGAATCGCGCGTTGCCCACAGCGCCCACACCAGCAGTACCGCCAAGGTTCCGAGCAGCAGTGACCCGAAACAACCGCCCTTTCTCCGAAATCCGCCGCGTCGGAAACGACGGAATCGAAAACTCCCGGGCCGCGTCGGGGGTACGTAGATGCGTTCGACGTCGCTCATGGCTGTTCGCTCCGGCGCAGCGTCAGCGTCGTGTAGTTGCCGGGCCGTCCGTCCGGTCCCGGGAAAGCGACGTGCAGGCGTCGTTGCAGCGGTTCGAACACCACGCTATGCCGTGTGGTCTCGTTCCAGATGCGGGCGCGCCCCGTCTGCGTGACGGCGGCGTCGCCCAAGGCGGCCTCGATTTCCGCGCGGTCTATTATGCGCTCGGCTTCGAGCAACTCGCGCACGCGCGCGTACCGCGCGTTCCCGTCGTCATCGAGGGTTACCGACTGAGGAAGCGCGCCCAGGAGCAAGCCGTCTTCCGGCCCGCGCACGTGCATCTCGGAGCCGTATTCGATGATGGCGGCGGCGGGCGCGGATGTCGCCGGACCCGCTATCAGGACGTGGAAACCGCGGATATGCTTTGCGTCCCGCAGGCGCTCGAGCGCGCTTTCGAAGTCGGTCGCCGCCGCGAGCACATCGCGCGCAAGCATCTCGACGGAGACGCCTTCGTAGGGAGGATCGCCGAGCAGCGGCATGCGCTCGACGGCGACAACGATGCCTGCGTCGTTCATACCGGTGTACGCGCCCGCGCTCCAGGAGAAGCCGACGCTGACGAAGCGCCGCCCTTGCGCGGATTGCATCTCGATGATCATCGGAGGTTCGTTGTCCGGCCAGTCCAGGTTGCGTCCGATGAGCAGGTCGTCCGCCCCCGCGCGGTCGCCGGTGGCGGCGAACATGGTGCAGAACGGCGTCGCGAAGAATGCGTCTTGCTTGCGCCATCCATCGAGGTAATGCGCGTGTTGCAGTAGCCAAACCGCATCGAACGGCAAGGCGGCGCCGTGGGCAGTGCCCTCGATTTCCGCGAACGTCTCCTCGGACAGCCCGGCCAGGAGCGTGCGCGCCCGGACGCCGAGCACCGTCAACGCAATGGGCGTCACATCGAGGAACGGCGGCGCCCAGCCCCAGAAACTCGTATCCGGCAGCACGGCGCGCGACGCGACCGGCGCGAGCACGCGACGCCGGAAATCCTCGGCGTAGGACGCCTTCAAGGCCGCGCCGCGCCGCGCGCCCATTTCGAAACCGGTTCCTTCGAGCACGATATGGCGCACGCCGGCGAAATCGCGCAGTTCGGCGGCCTCGATGGGCGGTTGGTCCGGTTCGGGTTCGCCGCGGGTCATCAGTTTCGAGAACTCACGGTAGAACCAGTCCTCGATGCCGGGGCCGTAGAAATTCATTCCGCATTCGTAGTCAAATCGGTGGTACGTCTTTCGCGGCACGAAGTAATTCACGTAGTCGTTCGCGAGGCCGACGGTGAATTGCGCCTTGTAGCCGCGCGCGAGCGCGCGCCGCCGCATTTCGAGGCCAATCTCGACGCACGGCTCGCCGGGAAAGAAGGTCAGCAGCAGATCGTTGATTTCGAGCGTTTGTAGGAACACGTCGCCGGGCTGCACGGCGTCCGCCAACGTCGGCGGCAGCGTCGCGACGGTATAGCCCACGTGCAGCGCGCCCTCGCCGCAGATGAGGCCGTTCACGACCTCTTTCACGCGGGCCGCCAGGAGGCGCCCGACGGCCTCGACGCGGTCCCAGCCGGCGCGGCCTTCGGGGCTTGCGGGGCGCTGGTCGCCCTCCGCGCCGTTCATGAACATGGCGACACAGCCGGGGCTCGTCAGGGACTCGAGTTCCGTATAGAAATAGCCCGGGTAGTCGCAGGAAAACGAGTAGTGGTCCGTTTCCGGGACGATGGTGGGGTGTGCGGCGAAGTTGGCGATGATCGCCAACGGGTTGCCATCCGAGTCGTCCACGCGGATGACGCCGACCTGTTCGTCTATGGGCCCCTTCGGGATGCGGCGGTTTTCGGAGAGCGCCGTCTGTTTGGCCGTGCCATAGGCGATGCCGGCGCGCCGTCGCGCGTTATAGGCTTCGTTCATGGCCTGCACAATGGCGCGCGCGGTCGCCTCGAGCACTTCCGGCACGTAGCGGCCGCTGACGAAACGGTAGAGCAGCCGGTCCTCCATGGCGCCGGGCCCGTTGTGCGTGTGCGTGGCGGTAAGGATGATGTGCTCGCGCGGCGCGGTCTCGGGGGCCAGTTCGAGCACGCGCCGTCGCAATGCCCGGGGGATATAGCAGAGGTCGGTCGTCACGAGGAAGACCGCCGTGGTTCCGTCGTTGAGATACACGCACCGCGCCCAAAGGGGATCGTGCACGCCGACCGAGTCGCGGCCGATGCGGTCGCCGTAACCGTTGAGCGGCGTGCCGACGGGCGGCGTAATGTCGACCTTGGCCGCGCCCGCTTCGAGCCCGTGGGCCGCAGCCGCGATCAGCAGGCCGAGCACCGCCGCGCAGAAGAGGGTCGCCGATTGCCGGTATTCGCGCATTCCGTCAGTTGCCCGTGAAGTTCGGGGCGCGCTTTTCGAGAAAGGCGGCGAGTCCCTCGGCCGCGTCGCGGCTGTGCGCGGCGATCTCGAACCCGGCGCCCTCGAGGTCCTGGCCTCGGTCCGGGCGCAACGCCCTGCCGCGCAGGATCATGAGCGTCTGCTGCATGGCGACCACCGGCTTGCCCTTGAGCGCGTCCGCCAGTTCCTGCGCCGCTTGGCGCAACTGCTCCGCGGGAACCACACGCGACACTAGGCCCGCTTCGAGCGCTTCCCGCGCCGTGACGGTGCGCCCCGTCATGAGCCAGTCGCGCGCGCGGCCGTCGCCGATGGTTTGGGGCAAGCGATGCGTGCCTCCCCACCCGGGGATGATGCCGAGATTGATCTCGGGCTGGCCGAAACTCGCCGTCTCCGCCGCGATGCGAAGATGGCACGCCAGCGCCAGTTCGCACCCGCCGCCGAGCGCCACGCCGTTAATCACGGCCACCACGGGCTTGTTGCACGCCTCGATGGTATTGACCATCTTGAGGCCCTCGGCGAGGAGGCCGCCCTCCGCCATGGGATTATCGAGCGAGCCGGCGATGGTCGGGATATCCGCGCCGGCCGCAAAAAACTTGCCCGCTCCGCCGGTGATCAGGATGACGCGGACTTCGGGGTCCGCGTTCGCGGCCATCACCGCGGCCCGGATTTCCCGGACGAGTTCCAGGGAAAGCGCGTTCGCCTTGGGCCGATTCAAGGTAATCCAAGCGCAGCGGTCCGCCTGTTCCACCATCACGAATTCGTATGCCATATCGTTCTCCTCCCTTCCTCGGGTTGCGCTGATTCGCGCCGCCGCAACGTATCAACCCCGCTTGTGCATGGTCGCAACCGCGCGCTCCTTTGGGGCGTCGGGCAGGACATGGGCGGCGGCAAGTTCATGTCACGGTTCGCGATCCCCGCATCGTCGAGGGAGTGTAGCACGGCGCGGCGCGGGAAGTGAATTGACGCGCGGCGCGGGTTCGAGGCGCGCTATGCGGGCGATGGCCCGTGCGAAGGAAAAGGGGCGGTGGGGGAGGGGCGTTGGGTTGCGATTACGATTGCGATTACGATTACGAGTTGTCATGAAACCAGTGGTTTCTCCCGCAGAGGATGAAAATGCGCGACGCATGTGGACTGCGCAAGCTTGCTTGCGCTCTTGTCCGGTAAGCTAGCTTGCTGGACGGGAAAGCTGGAGCAAGCTCCAGCACTCCAAAGCGAGTCGATTTTCGGAGTACTACGATTACGATGACGATTACGAGCACGAGTACGAGTAGGAGGATGGGCGGGGTGGTTGACTCTGGGGGATGGGGCCATTAGACTGGATTTCGCATCGAAAAGACGGAATCTGGTTCTCAATGAAGGGAGGATGAAGCCATGCCGAAGGTATTGGTGCCGCTCGCGCAAGGGTGCGAGGAACTTGAGGCGGTTACGATCATCGATCTGCTGCGCCGCGCGAATATCCAGGTTGTCGCGGCGGGGCTCGACGACGTGCCGGTCAAGGGGAGTCATGGCGTTGTGCTGACGCCGGATACGACGCTGGATGACGCGCTCGAACAGGATTTCGACATGGTCGTATTGCCGGGCGGGCTGCCGGGGTCCGACAACCTCGGGGCGGACCCGCGCATCCCCGCGGTGCTTGCGAAGATGGTCGAATCCGGCAAGTTCGCGGGGGCCATCTGCGCCGCGCCGCGCGTTCTGGCGAAGGCCGGGCTGCTCGATGGCAAGAAGGCGACGGCCTATCCGGGGTTCATCGACGGCGGCGCCTTTCCGAAAGTGAAGCATACGGGCGGCGCGGTCGAGCGCGACGGCAAGATCATCACCGGACGCGGTCCGGGTACGGCGATGGATTTCGCGCTCGCAATCATCGAGGCGCTGACGGACGCCAAGACGCGGAACGCGGTCGAGGCGTCGCTCGTGCGCGGATAACAAGGAGTCATCGATGTTTTTCTCCGGTATTTCGGACGAGGCGGGCCAGTCGATCGACACGCAGATCGGAGCGCACCGGGAACTCGGCTGGTCGCACATGGAATTGCGCTGCATCGACGGCGTGAACTTCACGCAAACGCCGGATGACGTCTTCGACGGCGTGTGCGATAAGCTGGCGGCGCCGGGGATGCGGGTGTCGTGTTTCGCCAGCGCCATCGCGAACTGGGCGCGGCCCATCACGAGCGACCCGCAGGCCGACATCGACGACCTCGCCCGCGCCATCCCGCGCATGCACCGGCTCGGGACGCCGTTCATCCGTGTGATGAGCTACCCGAATGACAAGGACCGCCCGGTGCCGGAGCATGAATGGCGCGATGAGGCCATCCGCCGCATGAAGACGCTCGCGAAGATGGCCGAGGACGGCGGCGTCATCCTGGCGCACGAGAATTGCAGCGGCTGGGGAGGGCTTTCGGCGGAAAACAGTAATATCCTGCTCGGCGAGGTGGGCAGCCCGGCGCTGAAGGTCGTGTTCGATACGGGGAACCCGGTCACCTACGAGCAGGACGCCTGGGAGTACTACCGGGCGGTGTATGACTCGATTGTATACGTCCATATCAAGGACGCGAAGCGCATCAACGGCGAGGACCACTATTGTTACTGCGGCGAAGGCGACGGTTACGTGCGCGAGATCGTGGGGGATTTGCTGGCGCGCGGCTACGACGGCGGGTTCTCGATCGAGCCGCACCTCGCCGCGATTATCCACACCGGGCAGCAAGCCGATAGCGAAGACTGGCTGTACGAGAGCTACACGGAATACGGACGCCGCCTGATGCGCATCGTCGCGGAGGTCAGACCGTAAACGCGCCGTTCGCGGCGGGCCCTCGCGACTTGCCGCGCTGGCGGCGGATGGGAAGGAGGCGAAGAGCCATGCAGTGGACCAAGGTGCGTGAGAAGTTCAGCGCCGTCGCGGCCATCATTATCGTCATTGTTCTCTTCACGGGCATTGCCGTGGTGGCCGGATGGGACATCCCGGTCATCCGCGACCTCGCGAACTGGCTCGGCATGAGCGGCCAGTAAGACGGAGACGAAGGGCATATCGCTTGTTGCGTGTGCTTCTCGCGAGAAGACGCGCTCATTTACCGGCAATTCACGTTCGTCGCCGTTCTGTCGGTCACTTTTTACCCCAAACCGGGGCAGAAGCCGTCCTCCGTGCTATTTGCCGGGCAGTAGTGGTAGCCGCCGGAGTTGAAGAACTGGATCAGGCGGAGCAATTCGGTGAGTTCGATCCGCCAGTCCGGGCCCGCGGGCGCGTAGTCGCTGCTGTGGGGGCAGCACGTGTGATTCGCGCCCGGTCCCGGCACGTAGTCATCCTCCGTGATCGAGGGGTCGTCCGCGCAGTGGAAGCCGCCGGAATTGAAGAACTGAATCACCCGCAGCAATTCGCCCAACTCGATGACGTTGTTTCTCGACTGGTCCGCGGTGTGGAATTCACTGAAACACGGGTCGCCTTCGCCCTCGCCTTCACCTTCACCCTCGCCTTCACCCTCGCCTTCACCTTCACCTTCACCTTCACCTTCACCTTCACCTTCACCTTCTCCCTCTCCTTCTCCCTCTCCTTCTCCTTCGCCCTCGCCCTCGCCTTCGCCCTCGCCTTCACCTTCACCCTCGCCTTCACCCTCGCCTTCACCCTCGCCTTCACCCTCGCCTTCACCTTCACCTTCACCTTCACCTTCACCTTCTCCCTCTCCTTCTCCTTCGCCCTCGCCCTCGCCCTCGCCGCCTTCACCCTCGCCTTCACCTTCTCCTTCACCTTCACCTTCTCCTTCACCTTCTCCTTCGCCTTCGCCTTCGCCTTCGCCTTCACCTTCTCCTTCTCCTTCGCCTTCACCCTCGCCGACGCAGGGTTCGTCGCCTATGACGATGACGCCGCGCAGTTTGAGCAGGGCGATTTGGGCACAGGCGTCGCCGCTGAAGTCGATGCCGCTGACGATGAGCGTGTCTCCGTCGCCAAAATCGGTGTTATTGACCAACGGTCCGAGATCAGATATGGGATTGTGTGACAGGTTGACTTGCGCGAGTTGGCTCAACGGTTCGAGGGGGCTGATGTCCGCTACCTGATCCCACGAGAGATCGAGCGTCTCCAGTTGCGAGAGATGCGCCAGGGCGGCGATGTCCGTAATGCCCGGATTAAGGCTCAGATTGAGCGACACGAGCGACGTGAGGCACTGTATGCCGCCCACGCTCGCAATATTGCGGTTGCGCGCGTTCAGGGAATAGTAGTCGGCGACGTCTTCCGGCCAGATTGCGCCAGTGGGAATTCCGAGGTCCTGGCGGACGACGGCCTCGAGGTTCGGGTCGTCAAACACAATCGGGCTGCATGGAAGCTCGCCCTCGTCCTCCCCTTCGCCTTCGCCGACGCAGGGTTCGTCGCCTACGACGATGACGCCGCGCTGTTTTAGCAGAGCGATCTGGGCACAGGCGTCGCCGCTGAAGTCGATGCCGGTGATGGAGAGCGTGTCTCCGTCGCCAAAATTGGTGTTGTTGACCAACGGACTCAGATCAGATATGGGGTTGTACGAAAGGTTGAGTTGCGCGAGTTGGGTCAACGGTTCGAGGGGGCTGATGTTTGCGACCTGATCCCGCGAGAGATCGAGCGTCTCCAGCTGCGAGAGATGCGCCAGGGCGGCGATGTCCGTAATGCCCGGATTAAGGCTCAGGTTGAGCGACACGAGCGACGTGAGGCACTGTATGCCGCCCACGCTCGTAATATTGCGGTTGCGCGCATTCAGGGAGTAGTAGTCGGCGACGTCCTCCGGCCAGATAGCGCCAGTGGGAATTCCGAGGTCCTGGCGCACGACGGCCTCGATGTTCGGGTCGTCAAACACGATCGGGCTGCACGGAAGCTCGCCTTCACCTTCACCTTCGCCTTCGCCTTCACCTTCGCCTTCGCCTTCACCTTCGCCTTCACCTTCGCCTTCGCCTTCGCCTTCGCCTTCGCCTTCGCCTTCACCTTCGCCTTCACCCTCACCTTCGCCTGCGAGCACGAGTACTTGGACTACGTCGCTTTGGGTGGTAGATATCCCGCACGGATCACTAACGTGTACGCGGTAGTACCTCGACCCGATGAAATCGAGGGGATCAAGGACCAGGCTGGCGGCGGTTGCGCCGGATATGGCGGCGAGACTTCCGGGTGCGGTTCCGGAATGCCACTGGTAAAGGTACGGCTCGCTCCAAACGTCGCCGACGTCAACGGTCAGAACAAACCGTCCCCCGTACTGCAGCGCGCCGGAAGTGTCCCCGACCGGCTGGGCGGCGATTAGGATTGGCGAGCGGTATCCGGCCCATTCGCGGTACAGAAACAGTTGGCGGTTGCGTGACGCGGCGACATAGGAATTGTGGTTTGTCGTGCCGTCGCGGTTGAGGTCGCCGGACCCATTCAGCCGCGGGCGCCCGCACGTGAATTCCGAACAGGTGAAGTGATTAATGAAGGTTTGCAGGGTGGCGCAAATCCACTCGTTGTCGATGTGCACGTGCGCGCTGATCCCGCTGTAGTTGATGTCCTCATCGATATCGGCTATCTGGCCGCACGGGATGGTGTAGCCCTTGACGGCGTTGTCGCCGAGCGGAACTTCCATTTCTGGTTGTTTCGCGGCAGTACCGGCTTTCAGTTCGTTCAGCAGGCGCTGAACCATCAATGGAAGATAGCCGATGATGGATTGCGCGACGAGTCCCTGGAAATAGTCTATGCCGCTGTAGTCGCCCAAGGTCATGTAACCCGCCCCGAGATCGCGCAGCGCATCGTCCAGGTCCGGATGCGCGTCATCAAGCAGGTTGCCGTCGCCCCACAGGCTGTCCACGTCGAAACACTGATCGCCGATGATAGTATTGATACAGATATTGGTCTTGTTGGTTGAGATGTAAATCGTCTGGTCCGGGACAATGATCCCGCCGCCGCTGATATCCACACGCAGGTTCTGGAGCTCCAGGGTCTGTATGAGAGACCGGTTCGAGACAAAAGCGTTGCGGAGAGTCGCCACGTCGCCTGCATTCAGCGCGGCAAGACACACCTGTGTATCCAGGACGGCCTGGAGAAGCGCCAAATGATCATCGTCGTCGATGCCGTTGCCGTCGTTGTCCACGTTGGTGAACCCCGGCCCCACCTGGCCCGGAACCCGCTTCCATATCTGGTCGCCGCCGGACCAGTGACCCTCCATCACTACGTCCAGCACATCGTCCAATCCTTGCAGTATGGCGTCGAAATCCACAGGCGCGGACGATGCGAGCAATACGAAGTAATTGCTGCCGGCGCCAGCCGCGCCCGCCGCCATGTTGCCGCCGAGCACGACCGACCCGGCTTGAAACTGCTTCGCGTAGATATTCGCAGTGCCCTGGCTCGCGTCCGACACGCCGATTGCGTCGCCGGTAGCGGCGTATTGGGCCATCCAGTTTGGCCGAGAAGTCGCGCGCGAATCGTAGGCGATGTACACGACGGCGGGAACATCGATATTGAAGGTGATCCACGTCTCGCTGGTCACGTTCTTATCGTCATTCTCCGTTTGGATGCCGAGGGCGCCTTCGAGATAGGAGGGCATCGAGGTAATGGTGAACGATCGGTCGGAGTAGATCTGGCTTCCGGTTGTGTAGTGGGTGGTCGCATACCGGTTGAGACTGCTTACCGTCAGTGCCGGGCTCTCGCTCGCCGGTAGCAGGCAGGCAAACACCGCACACAAGACCAGTGAACACCGCGCCACACCGCGCCCGGGATGCACAAGTCCACAACACTTCTTCATGATAGATCTCCCATGTACTTCACGCTAAGCGATTACCGCTCCAATGCGTGTTATGTCAGTCCAGGACAGAATCCGTCCTCAGTACCTTCGCTGGGGCACCAGTGGTAGCCGCCGGAATTGTAGAACTGAATGATCCGGAGCAATTCCGTCAATTCGATCCGCCAATCCGGTCCGCTCGGCCAGTAATCGCTGGCGTGAGCGCAACAGGCGTGATTCAACCCCGGCCCCGGAACGTAACCGTCTTCCGTGGTTGATGGATCGTCCGCGCAGTGGAACCCGCCTGAGTTGTAGAACTGAATTACCCGCAACAGTTCGGTCAATTCGATCAGGTTGTTCTGTGACTGGTCCGCAGTATGGTGCTCGCTGAAGCACGGATCGCCTTCGCCCTCGCCTTCGCCTTCACCCTCACCTTCACCCTCACCTTCATCCTCACCTTCACCCTC
>JAKQEQ010000141.1 GCA_029556545.1 Candidatus Hydrogenedentota bacterium
CGTTCGGCGTCGGCATGACCGTCGGCGTCAGGGTCGGCGTCCGCGTCGGCGTGCGCGTCGGCGAGATGGTCGGCGTCGGCGACAACGTTGGCGTCCGCGTCGGGGACACGGTGGCCGTCGGCGGCGGCGCGTCGCAGGACAGCAGCTCCATCTCCTCGATCACCAGATACTGGCCGCCGTTGTTGGCCGTGACGTTGATCCGGTAGTAGCGGTAACTGCCAGGGCTGGCGATCCGGAAATATACTTTGCTCAGAGGGGCCGCGGAAAATCCTGTCCGGGTATCGAGCGTGGTCCAGGAAGATCCGTTGTTCGACCCGAGCAACTGCCAGTTCCGCGGATTCTGCGGGCTCCAATAGTATTGCGTGATGGAATAGAGGGTGATCTGGACCGGCGCGGCGAAATCGAATTGCAGCCAGCCGGTGGTCTCGCCCACCGCAGCGGTCCAGTGATTGGCCAGATGCGCGCCCGGCGGCTGATGATCGAACGCTTGCCACGGACGCTCATTATTGGCCTTGTACGACGAAGCGCTCGCCGCGAACGGCACGGGTGACGTGTCGGAGGTCATCTGCACGGTGATATCGACTTCGCACTCGTTCGGCGTCGGCATGACCGTCGGCGTCAGGGTCGGCGTGCGCGTTGGTGTCCGCGTCGGGGTCCGCGTCGGCGTGCGCGTGGCCGTCCGCGTCGGCGACAGGGTTCCGGTGCGCGTAGCCGTCCGCGTCGGCGACAGGGTCGGGGTGAGCGTGGCTGTCCGCGTCGGCGATAGGGTGACGGTCGGCGATAGCGTCGCCGTCCGCGTCGGCGACAGCGTCGGCGTCGGCGTCATTGTCGGCGTTGCCGTCCGAGTCGATGCCGGTGTCGGCGTGTAATACAGCAGCGACTCGCACGGCAGCAGTTCCAACTCATTAATGAGCACGTTGATTCCGCCATTGTTGGCGGTGATGTCCAACCTGTAATATCGGTACGAGCCCGGCGCGGCCACGGTGAAATGCAATTTGTCCGGCCAGTTGGTGATGCTCTCCCGGCTATCCAGCACGGTCCACGCGCTGCCGTTGGCCGAGCCCAGAAGCTGCCAATCGCGCGGCGCCGTGTACGGACTGTAGGCGTAGATCGAGTAGGCGGCGACCGTCCTGTTCGTACCAAAGTAGTACTGCAGCCAGCCCGTTTGCTGTCCGACGCCCGACGCCCATGCCGAACCATATTCCTCGATCTCGTCGTCAAACGCTTTCCAGGCGTCGAACGTTGCGCTATCAATCGATGATGCGGAGCAGACGCCGGGGGGAGGCTCTGTGTTCGACGTCATCGCGGGAACCAGATCCACCAGGCACGGCTCGCAGGCCAGCAGATCGAGCTCCTGGACACTCGAATAGTTCGCCCCGTTGTTCGCCAAAATGTCAAGCCGATAATAGGGATAGCCGCCGGGATTGGCGACGAAGAACAGCTTCCGTTCACCGCCGCCGAACGAAAACGCGGTCCGGGCATCGAGGACCGTCCAGTTGATTCCGTCGGGCGACCCCAGGAACAGCCAGTCGGCCGGCGCTGAGGTGACAGCACCACTGATGGTGATGGCATAGATCTCCACGGTGGACGGCACGGGCAGGCCGTATTCCAGCCAGCCGGACACGGTGTCCGGCGGGAGCACCCAACTGGGAGAGCGTTCATCAAACGCCTGCCACGCTGCGCCGGCGCCGCTCACATCCGCGGACGCCGCGCAATAATGGCCGTCCTGAGATGTGTAGTTAAACAGCGGCCCGGCGATGTCCACGTGGCAGGCGGCGCTGGCCGGCGTCACCGTTGGCGACCACGTCGGCGTCCGGGTCACCGTCGGCGTGTTGGTCACCGTCGGGGTTCGCGTCGGCGACCGCGTCGGCGATAGCGTGATCGTCGGCGACTCCGTCGGCGTCCTGGTCTCGGTGCGCGTTGGAGACGGCGTGGCCGTGTTGGTCGGCGTGGGCGACGCCGTCGGCGTGCGGGTCGGCGTCCATGTCGGCGTCTCGGTGGCGGTCATCGACGCGGTGGGCGTCCAGGTCATCGTCAGCGTCGGCGACGGCGAAAACGTCCGCGTTGGGGTCAACGTCGGAGTCCGTGTCGGAGCCGGCGTGCCCGGATTGAGCACATCGCAGGAGAAGAGTTCGATTTCATTGATCTGGACACGGGATGTCGAACCGTTGTTTGCAGAAACATTTACCCGGTAATACCGGTAGGCGGCGGGGCTGGCAATGCGGAAAAATTGGGTTCCCGGCCAGTTTCCGTCGGCTGTCCGCGAATGCTTCGTCGTCCAGCTCGTGCCATTCGGTGAGCCCTGTAACGTCCAATTGCGCGGCGATCTCGAAAAGTCGTCGGCGCGGATCGAATACATGGTGACGGTCACCGGCGTCCCGAAATCAAATTGCACCCAGCCAGAAAGCCAGCCGTCGGCTGTCGCCCATGAAGTGGCAGTTTGATCGAATGCTCGGAACGCCAACTGTCCGGGGTATTCCGTTGATGCGGAGCAGACGTACGGCGCGGGCGCGGTGTTGGAGATCATCGGCACGGTGATGTCCTGTTCGCATTCCTCGGGCGCGGGGGAAGGCGTCACCGTTGGCCTGTCAGTGGGCGTCCGCGACGGCGTGGCTGTCCGCGTCGCCGTCGCCGTCGGTGTCCGCGTCACCGTCGGGGTGAGCGTCGGCATCGACGTCGGGAGCGGCGAAACCGTCGGCGTCCGGGTCACTGTCGGCGTCCGCGTCGCCGTAGGCGACGGCGATGGCGTGGCCCGGATCCCGGAGAACAGCTCGATTTCGCCAAAAACCAACCCCGTTCCATTGCGGCGGAAACGGAACGTAGGACTGCTGTAAGGCTGGGACAGATTGAAGTAGTGCTTCCCATACCCAACATTCTCGCGCGTGTCTAAAACCGCCCACATCCCCATTCCGCTGTAGCCTTCGAATACATAAGCGCCTCCATCAGTGACGGAATAAGAACTCACCGTGACGGTGCCTTGGAAGGCAAATTGGATCCATTCAGCATTAGCGTTGGACCAACCAGCGACCTTGTGGTCGAACGCGAGGTACGCGGCCGGATCCTCAGGTAACGTGCTCACGACATACGGCGGCGGGTCGGTGTTCGAGTTCATCCGCTCGGTCAAATCTTCCGGATCGCCTACTGGCGTGTTGGTCACCGTCCGCGTCGGGGTGCGCGTCGGCGTCCAGGTCCGCACATCGGGCGTGGGCGTAACGTCCGCCAGGCCGGACAGCTCGATCTCCGTGATGTTGACGTAGCCGTGCCCGTTAGTGGCGCTGACGTTCAGCCGCGCGTAACGGTAGGTCCCCGGCGCGGCGGCGGCGAACGTCAACGGCGCGGACCAGTCGCTGACCGCTGTCCGCGCGTCCAGCGCTGTCCACGAGGTCCCGTTGTCCGATCCTTGCAGCGTCCAATCCCGCGGCGCGGCGGGCAGATAATGGCTGACGGTCAGGCGGTATTCATCGATGAACACCGGCGCGCCGAAATCGAATTGAATCCAGCCGTTGGGCGTGTTGCCCGAGATCCAGCGGCTGCCGCCCGACCCGTCGTGGTCGAATGCCTTGAACGGCAGATACTCAGCGCCGAGCGACGACGAGGCCGTCACCACGCGCGGCGCCGGCTCCGTGTCCGAGATCATTGCCGGTGTTAAATCGCTAAACTTCTCCTGGCCGGACCCTGCCGGCGCCGGCGCTGCCCAGGACAGCGCGGCGGCGAGCGCGATTAACCCGGCCCAAACGAACCGTTGCTGCGTCATGGCTATACTCCTCTCATGACGGCCCCTGGGACTAACGCCCGTTCGCGCCGCGCCGGGACCGGTTGCGTCAATAACAAAGCATCACCCGCGCCGGGACCGTTCCAGCCCGGCTCGCCCTGAGCGCCTAGCCGCGCTGTGTGGTTGTTATAGCGTTGCCCAAGACAGGAAATGTGCGGCCGTGAACGCGTTCTCGCCTCATTTTGGAAAAAAATAACATTTCCCATCGTGCCCGCGCGCACATCGCAACGCCCGGATTCGACAGGTTGGACAAGTTCGACAGGTTCGACGGCACGCCAGGTTTTGTCGCCCGGGTCCAACGCGTCGAACCCGTCCAACACGTCCAACATGGTCATTGAAACCGGTGCGCCCCGCACATCGCAACGCCCGGATTCGACAGGTTGGACAGGTT